>JBDTQP010000100.1:0-10550 GCA_039932125.1 Gemmatimonadota bacterium
CGCCATACGTCGACAACAGTTACAAGTGGGCCGGCGGCGGTTTCATGTCGACCGCAGAAGACCTGGCGCATTTCGGTCAAACCATGCTGGAGGGCAGGTTACTCAAGCCGGAAACCGTACGACTCTTCTGGACCTCGCAACACCTTCGCGATGGCACGGAAACCGGATATGGAATCGGCTGGTCGGTAAGCACCGATTCAGCCGGTCGCCGGCGGGTGAGTCACAACGGCGGGGCAATGGGGGGAACGGCGACTCTCCAGGTTTATCCCGATCAGAATCTGATCATCGCCATGGTGGTCAACACCGATCGAACCTTCATCGGTATTGCGCCGCGCGTGGCCGGATTATTTCTTGATCGCCGAGCGGGTGCGTCTCGATGATCACTGCAGTACCCTGATCCCTGTTCGCGGTTCTGTTCATTGTTTCATCGCGATAAGCTAAGGACCGCAGCGACGAGGACTTTCTTCAACCAGTGAGATTCGAATGCGCCTTTTCACGTTCATAGTGATGGTGCTTGCAACGGGATCAGCGGCAAGGCTCGAAGCCCAGGACCGGCAGAAGGGCGGCACACTCGGCATTCACATTGGCGGTGACGTGAGCGACCAGCACACGATCAAGATGGCCGGCGGTCAGTTCGGCATCAACTTCGCCAGGAGCTTACGCGTTCAATTCGCTCTCAGCACAATCCTGGACGAGCCGGGCACCTCTTTATTCGCTGGCGGAGCGCTGCAATGGCATCTCCAGCATGGTGCTGTCCGGCCGTTCGTGGGAGCGGGAGCCAGCATGGAATATGTGGGCGTTGAATTGTTCTCGGACACCCAGTGGGGATGGCTCGCCGAAGGCGGCATCGAAGTGCCCACCAGGAACGTCATTCCCTTTGTAGAGTTGAGGCTCCTCGGGCTTAGCAGCGTTGCGACGCAGATTCTCGTCGGCTTCAACGTGGAAGTAGGTCAATGAGAAGTGACCGGTAACCGAACGGGTGTAGAAAGCCTCCGGCGACGGAGGCTTTTCTTCGTTATGATTGAGCTCTGTCGTACAGTCCAACACTCCAGCAGACTGATCCTCGTGCGCCTCTCCGGTGCTGTTCTGATACTCGTGCTCGTGGCCTGCGCGAAAGACCGCGATGACACCCGTAGCTCCCGTTCGGACACCACGCGCGCTAGCTCCGATACCATTCCTGGGGCGCACGAGGCGACAGCCAGAGCATCCGCCCAGGCTGCGCCAACTTACCTAACGGGAAACCCCATCCCGCAGCTCAGAGCCGCCTTCAACGGCATCGAGGCAGGAGCATCAATCTCCCGGGTCCGGGGAATAATGGGAGCGCCGAATGGGACTCTGGGTCCAGCGTACCAGGAGGCGTCGAGGGAGACGGTGGTGACATGGATATACGCCGGCATGAGGGTGGCTTTCACCCATGAAAAGGTGATAGACGTTCAATGCACGGGCCGGAGCTGCATCACCACCGACGGCGTGCGTAATGGGGCAACCGTCGCCGAGATCGATAGTGTGTATGGATTGCCTGGAGGAGCCAGCCTGGCGGACAGCTCGAAGATCACCTACCCCGTCACCGGGAATGACTCCTGTGGATTGACGCTGACTTTCATGTCAGATCTCGTAAGTACCATGGAGATGTCGTGCGCACGGAACTGACGTCCACGATCACCAACTCCGGGGCTGTCGATGAACTCAAGTGACCTCTGTGGCCGACTCATCGGTGCCGTCGCCACCGAATACCGCGTCGACTTCGTAAAGAAGGAAATCACCATGCGGATTCAGCCGGCCGGCAGCTCTCCACTGGAGGTTCGGTTCCGGGGGATCCGGATGCTGGGGTGGGCGGCTGACGATTCCGAGCCACAGCAGCAGCTCGAGCTGTCGGTCGTGGGTCTGGAAGCAACGGAAGATCAGGGATGGAAAGTGTATTTCAATCCGTGGTACACGGCAGAACTGGAATTTGAATGCGAGCACATCATTGCGGGCGGCGAGGAAGTGGTCCATGCCGGCGATTGCTTTGAAGGATAAACGCTGGATCTATACGAGTGTGCTGGGCGGCGGCCTCCTTTTTCTCCTCGGCATTCGGGATCTCGGCGCAAGCTATTCCGCGACACTCTGGCCATTCACACCCGGCCGAGTCGTTCGTGCGGCAGCAGTAGCCTCTGCGACGGGAGAGCATTATCCGCTCATTGAGTACGAATATATCCTGGGGGGACGGGTACACCGGTCCAGCAGGATTCAGAATTCAATCGGAATTTTCAGACTCTGGCCGCGGCAGATTCATTCCCGGGCAGAAGCTGATTCGGCGACCGCGAAGTATCCCGTGGGTCGGGAGATGCGCGTCGCATACAATCCGGGAGACACAGACCAGGCCTGGCTCGAACCGCGAGTAAACTGGTTTGCCCTCATACCGCTGCTGGCTGGAGTGGTTTTCATTGTCGGTGGGCTGGTCGTTTCCCGTCGTTCGTCGACTGGGAATCGTCAGACAGGAGAAAACCAGCTGAGAACGGGCGAGTAAGGCAGCAATCGACAGGCGAGTTTTTTCAGGCGGAGCCAGCTGGGGCGAATCCCTTGCAGACTGTTACCGCGGAGGACGAAAGTGAATAAAGACGGCGTACCGCTATTGGCTCTCCTGGTTGCCTGCCAACCTTCCACACAGGCGGCGGCCACAGCCGATACCACTCTCAGCCAGTCGCCGGCGTATCGTTTTCTTTCCGAACGTGGCGTATCGTCGGACAGCAACGAGGTTATTCGGGCTCGTCTGCCGTATGACTCTATATCTCTCAAGCGGGATCCCTGTTTTGGAACCTGCCCTCAGGATGAGGCTACCCTGTACCGGGACAGCCGCGCGCGGTACGTCGGAATCAGGTTTGTCGACAACATCGGAACATACCAGGGGCATGTCTCACTCCAGGATTATGCCCGGCTCTGCTACATGCTGGATCGGCTCGGTTACATGACGCTCCCGGATTCGTTCGCGGCGCCATACACCGATCAGCCGACGCTCACGCTCACGGCGCATCGCACACCCGGCGGTCTCAAATCGGTTCGTGATTACGGCCCGATTGGCCCCGTGGAGCTCTGGTCGCTACGTGAGCTTATGATCGCGGTCACGGGAAAGATTCAATGGGAGAAGACGAGCGAGTGAGCGGCGAGGGCCGGTGCCGTATCGCTCTCGTGGGAGACTACAATCCCGCGGTCGTCGCTCACCAGGGAATAAACCGGACGCTCACACTGGTGTCGAAAACCGAACCATCACTTTCCTGGAGCTGGATCCATACGAGCTCTCTCGGACATCATCCAGCGGAGCGGCTCACCGGTTTCGCCGGCATCTGGGTGGTGCCGGCGAGCCCGTATACCAATACAGACGGCGCACTCGGCGCGATTCGATTCGCCCGCGAAAACGGAGTTCCATTCCTCGGCACCTGTGGCGGGTTTCAGCACGCTATCCTCGAGTATGCGCGAAACGTTCTCCACACGCATCACGCCGCCCATGCCGAACTGGAGCCTGAGGCAACTCAGGCGATCATCGCGCCGCTTCGCTGCTCGCTTATAGAGAAATCAGGCGCAGTCTATCCTGTCGCGGACGGGCCGTTCGCCAGCCTGTTTAGCCCGGGTGCTGAGGAGGGGTACCACTGCTCTTTCGGTCTCAACCCGGAGCATGAAGGGCTTTTCGGGGCGGGGCCCCTGGCCATCGCCGCGCGCGATGAGGACGGTGAGGTCCGGGCGATGGCACTGAACGGGCATCCGTTTTACCTCATTACCCTTTTTCAGCCCGAGCGCGCTGGTCTCACGGGAAGGGTGCATCCGGTTGTCGATGCGTTCCTCCAGGCAGCGAGCGTTGAAACGCTTCGGCAGGCTGCTGAAAAACCGCGGGTTCATTCGGGGGGAGCGTAGCGACCGAGCTTTCATCAGCCTGCTGGCCAGCATCCGTCTTTCGCTGTATTGTCTCTCCCGGATACTCTTCAACTACTCGGAATATGGATCTCGAGCGGGTGTCGTACTCGGCCTTCTCTGCCCCAAAGCTGCCGGTTATTGTCATGGCTGGTTTCGGCAATCACCGGGATGGCGCAGCCGGTAGATCATCATCGAGACTGACAAGCCTGGGTGGACAGATCTCAGAAGTGAGAGTGGGCGTTTCACGGTTCGATTGAGCGAGGGAGTATTTCTGACCGGCTGAATCCGCGGCACCTCCATTTTCCAGGAAGTCCAATGTCGTTTAGGTCCGTCATTATTCGTGGGTGTCTCTGTCTGCTCCTGACAATCGGATTCGCTGAGCCCGCCGGGGCCCAGGAGTACGATCCAGCACCGCTGCGAACACCAGCGACGCTGCCCGCCGATGGGTTACCAGCCTCGCAGGGTGAGTTTATTCAATGGCTGGAGACGAACGCGGCGTCGGTTCCTCGTGAGCGGCAGGCGGCCGTGCGGGAACATGTGTATGCACTCATCTCCGCCAATGTAAAGGCACGGGTAGCCGCCGGGTTCCCAGCCTTTCCCGGAGAACGGGACAGTGCACTCGCCGATCTTTTTTCCTGGGGCGACCGGCTCGGCGTTTTCGGCGCATACCGGGTTGCCCGGGCCCTGGATGCGACTCGACCACATCTGCCGCCCGCCAATCTGGTTCCCCGGCCCTTCGAGATAACCCTGGACTCGGGCTACTTTACCTTCGAATCATCCAGGCCACGCTGGGCAATACGATTCCCCTATTACTTCATGCTGGGCGCTGCCACCCATCAGCGCATGGGCACCGATTTCGAAGGGGACGTCATTGTCCTCTCTACACTTTTCGCCCCCAATGACCCGGCCATAGGCAGCGCTTCACAAGCGACAATCCTCCTGATCGCGACCGATTCTGCTGCAGCAGACCGGGGAGAGAATTTCTGGCTCAATAACCTGGCACTCGACAAGACACCCACCGGTGACGATCTCCTGCCGGGCACCCGGGACTATCGTGGCTTTGATACGGCCCTCTCCATGAACAAGGAAATGGTGTCTATCCCGATTCCCGGTGGCGTGATGCTGATCGCCTACCTCGGTCTCACGGGTACCTTCGAGGCGAATCGGCCGCATTTTCTGAACCTCCTCGAGTCGCTGCGCACGACTCACTAAATTCTGAAGTTCCGCGTCGAGCTGCCGATATTTTTCATTGAACTTATCATCAGCAGGGAGGTGTCAGCGTGCAGCCTGTGTATCACCTGGTGTACCTGGTATTTCCCAAGCCCGATCATCCCAAATACGGAGCACTGGATGGAGCCTTTGCCAGCTGCTGGGTCAAGGAGCCGCGAATCGAGCGGGCCGACCATACCGCCCGGAGCTTCCTCGAAGAGAGCCGGTGGGATATTGAGAAGCCCGGAGAGGTCCAGGAGGTCACAACGGAATCATGTCCACTTGGAGCGGAAGGTCGCGATCACTTTGAGCAGGCGAACACCGAAGGAATGGTGTGCGTACTATATGCGTGGCCACCAAGCGTGTAGCGTATCCGCCCAGGCAAGTTTTTCCTCCCGCACGGCAGAACCCATCCCGCACCTCGCAGGAACCCGCCGTTGTCCGCTCCGCCATCAGGCTAGTTATTTCTTCACCCCTCGGCTGAAGATGAGCCTCCAGGGATAAGCGCCCGCCGCTGATCAGGTCCTCACATTTTGGTCTCCTGCGGACCTCCAGAGCCGGCCGTGGTATGTCGCCGCCGTGGTGAGCTGGGGTATCGCCCTGTTCGAATATCTGCTCCAAGTGCCGGCAAACCGTATCGGGTATACGGTGTATTACCTGGGGTAGCTCAAGATGCTCCAGGAGGTGATGTCGCTCGCTGTCTTCGTTCCCTTCGTGGTGATCTACATGCGTCAGCCGATGCGGCTGGACTATCTCTGGGCCGCGCTCTGCCTCATCGGGGCGGTGTACTTCATTTTCCGCCAGCCGGCCCTGGTACGATGACCTGATTCTGGGGCTCAGGTCACCAAGGCTGCAAGGGAAAAGTGGTACATTGTCCGCCACCACCTCCAGGACAAGAACATGAATGGTCGTACCCGCCAGGAACGAGCCGACGACCTGGCACCGGTCATGGACCGGAACATCCGCACACTGATTCAACGCCGGATCGCTGAAGAACGATCCGCCGGGATGGGAGACCGTGTCGCCGGGTTAATTGCACGATTTGTGGGGAGCTTTGCTTTCGTGACGATGCAACTCCTTATCATAGCACTCTGGTTCGCGATCAACTTTGGCTGGATCAGAATCATTCCGCCGTTCGATTCATCGTTTGCCATCCTCACCATGGGCGCTACGGTCGAGGCGCTATTTCTTTCAGCATTCATTCTAATCAGACAGAACCGCATGGCAGCCATCTCGGAGAAGCGGGCTGACCTCAATCTCCAGATGAGCCTCCTGGCCGAGCACGAGATTACCCAGGTCATCAAACTGGTGACTCTAATTGCCGAGCGGCTGAACATCGCGGAAGCATCAGATCCGGAGCTGGGAAGGCTCGCACAGGATGTAGCGCCCGGGCAAGTGTTGGACAAAATGCAGGCCCATGAAGAAGCAGAGACCAGGGATTCGACTCTATGAAAACGCTGGCAATCATCTTCGGCATCGCGTTCACTTTTGTGCCCGCGGCGCGGGCGCAGGGGCCGGGAGTTGCCTCCGGTTCGGGTCAGTCCGCGCCGGTGCTCGAGGGATACCTTCCCGGATCCGGCGGAGCCCGGCTCTTCTTCCGCGTTGTCGGCTCCGGCAGCGACACCATCATCGTCATTCACGGCGGTCCCGCAACCGGACTCAAGGAGGGTGCCAGCCTGGAGCCGCTGGCGACCCACGGGTATACGCTCATCTTCTACGATCAGCGTGGTGCCGGGATGTCTGAGCTGGTGTCCTCACCGGCAGCACTGGGACTGGCGCAGCACGTCGAGGACCTGGATGCCGTTCGCCGGCGGTTTCAGTTGAATCGGGTCTCACTAATTACGCTTTCCTGGGGATCGGCCATCGCGCTTCACTATGCAATCGCTCACCCCGGTAACGTTGAACGCATGGCATTGCTCAATCCATTTCCTCCGACCGGCCGGGATTATGTCCGGCGCTTTGCGCACCTGGATTCCCTGCGAGACGCCGGAACCCGCAAGCGCCTTCGGGCGATCGACAGTCTCTGGCCTGTGGCCCCGGATAGCGATCTCGCGGCCCTCTGTCGAGAGAGCGCTCTAACCGCGAGCAAAGCGTATGGCGGCTCGGGGAGTCGGGGTCGCCAGCCTTCAGGTGATGTCTGCGATTACCCGCCGGACGTCTTGCGGCATCGTCGACTGGCGAAGGTGTCCGCGATGCGAGGGATGGGCGCGGAGTATGATTTCACGGCTGCACTTCGCAGAATGGGCCGGCCGCTCCTCGTCGTCGAGGGTGCGGCATCTCAGTTGCCGCTCGACGCGTCAAGAGTCTGGGCGAGGGAAGCGGCTGATGGACGCATGCTCCTCATCCCGCATTCCAGTCATCGCACCTGGCTCGATCAACCCGCCCTGCTCTTCACGGCGCTGGATAGTTTTTTCAGGGGCAATTGGCCTGTTGGAGCGTCGGTCGTGCAGCCGGAAAAGAGGCAGTGAACGTGGCTCCGCCCGGCAGGCTGGAAGCGATCTGGATCAAACGAATGCAGTCTGGTCCGATGGACCTGGTAGAGCGTGCGACAATGGTCTCCGGTCGCGGCATTCTCGGCAATGCGGACCAGGGCCGGCGTAGACAAGTCACGATCATTGAGCGAGAGATCTGGGACCAGCTCATGAAGGAGACTGGATCGAAGGCGGGGCCGTCATCCAGGCGCGCCAACCTGATGGTGAGCGGGACCCCCCTGGCCGCGTCGCGGGGGCAAGTGCTTCAGATAGGCGAGGTTCGCATACGCATCTTCGGTGAAACCAAGCCTTGCGATCTCATGGAACGCACAGTTCCCGGCCTCAGGGATGCCATGTTCTCAGACTGGCGTGGTGGCGCATTTGGTGAGGTGCTTGATGATGGCGAGATTGCGGTGGGAGATTCCGTCCAATGGGGCAACCTGCCGGAAAACGAGATCAGATAGCTAGAGACATTTTACACGAAAACGGCCCTCCTGTTCGGAAGGGCCGTTCTCGTTCTGCAGGGCTGAATGAGCTAATTGCTCGCAGCTGCGGAACGCTTGAACAAGGCCAGATACTGACCATAGCCCTCGGATTCCAGGCGTTCGATCGGCACAAAGCGCAGCGCGGCCGAGTTGATACAGTAGCGGAGGCCGGTTGGCGCGGGCCCGTCGTCGAAAAGATGACCCAGGTGTGAATCGGCGTGCGTGGACCGGACCTCGGTACGCACCATCAGGAATGCACGATCCACCTTGGTGCGCAGATTGTGCGCATCGAGCGGCCGGGTGAAGCTGGGCCAGCCGGTACCGGATTCAAACTTGTCGGTCGAACTGAACAGCGGCTCTCCGGAAACAACGTCCACGTAAATCCCCGTGCGGTGATTGTCCCAGAACGCATTCTGAAATGGCGCCTCAGTGTGGTCTTCCTGGGTAACGGCAAACTGGATTGGCGTAAGCTTCTGTTTGAGCACCGCCGGAGCCGGCTTCCTGAAGCTCGCTGGTTGCCACCCTGCAGTACTCTGTGCCTGGGCCAGGTTACTGAGGACTGCTACGGTTCCCAGTGCCATCAGGCTGGCGCGAATGATTCGGTTCATGGTGTACTCCTCGTTGCTGATCGCTGAAAATGTTTCTTGAGCGGCGGCCGGGAGCGACATGCTGGCATTGAACCCGACCTCCTGACCAATGGACGACTGCTACGTTTAACCTTCTTTTACGGTGTTGAATGCCACGCCAGGTCTCCCCAGACTGACTTGAGCTTGGCATCCCGCCCGCATCCGATTCGATAGCTGTTGTAATGCATCACGTTCCGCCGTGCGAAATCCTGGTGATACTCCTCAGCAGGGAAGAATTCGCTCTCCGGAAGTATCCGCGTGGCAATCGGCTTCTTGAGGACCTTGGAGTTCTCGATCGCCTGCTTCGAGTTCATAATCTCGCGATGCTGGGATTCGTCATGATAAAAAATGGCGGTCCGGTATTGGGGCCCGAAATCGCAGAACTGGCCATCGGGCGAAGTGGGGTCAATGTCGTGCCAGAACGCATCGAGCAGCCGAGCGTAGGTGATTTTTGCCGGATCGTACACCACCTTCACGGCTTCCATGTGGCCGGTTGCGCCCGATGACACGCCCTCATAACTCGGATTCTTGACGGTGCCCCCGCTGAAACCGGAGGTGGCCGAAACGACCCCGTCCATTTCGTCGAACAGCTTCTCAATGGACCAGAAGCAGCCTCCGGCGAATACCGCGGTTGCCACCGGGCCGGAAATCGCAGGAATGGGCCGGGGACCCCGATCGAGAGCCTTATTTCCGACCAGAAGTCCGCCGAGGGCGAAAAGGCCGATGAGAGCAGGTGTTTTACGCATCAGTATCTCCATGCATCAAGGTGTTCCCTTCAGATACAACATATACGCTTGGAAGGGTGCTTCGGTTCTCGCATGGGGCATTCGGAAGTCCCGCCGCGCCCTGACGCCCCTGCGGGTTTCCTGACTCCGCCAGGAGTATTTCATCAATCCGGCAACCATCGGCGAGACCGATCCGGAGTTCCGCCTCCCGAGAACACTATTTGGTTAGCTTAGGGATCTCGCAACAGCATCAGCATTGGCCCTGAGTGAGCGCGATGTGGTCACCGTGCCCCTCCTCGCGAGCCCGGTAGCGATGCTGTCGCTGGTCAGCTCCTGTGGCATGTTCACGCCGCAGGATCCAGAACGTCACCCCATGGAAGGCAACTCCCCAATGGTCCGCTGGTCTGGTCTACTCCTGCTCGTTGCTACCGCCGTGTCCGCCCAGGAACCCGCACCGCCGCCCCCCGTGCAGCTCACCGGCGACATCGGGTATGTGAGCACAGCGGGCAACACTAATATCTCCACTCTCAACATTGGCGAGAAACTGGGCTACAATCTCAGCAAAGTCACCTTGACCCATTTTTTCTCGCTGGTCTATGGTGAAACCGACGGCCAGACAACCACCAGCCTGTGGCGCACCGGCGTGCGGGGAGAATATGCGCTCTCCAGCAGAATCGCCGTGTTCACCTCGGCCAGCTTTGACAAGAATCGTTTCGCGGGGATTCAGCGCCGGTTCGAGGAGGGTGCGGGTCTCGGATTCAAGGCCATCACGACCGAGCACGACAAGCTGGAGTTCGAGGCGGGGCTTTCATTGACTCAGCAACGGTCCACGGTGGGCGTCGACGATGATTTTACCTCAGCGAGGGCCGCCGGCACTTTTCAGCACAACTTTACGCCTACCGCTTTTTTCCAGCAACTGGTCGAGGTATTGCCCAACCTCGAGGTCAGTGAAGATCTGCGCCTCAACAGCGAAACCTCGCTGGTGGCTCCGCTCTCCAAGCGCTTTGCCATAAAGCTCGCATATGTGATCCGCTACGATAAGCTGCCCGAGCCCACGTTCAAGAAAACCGATCGCCTCTTTACAACCGGGCTTCAGATCAGTCTCTAGGGCGTCGCGCATGCGCAGGGTGGAGAGGGTGCTTCACC
>JBDTQP010000101.1:0-10546 GCA_039932125.1 Gemmatimonadota bacterium
CGGCGCCGGGAATCAGGCTTCCCATTCTGCGGGTGGCATCCTGTTCCGGGGGGCGGGGACCCGGATAGCCCAACCGACGGAAGCGAAACATCTGGCCGCCGATGAGCACGCAGTCGGCATCGGTCAGCCGGTGCGGTTGATCGACAAAGAGCCAGGTGCCATTGCGGCTGCCGAGGTCGCGGACGCGAACCTGCCCGCCCGCGTTCACGATCTGCGCATGCAGCGGAGACAGGTAGGGATCATCGGGGAAGGTGAGATCGGCGCCCAGGCGTCCGAGGCTCGTCACCGGGCGGCTGAGTGGATACTGGTGCAGCGTGTTGCCCCCGCGGTCGAGGAGCGTGAGCATCACCGTCACGGGCGCCAGCACACGAGCCGAAGTTCCGCTCTCCGCTATCAGTGTGGTGCCGCAGCCGGGGCAGAACCTGAGGTCAGGCTGGCTGCGAAGGCCGCACGTCGTACAGGCAACGCCGCTCCGCTCGGCCTCAACGCGCGCTCCACACTTGCCACAGAAAGGAAGATTGGGAACGACTGCGGTCTGGCAGGTGGGGCATCGCTGCTCAGAGGCGGACGTGGGCTGCACGCGGGTTGCCGGGACAGGTGCCGCCTGCGGTTTGGGAACACCAGTCTCAGCCGTAATAACCTCCGATCGAAGACAGCAGTGTAGAGGGCATGGTGTTGAGGTGCCTCGAACCTCAGCGATACTCGTCAATCCGGCGCGCGGTGCCCGGTTCGCATTTCAGCACACAATTTGGCGTGCCCAGCACCCATCACAAGTCCAGGCACTGTTCGTCAGCACTTTGGACTCGCGGAGTATGAAGCAGACTGTAAAGTGTAAGGCACTTAGCGCTGCATTTGGATGGTCTGGCAATCTACGGTGAGGAGGAAGGAGCGTCAACATGTCGCTTGGCGTAAGTCCTAGTCCTATTGTACCTTGGACGCATGCGACTCACGAGTTCAGTCCGGTCTGTCATAACAGCGGTTCTGCTGGCCTCCTGCGCCCCCGGATCTCCGGGTGGCCAGTCGGCCGCCGGCCGGACCCCACTCCCAAGTCGAGATTCAAGTCTGGTCTCTTCGCCGCTGCTTCCGCCGGTCCCGCCGGTCAGTGGACCTCTGGCGATTCGCGTAGTGTATCCCTCTGGAGTGGACAGGGTTGACACTGGGGACTCCAGTTTCATCTTCGGGTCTCTTGGAAATGGAAGCGCGAGTCTCACGATTAACGGCCAGCCCGTCAGAGTCTGGCCGAATGGCGCCTGGCTTGGGTGGATCGCTTTTCCGCTTGACAGCCTCATGCGGTTTGACCTGGTTGCCCGCACCGCGAACGACACCGACTCAGTCACCTTCGCAGCGCGACGGGTCCGCCGATCGTTTCGCCCACTGGGTTTGTGGATCGACTCACTTTCGATTTCTCCCGCAGGCAGCATCTGGTGGCCGGCCCAGGAATACTTGCCTGTTTCCGTGCGTGCGGCCGAAGGAAGCCAGGTCCAGATCCGCCTTCCTGACGGTTCCGTCATCCCGCTTGTCTCCGACCCGAACTATGGCGATATCGCCTGGGGCATCCGCGCGTTCGATCGTGACACGGGAAATCTCCTCCGCCAGCTCCGCGGTGATCGTTACACCGGCGTGCTTCGGCCGCGTGCACTCGGAGCCGATCCCGGTCCGGTACTCGGGGAGGGGCCGGATTCCATGACCGTTCTTGCGGACTCGTTGCCGATGATCGAAGCGATCAGGGGAATTGACACCGTCAGGGCGATGTGGCCTCTGCGTCTCCGGCCGCTGGATTCTCTCCCGCTCATCATTCAGCTGGACGACGATACCGCGAGGACTGGGCAGACTGACGGGATCACGGTCGGACGCGCGCTTCCGGGCGGGACCTACAACTGGTTTTTCCCAACTGGAACCAGGGCCACCATAAGTGGACGAATGAACTCGGACCTGCGCCTTCGCCTCTCATCACGGGCCGAGAGCTGGATTGCGGGGGCTGACGCCCAGCCACTCCAGCGAGGGACCCCACCACTGCGTGCTGTCGTCGGATCGCTGACGCTGACACCCGCGGGCGACCGGGTGAGTCTCCGCATTCCGCTCAGCCAGCGGATTCCCTTTCAGGTAATCGAGTCAGAACGCGGACTGGTGCTCACGTTATATAGTGCCGCTGGAGACGTGAACTGGATCCGGTACGGCGGGTCCGATCCGTTCGTCCGCAGCCTCGCTTGGGCGCAGCCGGTGGCTGATGAAGTCACGCTCACGCTGGACCTGGCGGAGCCCCTCTGGGGTTATCGCACACGATGGCAGCAGAATGACCTGATTCTGGAGCTGCGCCGACCGCCCCATATCAACTCGTCGCAACCGCTCGACGGGCGCCGCATTGTGGTCGATGCCGGTCATCCGCCGCTTGGTGCTACCGGACCAACCGGATTCCGGGAGGCAGACGCAAACCTGGCGGTTGCCCTCATCCTGGAGCAGCTCCTTCGAGAAGCTGGCGCCCAGGTCGTCATGACCCGCATGAGCGGTCAACCGGTGGAGCTCTATCCCCGAGTCAGGCTCGCCGACAGTGTTGATGCCGATCTGCTGATCTCGATTCACAACAATGCGCTTCCCGACGGTGTGAACCCGTTTACCAACAATGGGACGAGCGTCTTCTACAATCATATCCAGAGTATTCCCCTCGCCCGCGCCGTCGATCGCGCGCTCGTCCGCCAGCTCGGGGTGCGAGACCTGGGTGTGGGGCGGGGGGACCTGGCACTGGTGCGCCCCACCTGGATGCCGGCGATTCTCTGTGAAGGACTGTTCATGATGCTGCCGGACCAGGAATCGGCGCTCATGCGTCCCGAAGGGCAACAGCTCTACGCACGAGGCGTGTTCGATGGCATCGTCCGGTTTCTTGAGGAACGCTCCCGCCAGGCCGATATTCCAAACGAGTAGGCTCATCGTCCCCCGTTCCCCGGCGCTCTTGGCCCTCCGACAATTTGCGAGCTGGCTGCTTCGCCTCGTAATCGTGGCATCTGTTGTGACCGCACCACTCACGGCGCAGGTGAGCCCGGCTGGTCGATGGCTGACGCTCACCACACCACATTTCCGGGTGCATTTCCGGCCCGGCGCCGATTCCATCGCATACCGCGCGGCCGGTGAAGGCGAGCGGGCATATCGGCTGCTCTCGAGCGAGCTGGTACCGCCCCGGACGGCCGTGGATCTCGTTCTCAGTGATGCCGCTGATTTTGCGAATGGCGCCGCAAGTGTTTTTCCCACCAACCGGATTGTTCTTCTTCTGACGCCGAGCCCGTCGGACCCTGATCTGCAGAACTTTGACGACTGGATCCGGGTGGTGCTCACCCATGAACTGACTCACATCTTCCATCTCGACCGGGTGAGAGGCCCCTGGAGGGTGGCGCAATCAGTTTTTGGACGAGCGCCAGGCACCTTTCCAAACCTGTATCAGCCGGCCTGGGTCACTGAAGGACTGGCGACCTATTACGAGAGTCGCTTCACCGGCGGCGGCCGCCCTCGCGGGACCTTCCACAGCCAGATTCTCCTCGGCGCAGCGCACGGTGGCCACTGGCCTCATCCCAACGAAGCGACCTATCTGTCCGAGCGCTGGCCGGACGGAATATCCCCCTACGCCTTCGGCTCACGATTCCTGGGGCAAGTACGCGAGGTCGGTGGCGATTCGGCCATTCCTCGCTTCGTCGAAGCTATGTCAGGGCAATGGATTCCGTTTCGTACCGGCCACCCGCTGGCTACAAGTACCGGGATCGGACGAGACAGCGTCTGGGAAGGCCTGCACCAGGAATACGATTCACTGGCGGAGAGCAGAAAATTCTCTGTCGCTGAGACCATCGCCAGCAGTATGCGGGCGCTTCCCTCCCTCGCGATTTCCCGGAACGGGGCGCTTGCCTGGTTTTCGTCGCTCCCCGATCAAGCCCCGTTCATCGTAGTTCGCGACACAAATGGGAAGACAGAGAAGTACCTCGCCACCGGCGGGGTGGATCTCGCATGGAATGCTGATACGCTCTATGCAGACTGGCTGGAGCTGACCGATCCCCTCACCTATCGATCAGACCTTCATCGCCTCGTCCATGGGCATTGGACGAAGCTCACATCAGGACAGAGGTTGACGGATGTCGCGGCCGGCGCCAATGGCATTCTGGCCGTACAGATAGGAGGCCAGGGCAATCGCCTGGTGCAGGTCTCGGGAGATTCCACCCTGTCGCTGGGTCGCGAGTCGCCGGATGTCACATGGGCGAGTCCCGCCGTGAGTCGGAACGGCAGCCTTGTCGCGGTGCAGCATGATCCTGCCGGATATCACCTCGTTTTCCTCGATCCGGAAATGCCGGGGGAGGCGCGAGTGGTTTCAGTGGTGGCGCCGGTTACGCTCGCTGATCCGGCATGGGACGAGGACTCTCAGGGCACGCGGGCACTGCTCTTTGTCAGCGACACACGCGGGCTGCCGCAGATATACCGGCAGGAGCTTGACGGAGATCCGTTGCAATTGACGGACGAACCGATGGGCGCTCTTCAACCGCAGCTGAGCCCTGATGGGTGGCTTTACTTCGCTACGCTGGAGGCTCAGGGGTATGCTCTCAAACGGATGAGAATGCCGGAGGGAAGGGTTCAACATCCCTCCTCTGTTCCGCGGGCCGATACCTCGCCTCCTTTCCAGGCCGATACGACAGTTGCCCTCGAGGCTCATGCTTCGGGATATCGACCCTGGCCGGCGCTCCAGCCCCATTATTTCATCCCGCTCGCAATCGACAAGGGATCCGCCGGATTATTTCTGGGCGCCTTCACCTCGGGAACCGACCCCGTTGGTCGTCTCGCCTACAGTCTCGCCCTCTCCGCCGGGCTCGACAAAGGATCTGTCGACGGATCGTTCGCCATGGTATTCCGGCGCTGGAATCATCACGCCATCGACCTGTACCTTTCACAGGATCATGGTGACGCGGGAACCATTTCAGCTCCGGTCTCCGCCATGGTGCTGAGCCGCGAACGGGATGCAACGGTGGGTTTCAACACGACGTGGCGTCACTGGTACCCATCCTCCACATTGCGTCTGGCACTGGACTATGAGCAGGACAGCTTCACCAGCAGGCCAGCGCTCCGCTTTGTGAATCCCGAGTTTGTCGGGGCCAGCGCGGGATTCAGCGTCGCCCGTGTATTGCGGCCTCCTCTCGCTATCAGCGATGAGGACGGGGCCGCGTTCTCGATCAGGTACCGAAGACGGTGGCGGATGGACGAGGACGGCTGGTCTGATGAATGGAGAGGCCGGGCGGCCGGTTACATCGCTCTCAAGGGTGTGGGCGGATACGCCCATCCGGTGCTGGCCATGCGGCTCACCGCCGCAACCTCCTCCGGGCCCGATCGGGAAACATTCGGTGTGGGAGGAGCCTCCGGCATCACCTATCAGCCGCTTCCCGGGATCGTAGCCGGATCCAGTCGCCAGTTTCCGGTCCGAGGGTATGAGGCCGGTGAGACCAGGGGCGGAGCCGCCGCCGTTGCCACGGCCGAATTGCGGATTCCCGTCGCCCTGGTGGCCCGGGGTCTGGGCGACCTTCCATATGGCCTGGATCGAGTAAGTCTGCGACTGTTTTTTGACTACGGAAGAGCGTGGGCGGCACCCCGGCCCGGACTTCCACGGCATCTGCAAAGCTCAGGCGTGGAAGTAACATGGGACTTAGTCGTCTTATACGATGTCCCCCTCCGGCTCCGAACCGGCATCGCCGTGCCTCTGGAGGATGGCTCGGTAACCCGGCGGGGCGATGTGCGGTTCGGACTGGGATTTGGTTCGGAGTTCTGAAGCCTCAGCCGCAGGCACCTGAATCCGGTCATGGCAGTTCCTCAGTCGCGCGCTTTTATGTATTGTGGTTCCAGCAGGTGGCTCTTTCCGGATCGCTGTTCGGTTCCCACCAGCTTACTCACATGCCGATGGAGATTGCATACGCGTTTCCCTGACCAGAGCAGTCACAGTCTACGCCAGATTCTTGCGGGAAGCCTTCTCGCGGTTTCCTGTCTTGTTCTCGCCGTCCCGCTCCAAGCCCAGGAGCCTGCGGAGCGCGATGCCATTGAAATTTTTCGCGACTCTCTCGAAGCGATCACCGACACCTCCCGGCTCATTGCGATGGAGCGCCGCATGGTGGAGGAGGTCAAGGCCGATCGCAATAATGCGCTCCGCCATATCCGGATAGGCTTCGTGAATCTTCGCCTCGGTGATATTGGCATACAGGACCGGTACGAGGATGCGGCGAGTGAGTTCAACTGGGCGACCGAGCTCCAGCCCCGATGGCCGTACGGCTGGTACGGGATGGGATTCGCCGAGATCGGCGTGGGAGAGCCGCAGATCGCGCTGATCGCCGGCCTGCAGAACATGTTCGGCAAGGACCATATGACGAAGGGCGCGCTCGCCTTTGCCCGGGCGGCGGAAGTTGACCCGACTTTTGTGCGTGGCCTGGCCGAGTTGGCGAACACCGCGCTCAATCAGAAGATCAACATCAAGCTCGATCTCGCTCGTGAGGCGTTGCGACTCGCCTCGGCGACGTCGGCCGGCGACAATCCCGAACTGCTGCTCTGGCGAGGCCGGGTGGAGCGCGAGGTTGGTGACGCGGACACCGCGGTCTCTGCCTTCAAGGGCTACCTGGCTTCCCCGGGCATAAACAGAAGTCTGGGCCTTATTGAGCTCGCCCGCGCGCAGTTCGTGGCCGGCTCCGATGAAGGAGCCCAGGCCTACTTCGAAGGCGCCGCGCTGGACGACAGCATCGGTGTTCCCGAGTATCGCAAGGACCTCTCGTACATCGCGCCGGACAGCACCATGAAGGCGTTCGACGAAGCCCGTGGCGCGGCCCGCGCCGATCTGCTGCGGGGCTTCTGGACTGAGCGGGATCGCTCCGACCTGCGGCGGGACAATGAGCGCTTACGAGAGCACTATCGCCGGATCCAGTATGCCAAACGAAACTTTGCGCTGGTGAGCACGAGGCGCCATTACGACATCAGCGAGCGGTACCGCTCGAACAGCAAGGATTTCGATGATCGTGGCGTGATCTATATCCGCCATGGCGAACCGTCTGACCGGGCTACCCTTGGCATTCCCAACATCGAGCTCAATGAGACCTGGAAATACGCGCGAGCCGATGGCGACCTGGTCTTTCACTTCCTCGCCAAGGAAGACGTCCAGGACTACAAGCTTGTCGCCTCGATCTATGACATTCTTGGCTTCGCGGGCGCACTCCAGATTCAAGCGGGCGATACGACGAACAGCCAGCTCGTGGAGCGTCTGCTCGAATCACGGGAGAACATCGATCCGGTTTACAGCCGCCTGCGAGCGGCGGGGCGGGCGACACTGGTCTCGCTGATTTCGCAGGAGCGCCGGATGGGAGAGCGCAGCATCGTGGCTGGGACAACATCTGACAGTTACGAGTTGCGCTATGCCGGTAATCTGGGCGCGCGCACCGACGTGATGGCGGTAGGACGCGGCACATCCGGCAACCTGCTGCAGGTCACCTGGGCTGTTCCCGGCGCCATGCTGAAAGCCATTCCCAACGAGCGCGGGTTTGTGTACCCGGTGCGATTGCGCGTCTCGGTGGCCGACGCGCAAAATACTACCGTAGCGACGCTGGATACCGTGAAATATTTTCTGAGCGCAACGGAAATTCCGCCAAAGGAACACCTGGTGGATCGGATGAGCGTTCCGGTCCCCCCGGGGCTGATGCATTACCGGATTGCGGTGGAGCAGCAGGAACAACGCGGGATCGTCATGCCGACCAACACGATTGAGGTGGGCGAGTTCGACGGGTCCCACTTCACGGTAAGCTCACTCGTGCTGGGCTGGAGAAATGCCAACCTGCGCTGGATGCCCACCCAGGGGGACACCGTCTTCTTCAATCCTACCGGCGTGTATCGGCGGAATGCGAGAATGGAGCTGTATTATGAAGTGTATGGTCTGCCTGCCGGCACGCCCTATCAGGTTGAGCTTCGCGTTGGAAAGCGGGATGGTGGCCGCACCTCGATCACCTTCAAGTACGAAGAGCATGCCGATTCGGTGGTTACGCGCAGCCATCGGGAAGTGGTTCTGGACCGGGTGCGGCAGGGTGATTATTACATGCACCTGATTATCACGACTGCCGACGGGCGCCGTGTAGAACGCCAGGCGGCATTCCAGGTTTCCCATGATACTGAAACCGCGGCCAGCGACTAGGGTCGCGGGCAGCAGCCCATCAACTGGTATGTCAGGCTGCTGACCATTCATCTCCGCGCGCCATGCCAGGGCGCGCGCCTGCCGTTCATCAGAATACCTCACGAACAGCGCATGAATAAGCGGTTGTATGGTTTCCTGTTTTGTCTATCTCTCCTGCTCAGCCGTTCGGCTCAGGGCCAGGATAGCGTGGCGCGTGCCGATCTCGAGCATTTTCGCGACTCAATCGCGACGATTTCTGACAGCAGTGTTCTGATCACGCTCGAAAGCCGGATGATCGATTCCGCGAAACGCGATCGTGATTCACCCTTGCTGCACCTTCGCCTCGGATTCCTGGCGCTTCGGATGGGGGATATCGGCAGTCGCGGCAGGTATGAAGATGCCGGCTCCGAGTTCGAGTGGGCGGCTGAACTCCGGCCCGACTGGCCATATCCCTGGCTCGGGCTGGGGAAGGCGGAAGCCGGATCATCCGATTCCACATACGGTCTTAAGACCCGGTTCAAAGCGATGTTCGGTGCTGATCCGCTTACGCTCGCGGCCGAGGCGATGCGGCGATCCACCCGGGTGGACTCCACCTTTGTTCCGGGGCTCATCGCACTTGTGTCGATCGTCTCGCGGCAGCGATTGAACGCAGATCCGGAGGAAGCGCTTCGCATTGTGCGCAGGGCGGCGGGGACGCCGGCAGGACAGAGTCCTGAATTTATCTTCGCGCGGGCCAGCCTCGAGCGGGACATCGGCTCCTTCGACTCGGCCGCGGCCGCCTATCGATTCTACCTCGTGCGCGGAGGTGACGCGGTAAATGGCCGTTTTGAGCTCGGACGAACCCTGTTGGCTATGGGTGACGCCCAGGGTCAGGAGCTGTATTACGAGGCCGCGCGAAAGGATGACTCCGTCGTAGCTGGTCGACTTCGAAAGGATTTCGCGCTAATCGCCGGAGATTCGGGCGTGGGGGCGTTCGACTCGGCCGGGCTGGCTGGTCGGGAGGCCTTTCTCCAGCGCTTCTGGACTCGCCGCGATCGGGCCGACCTTCGCAAGGATGGCGAGCGACTCGCCGAACACTATCGAAGACTGTTCTATGCGCAGCGCTTCTTTCGCCGGGTTCCATCGAAGCGACGATTCCGTGGCTTCGAGGATTATCACCAGTCCCAGAATGAATTCGACGCTCGTGGCGAAATTTACATCCGGCATGGTGAACCGACCGAGCGGGTCGAATACCCCAACTTCTGCAGCGTCTCCTGGCGCTACGGTCGCGCCGACGGCGATCTCAAGTTCCACTTCCTGGTGCAGGGTGAGCCGGGTTCCCAGGACTTCCGGCTCGAATCGAGCGTGCTCGACATCTGCACGCCGGAAAATCTGTGGCTCTCACCGGTGTTCAAGTGGGGACCGGAGTACGCCCGGCTGGTGAATGCCGGGCCAAACTCGATGTATCGGAGGACGCGGGAGCAGGAGTGGAAAGGGATGGATGCGATCAAGGAAGGCGTCACGACCGACCGCTACGAGCTCACGTTCCCCCGGGGGCTGCCGGCGGTCGCGCAGATTCTGTCGGTGGGCCGGGGCGACGGAGGGTCCCTGGTGCATTTCACCTTCGCGGTCAGGGGTGACTCGCTCAAGCCGGACACGACCGACGGCGTCATCACCTACCCGCTCCGGATTCGGATACTGGTCACAACTCCCGCGGGCGAGGTGCTTACCTCCACTGATGTCGCCCGGCACTTTCAGGTGAACGGGCCGATCCCTCCCGGCCAGTTCCTGACCGGGCGCGAAGTGCTCACGATTCCGCCCGGGCTCCGGGCTTTCCGCCTGGCGATCCAGCAGGGCGACTCAATGGGTGGTGTCTTTCCCAGCGGGGCGATTCAGGTTGGCCGGTTCGGATTCGGGAGTGACTCACTCGCAATCAGCGATCTTGTGCTGGGCAGCCGGAGCTCCGGACTCACCTGGAATCCGACAGCGGAAGACACCGTCTATTTCAATCCACTGCAGACGTTCAGAGAAGGCTCGAGCCTGGAACTATATTACGAGGTGTATGGGCTCACGGCGAAGTCATCCTATGCCACGCAACTATCGGTTCGGCGCAATGGCCGCGGACGACCCGAGATCACCCTCGGCTTCTCCGAGCTCGCCGGAGATGATGTCACGCATGGCCGCCGAACGATTGCCCTGGATCATCTTCGGGCGGGGGACTACACGCTCGAAATCGAGATCAAGGCGGCGGATGGGCACAAGGTGAAGCAGAGCAGGGGATTCCGGGTGGTGAAGCGAAATTGATATGGGGATTGCCGATTGTCCTTCATTGCTTCATACCCCGACCTTACGGCCCACTATCCACTATCCACTATCCACTATCCACTATCCACTATCCACTATCCACTA
>JBDTQP010000102.1:0-10536 GCA_039932125.1 Gemmatimonadota bacterium
CAGGCGTGGAACACATCGGAGCTGCTGGACTGGTATCCCTCGGGGCGGGTCGTGCACCTTCTGCGCGATCCGCGGGACGTCACCGCCTCGCTCTTTAACGTTCCCTGGGGCAGGCGGAGTGCGGCGGCAAATGCTTCGCTCTGGGTGAGTCTCACGCAGGCCGCTGAGCAGTGCCGCAACGATCCGCGGTATCTGCGACTGCGCTATGAGGACCTGGTGGCGGATCCTGAGCGTCGGCTCGCCGAGGTTTGCGCGTTCATGGGTGAGACGTTCGCCACCGAGATGCTGGAGGCAAAGCAGCCGGCCAAGGCCGATCGCCCCTGGTTCGAGCGTGCGCAGGGCGCCTTGAGCAAGGACCGGCTGGGGACGTGGAAGGATCAGCTCACTCGCGCGCAGGTCGGGATCGTCGAATCGATCGCCGGTCCCGTCATGGAGCAGTTCGGGTATGAGAGGTCTCAACCACCCGCGGCGATGGGACTCCGGCTTCGCGGCCGGGCGCATCAGGTCGCCGAAGATATGAAGGAGAGAATCGTGCGAGCGCCGAGGCTATGGTATTTCTGGGCGCGCCCGCGTGACCTGGCCGGGGAAGAGAAGTGGGTGGACCGTTAGAACAGGGGGCAGTAACATGTGACATGTCACCGCCCACCCGCTATTGGGTCTTCAGTGTCTGGTAGTCAATCTTGTCAGTCGAAGTACGTGGTAACGCCTCCAGGAAGATGAAGGTGTCAGGAACCATGTACTTGGGCAGTTTCTCCATGCAGAACTGCTTCATTTCGATGATGGTTGGCTTCTGTCCATTCTTGAGCGATAGAAACGCCCGGATCTTTACTCCCGCATCTTTGTCCGGCAAGGCCACAACCGCGACCTCCTTGGCCAGCGGGTGCGTAGCCAATCCCGCTTCGATCTCTCCCAGCTCGACCCGGAAGCCCCTGCGCTTCACCATTCGATCGCGACGGCCGTGGAAGATGTAGTCTCCGTTCGGCTCTTCCACAACGAGGTCTCCGGTGTGATACCACCGCTTCCCATCCGGATCCATCAAAAACGCCGCCGCATTCAGGTCCGGCAGATTCCAGTACCCGATCATTACGTTCGGTCCCCACACGACGAGCTCACCCTCTTCACCTCGAGGAACCGTTGAGCCGTCGAGGTCAACCACTTTGCACTCGAGGTTCTCGCAGGTCTTTCCGATCGGAAAGGGTTCCGTGCGATCGGCCGGAATGACAGGTGGCACCTCGTAGTAGGTGCAGACGTTGGTTTCGGTGGGGCCGTAGAGATTGAAGTAGCGCGGATGGGGCCACAGCGCGTGCAGCGCGCGAAGCTGGGGCACCGGGAAGACCTCACCGGCAAAAAAGACAAACCGGAGCGCCGGGTAATCGTATCTGGCGAGCTTTCCGTATTGGGCAAGGAGGCTGAGAATCGAGGGCGTCGAATACCAGACCGTGATACGCTTCTCGGCGATCAGCGGCGCCAGCTTGAGCGGATCCTTCCCGATTTCCTCCCCGATCAGCACCAGCGTCGCCCCATGCTTGAGCGGCACGTAGATGTCGAGGATGGAAAGATCGAAATGGAGCGGCGCGTGTGAGGAGAAACGATCCTCGGACGTCGGCGAGAACACATCGGTGCACCAGTCCACGTAACTCACGGCACACCGGTGCGTCAACATCACGCCTTTGGGTTTGCCAGTGGAGCCGGAGGTATACAGGATATAGGCGAGGCCATCCGGGCCCGGATCGACACTGGAGACCGTCGGCACCGGCGACGCCGATTGTTCCTGATCGAGCAGTCGAGCCAGGGGAAGCAGGTCGTCCCCGGTAGCCTCATCGAGCAGTAACAACGGCGGTACACTTCCCAGCGCTTGCAGCTCCGCTACGAGCGCATCGGCCAGCCTGCGCTCCGTGATGATCACCCGGACAGAGCAGTTGTTGAGGATGTACGCGCACCGGGCCGGCGGAGCACCGGGATCAACCGGTACATAGGCAGCGCCTGCCTTCAGAATGCCGAAGATCGACCCGATGGCATCGATCGACTTGACCATGTAAATGCCGACCCGGTCTCCGCTCTCTACGCCGAGCGAGATCAGGCGGTCGCGCAGCTGATCGGAAAGGCGGTTGAGCGCCGCGTAGGAAAGAGTGCCGCCTCCGGGATCATCAACCGCGGTACGCTCCGGATAACGGCGCGCCGCTTCCTCCAGCATCTCATGAAGGGTTGCGCTCACGTGCGGGCAACCACCTTGGACTGCACCAGTGTGGCGATGGCCGGGAGGGTTCCCAGGTTAGCGGCATCGACCTCATGTGCCTGCAGCTCGATCCCGTACTGCTGCTCGATGAACGAGACCAGTTCCAGGGTGGCGAGCGAGTCGAGCACTCCCCCGGTAATCAGCTGGGTGCTTTCGGTCAGCGCCTTGGGGTCTTCCCCGGGTAGGAAGGTCTTGAGAATGTATTCCTTCACGGTTCGCATGATCTCGTCGTTGGTCACTGCTCCTCCTGGTTGGAAAGGGAAACTGCACTGCCCGGACGTAGCCCCAGGCCCAGCGTGTCGTTGAGCGAGAGTAGCCGGTTGTAAAGCGCGTCGGCGAGCAACTGATGCCCGAGGACGTTGGGATGCCGGTCCCACTCCGCGAGGACGATGGTTTTCTGCTCATGTCCTTCGTGAGCCTTGCGGAGATCGATCACGCGGTAGCCGAGGCTGTCGGCATACTGGATAAGCGGCTGCTGCTGCTCAGAGGGCTCGTTGATCGCGTCGACCACGAGAAGCACAATGGGAATGTTCTTCTCGCGGCAGACCGTCGCCATGCGGCGGAAACTCCAGCGCATCAGGTCCATGGCGTAAGGCCACATCTGCCTTTTTGCCTGAGCCTCTTTCATGGCCGGGGTGATTCCCGCTTTACGGACCAGGCTGTCGAGATCAGGATAGGGAATCGCCGTGCCGTGCAGCGCCGTGCTCACCATATACCGGAGTGCGGTCGGGGGATCCGAAGCCGGGTGGTACGTGACCACGACGAGATCCGGAGCGAAAGTCAGCGCCCGGTCATCGAGCATGGCCGCCTGCTGCAATACGGTGAATGCGGCCACTCCGAAATTGAGAATCTCGTAGCGTGAATGGGTAAAGCCGGCGTGCTCGCGGTTGAGCCGCTCCTCCACCAGGGCCTCGAATGTCTGGTCTTCGCCGACGCCGGGACCCATCACGTCGGAGGGGCCCAGCAGACTTACCCGGTAGGTTCCTGCCACCTTCTCCAGCGCATATTCCCGGTCGTGCATGCCCCAGCGGTTGGTGACAAACTCGCGCTCCTTGAATGTCGCATGTGCGGAGGGCACGAGCTCGCCACCGAGAAAATCCGATCGCTCATGGAAGAACTCGGTACTGGTGATGCGAGCGTCATCGGGCCGCCCCTGGGCCACTTCCCAAACCTGGCCCGAGATCTGGCTCTTGTCGTCCACCTTTTCGTAATATCCCCGGAGCAGGATCGCATTGTCCCGGCTGTTCAGCCGGTTTTCCTGGAGCGTTTTCGCGACCGTTACCGCTTTCGGACTGAGGTGCTGATACACCTTCGGCTGGCCGGCCACCAGCAGCCCAGCGAACGCTCCAGTCGTCAACAACGATGGGCGGAGGAGTGAAGTCTCCTTTTTGCCGACGAGCTCCGGGCCGCTCCATGGCAGTCCCGCCAGCAGCAGGTAAAGGGCGAGACTCGCCAGCACGACCACGGTTGGCCCGGCCGGCCACTCTCGTACCGAAGGCCACATGGCAAGCCACTGGTCCGCTGAGTCCGCAGTCCAGAAGGACCACAGGATCATGAGCGTTCCCATCGTGACCAGCGCATTCCTCGCCCGGCGCCAGTTCCAGAACCCGGCGGCTGCCTGCACCGGCTTCCGCGGACCGGGCCGTGCTTCCTTCAGTGACTGGTAGATCACCAGCGAGCCAAGAATCACATAGAACAGGCCGTCCTGAAATGACAGGAGCAGGCCTCCGCGAAGCCAGAACCACTGCACGGCGTGCAGGGCCCACGTGACAAAGAAGACCGCCACCAGTGCCAGCGCAATGCCCTGGCGCATGCCGCGCTTGCGGAGGCGGAAGAAGCTGGGATAGTACACCAGCTTCATCATGAAATCCTTGAAATAGATATTCATCCGGCGCCAGAGATCGGTAAAGCTCTGGCAGAAGAGCCAGTAATGGTTCGTCTCGGGAAGCCGGAAGCCAAAGAGGTGCAACACGCCGACCGCGACATGGTACATCCCGGAGACGCGCAGGTAGAGCATGAACGATGAGAAGATGTACTGCACCATCGCGGGCCCGGTGCGCACCTCGGTCAGGTCCAGCGTCAGGTAATGGTAAATGAATCGATAGGCGAGCAGGTGAAGGAGACCGCGGAGGATCCAGCTCAGTCCCCGCTGGTAGATCCTCCATTCGTCCTGATCGTAATAGGTCCGAACGAAGGTCTTATAATCCACCACAGGAAAAAGCGGAAAGGCCGCATTGGGAATCATGAAGAAATAGGCCATGACCCGTGCCGGACTTCCCGCTTCCACCTTGTGCTTCAGGTCGTAGAGATAAATTGCCAGCCGGAACATGAACATCGATGCCAGGATCGGCCAGACGGGAGCCGGAATGCCGGAAGGGAGGAGGCTCGCACGGAAAAAAGCGAGCAGTAACCCCGCCGCGAGTACCAGGCTCAGCCGGAATGAAAACCGGACCGGCAGATGACATATACCAATAAGCCCGGCGCCGATACCGATGACCCAGAGACCGCTCGCCACGCCGAGGACGAGCAGCGTGCCCGCAATAGAGAGCGCCACAAAGAACGGCAGCCGATAGGAGAATGGCAGCAGAGCGTGAATCGTGAATCCCGCGAACGTCAGCAGCGCGAGATGGTAAAATCCCCGGCTCTCGATTTGAAACAGGCGGATGACCAGGACGGCCAGCCCGAGCTGAACTACCGCAGGAGCCAGCCGGGTGAGGGTTGCCCAGCGAAGTCCCTGCTCAGCGCGTTCCTGGGTGATCGCGATGCTGCCAGCGGACATGCGTCAGGGCGCTTTTCTGGTTGAGGTGGCCGCCGGCTTCGAAAGCGGCAGGAGCGAGTCGCTGGTGATTTCCTTGAACAGTCGCTCGGCGATCAGCCGGTGCCCGCGCGCATTCGGGTGCTTGTCCCACGAGGCCAGGAGCAGCGTTGCGGGATCCTGGCCGTCGTAAACCCCGCGAACGTCGAAGATGTGGTACCCGGCACTGCGCGCCATGTCGATGGTCGAATTCTCCATGACGGAACGTTCAGCCGGCATATCACGAACGAACATTCCGACCTCCATGCCCCGCGACTTTCCAGCCTCCGCCACCTGCGTCAGCGCCCATTCGACCAGCTCAGGCCCATACGGTTTCATCCGGCGGAATGCGTCCGGCTGCAGCATCCGGCGGCGTACACCGGCCTCGCTCACCATCTCCTTGATCCTGGGATATGGAATCTCCTGCCCCTCACGGGCCATGTTCGCCACGAACTGGAATGAGAAACGGTACTCGGAAATCGGATGGAATGAGACGACGATCAGGTCGGGATCGAAGCCGAGTGCCCGTTGTTTCAGCATCTCCATCTGCTGGAGCATGCTGTAGGAGACGACAGAAAAGTTGAGAATTTCGTAATGCTTCCCGGTGGCCGGACTCAGCTCTTTATTCAGCCGGTCTTCGACCAGGTTCTCGAAGGTTTGCGAGTCCGCAACTCCCGCTCCCATTACGTCGGAGGGGCCGAGGAAAACGATACGGTACGTGTCAACCGGCTTCTGCCGCGTGTACTCACGGTCACGCATGCCCCAGTGGTTGATCCCGATGGTCTCGCCCTTGAAGTCGGCATGCGCCAGCGGGACCAGGTCGCCACCGAGGAAGGTGTGCAGCTCGCGATAGACGCTTGTTTCGGTGAGCGGCACCCAGTCCTGGGGGCGGTCTGCGTTCGCTTCCTTCTCTCCGCCGGTCGTCACCGATGGACGCGTGTTGAGCTGCTCGTAATAACCCCGGTGCTGAGATGCAGCATCCCGTTCGTTCAGGTGATTCTGTCTGAGAGACTGAGAGAACTCGGTCACCTTCGGGCTCACAAGATTGGTCATCATCGGACGTGAAATAACCAGCATTCCGGCGCACACGGCGAACGTCTGCACGTCAAGCCGCCGCCAGAAACTGATTCCTGCCTTCGGCGTGCTGAGCCCCTGGACCGTCCAGGGAAATCCGGTGAATACCAGTGCGGAGACCAGGATCATTCCCGCCACGATAAGCGTGTGGCTGTCGTAACGCTGAGCCATAGCCCAGAGTGAAATAAAATCACCGATCGACGAGCTGTCCCAGAGTGCCCAGAGCGTCGAGAAGAGCATGAAGAATCCGACGGTCTTTACGGCGCGCCTGGCACTCCAGTGGCGGACAACCGGAACCCGGGTGCCGGCTGCCTTGCGGCTCTCCCGTAGCATTTCGACCAGCATGAAACCGCCGATGAGGCCCCAGAACGCCATGTCGGTCGAAGTCAGCGGGAACTCGGCACGGATCCAGAACCACTGGTAGGAATGCAGGAGCCAGGTGATAACGAAGACCATGATGGTCGCGCCAATCAGCGCGAACGTGCCGCCCATTTTTCTCAGCCGGAAGAAGCTGGGAAAGTACACCAGCTTCATCATGAAGTCTTTCCAATAGATGTTGTTGCGCCGCCAGATTTCGGTGAATCCGGTGGCGAGGAAGTAGAGGTTGTTGGCCGGCGGCATTCTCCAGCCAAAGAGATGGAGCACCCCGACGATAATGTGAAACTGGCCGCTGACCCGGACATAGACGAGGTAGGTGGAGATCACATACAACATGAGGTCTCCGAGATTGGTAACCTCGGCCGGATCTCGAGCTATGTAGTAATAGATGAACCGGTACGCCAGCAGGTGGAGCAGGCCGCGGGCGATATACCGCAGCCCTTCCTGGTAGGTCTTGTAGGCGTCCTGGTCGTAGTATGTTGAATCAAATGTCTTGTAATCGATAACCGGAAAAAGCGGGAACGACACGTTCGGTAACATGAAGAAATAGGCGAGGGCCCGCTGCGCGGAGACCTTCGTAGGGTTATGCCGCAAGTGGTGGAGGTAAACCGCAAGGCGGAACATGAACATCGAGCCGAGTATCGGCCACACGGAAAGCGAAAACGGAAGCGTGAGCCATCCGGTCCGCGTTATCGCGAGCGCCGCGCCGGCCAGGACCACGATGGCCACCCGGGCCCACCATGACAAAGGCAGATGGCAAAGCCCGATCAGCGCCAGGCCGACGGTGACGAGCCAGATTCCGTCACGCGGCCCGAGGATGACACCAATGCTGACGAGAGAGATCAGGATGAACCAGCCCTGGCGCAGTTCACGAGGCAATATTGCGTTCACCACAAAACCGGCGGACGCGAGGTACATCATCCGGTGAAACGCCTGGCCCTCGAAGTCAAAGGCTCGTACGACCAGGATGGCGAAAGCCAGCTGGACAGTGAGGCTCAGCAGTTTCGTGGCATCAGCTACGTTGGCCCGCGATCGAACCCGCTCGCCGAGGGTAGCCGTGAGACTTCCAACAGTCATGTACTCTGCTCCCATAATGCGTCGTTGCGGCGTGGCTGGAACCCGCTCCCGAGAGCAAAGCGGTGATATGTCGTGTGGAGGTGGAGGAGCCGTTCAGCTGGCTGGAGACTCAAACCCACTCAGAGGCGCGGCCGGCGCTCTGTTGCGAAGAACCAGCCCAGAATCACTGGAGTTTCTGCTACCCGCGTGCCACCACGTGAGCACGCTTATATATACCTGTAAACTCAAGCAAATAAAGAGCTTGGCCATCAAATAGACCCCGCTAAGCCAAGGCCTGCTGCCTTGCATGTTGCAAGTGATCTACAGGTCGTAGCTTAGAGTCCTAAGTGTCTCGCGATCAGAGTTCTCTGAATTTCCGAAGTCCCCGAATACAGCGTTCCGCCAATCGAGTCCCGCAGGTCTCGTTCAACTTCATATTCTGTCGTGAATCCATAGCCGCCGTGAATCTGCACCGCGTCGAGGCAGGATTTTACCCAGGCTTCGCTCAGGTAGAGCTTCGCGATGGCCGCGTCCTCTCCCTGGTGGGCGCTGGTTGCCTGCTGCTTGCTCCAGGCAGCGCGATAGAGAATGAGACGGGCCGTCTCCATCCTTACTTTCATATCCACCATCTTGTTCGCCACGCTCTGGAACTGCCCGATGGGATGCCCGAACTGGCGGCGTTCCTGAGCATAGCGAACGCAGGATTCCAGCTGACGTTCCATGGACCCGAGGTAGCTCGCGAGAATGCAGCCGCGCTCCCACTCCATCGAGTCGTTGAAAACCGCTCCTCCCCGGCCTTCCCGGCCGATCCGGTTCTCCAGGGGAACTGCACAGTTGTCCATGATCACCTCGGCCATGGGCGAAGTGCGAAGCCCCATCTTGTCAATTTCCCGGCTGACCTGTAACCCCGGCGTGGTGCGCTCCACCAGGAAGCCGGTGAGGCCAAGGAAACCCTTGCTGCGGTCTATGGAGGCGAATACCAGGAACAGGTCTGCCGCCGGACCGTTGCTCACAAAGGTCTTGGTCCCATTGAGGATATAGCTGTCGCCCTTCCGTTCCGCGGTAGTCCTGAGGGCGAACGCATCGGAACCGGAGTCCGGCTCGCTCATCCCGTGCGCGCCGATCCATTCACCGCTGTTCATCAGGGGGAGATACTTTGATTTTGCCGCCTCGGAACCGAACTTGAAGATCGGCATCTGCACGCTCCACATCTGGGCCGCGAGGCCGAACAGAAGGCCATTGTCCTTGCAGCCGTAGCCCAGCCCTTCCATGGCCAGAATCGTGGTGAGAATATCGCTACCCGCGCCGCCGTATTGCTCAGGGAAGGGAAGTCCCTGGATTCCGAACTCGCCGCAGCGCCTCCACATGTCCCGGGAGAATTCGCTCGCCCGGTCGCGACTCACCAGGTCATCCTGCAGCGCTTTCCGGGCGAAATCGACGACCGCCTGCCTGAATTCGAGTTGTTCGCTCGACCAGGAGAAATCCATGAGAGCCTCTGGGTGTATACGTGAAGTGTGCAGCGTCGCTGTGCAGGACCCGTACCCTGCCGGTCAGGGCCGGGACCTAGCTCTTTCAGCTGTCGCCCATTCCCAAATGCCGGTGAGGGCATAGTTTGTGCTGGTTTGCGAGCAATTTGCAGGTCGTCCGGCTGACCCAACTCTGATTCCTGAAAACCTAGCACCGCTGGCAACCAAATTGATCCTCGGGAGGCTCTCGAGTATTTCACTGTTGCCGGAAAGCAACACGTGTAGTCTGGATGGCGGGTAAATTATTTGGACCGGCGGAATTCCGGTAACACAAGTCTCTCCTGCTGCTTCCGGCAAGGAGCACTTACTAACCCAACTGGCGCTGTGCTGGCGTCGAAGTTTTGGAGGATTACAGACATGCAGGCAGAAAAATTCGATGTCATTGTCATGGGTGGCGGCCCCGGCGGCTCTAGTGCAGCGGCGATTCTGGCGCGCGAGGGGCTCAAGGTCCTGGTGCTTGAGCGGGAGAAGTTTCCCCGCTTCCACATCGGGGAATCGCTGCTTCCCGCAGCGTGGGAGCTGTGGGACAAGATCGGGGTGACCAAAGACATCGAGGAAGCCGGCTTTGTGCTGAAACAGGGCATCATGTTCGGAATGTTCCAGAATCCCGAGGTGAAGCTGCTGACCGCCGAGTACCCTCAGTACTTCGTGCATCCGTGGACCTATCACGTGGAGCGCGCCAAGTTCGACGAGGTCCTGCTCGATAATGCCCGGAAAAAAGGCGCCGAAGTCCGTGAGGAATGGAGCGCCAAGGAAGTGATTTTCGATGGTGACCGGGCGATAGGTGTCATGGCTGGCCCCAACGGGGAGACCCCGCACCGGATCGAAGCGCCCATGGTGGTCGACGCCACCGGACGCGACTGCATGATCGCCCGCCGCATGGGCTGGCGGAAGCCGGACCCGGTGCTCAACAAGATCGCCCACTTCACCCATTTCAAGGGTGCATTTCGCCGCGATTCCAAGGATGTCGTGGACATCGGGCCGGTGTTCGAGGGCTCAGTTACGACGGACATTTATACCATTGATGGCGGGTGGATCTGGTACATCCCGCTTTCCAACGACATCGTGAGCGTCGGCGCTGTGCTGGATGCGCGGCATGCCCGCACTCTGGGCGACACCCCCCAGCAGCGGTTCGAGAAGGCACTCGCCGCCGAGCCCACGATGAAGAAGTTCGTCGGCGATTCCGAGCAGGTCATGGACATGCAGACCATATCCAACATTTCCTACCTGAACGATGAGTTCGTCGGGAATGGGTTCGTCCTGATCGGGGATGCGTCAATGTTCGTGGATCCGATCTTCTCCGCCGGAGTGACGCTGGCCATCCGGGGCGGTGTCTATGCCTCGGAGTGCATTCTCGATTGCTTCAAGAACAATGACTTCAGCGCCGCCCGGCTCCGGCCCTACGAGACGCGGATCAAGCACCCCATGCAGGCGATTTTCAAGATGATCTACAACTGGTACAGCATCCTGGA
>JBDTQP010000103.1:0-10427 GCA_039932125.1 Gemmatimonadota bacterium
ACCGCTCACCGCTCACCGCTCCCGCTTCCCGCTTCCCGCTTCCCGCTTCCCGCTTCCCGCTTACCGCTTCCCGCTTCCCGCTTCCCGCTTCCCGCTTCCCTGCCTCCCTTCTTCCCAGTCATACAGCTCCCTCGAACAGGACACAGCGAACAGCGGGCGACCCGCGCCGTGCATATCAGCGCTCCAAGCTCCATGATTGCCTGGTTAAAGGTCCATGCGCTTTGTCCTTGTCGAGGAACCAGGCTTCCCGCAATTTTCCAGACGCGATCTGTTTTCGCCCGCGAACGGCGACCCAGGAAGGCTCGGCGAATCACCCGCTCCACATTGGTATCCACTGCCGGCTCCGAGCGCTCGTAAGCGAAAGAGGCTATCGCTCCCGCGGTATAGCGACCTACTCCGGGAAGTGCGCGGAGCTCATCAACCGTTGCAGGCATCAGGCCTCCGCGTTCTCGAACGACCGTCTGAGCAAGCTTGTGGAGGTTGGCGGCTCGACGATAGTAACCGAGGCCTTGCCAGGATTCGCGGACCGCTGCCGGCTGGGCGCTGGCCAGGTGATGAATGGTGGGATACTGATCCAGAAAACTCTGATAGTACTGCTGAACCCGTGAGACCTGCGTCTGCTGCAGCATGAACTCCGAGACGGCTATGTGATACGGGTCACGCGTTCGCCGCCATGGGAGATCGCGCCCATGCCGGCGGAACCATCGCATGAGCCGGGTACGAAAGGCCGCGGCGGGGTCGTGGCGATCTCTGGTGATCTGAGGGGTAGACTTTGATGCCATTGGCCACCAAGATACACGCCTAGCTGGACCGGGGTCAGAGCGCCACATGGCCGTGTGCGCCTCGATCCGGAGGCCTCGTTCCCCGATTCGAGCCCTGACATACATGGCATCAGCAGTAGAAGCGGTACCCAGGTTCGTCGGCAAAGTCACGCTCAACTCTGTGCGGCACATTGGTCGAATCACCATGCTGCTGGTGGAGCTGGGGCGCGGTTTGTCTGAAGTAAAGATCTGGTTTCCCCGGGCGATGGAAGAGGCCTGGAATATCGGCGTCGGCAGCCTGGGGATCGTGTTCCTTGTGTCGGCCTTTGCTGGAGGAGTGACGGCGCTCCAGGCCGGTTATCAGTTTACCGGCACCATCCCGGTGTACTTCCTGGCTGGCGTGCTGGTAGAGTCCATTGTGCTCGAGCTTGGTCCCGTGCTCACCGCGATGATTCTTGCCGGCAGGATCGGGGCGCGGTACGCTGCCGAGCTGGGCACCATGCGGGTGACCGAACAGATCGACGCCCTGGAGAGCCTGGGGCGCTCGCCGGCATCGCACCTGCTGATTCCCCGCATAGTCGCCGGCTTCGTGATGATCCCGGTCCTCGTCATTTTCGCGAACGCGATCGGTATCATCGCCGGATGGAAGGCGGCACAGCTGGTGTTGCCGCTCACCGACGCCGACTTCTTCTACGGTGCCCGCTTCTTCTGGCGTCCATTCGACGCCTACTACTCGCTCATCAAGGCCTTTTTCTTCGCCGGCTCCATCACCATCATCGCCTGCTACATGGGATTCAACACCAAGCAGGGGGCGGAAGGTGTTGGCAAGGCGACTACGGGTGCGGTGGTGAGCAGCTCGGTGCTGATTCTGCTGCTCGATGTGCTCCTCGCCAAGATTCTGCTGAAACAATGAGTATCGAACTCAAGGACATCTACAAGCGGTTCGGGGAGCAGATCATCCTGGACGGCGTCAACTTCACCGTGAAAGACGGGGAGACCGTGGCCCTGCTGGGCCCTTCCGGAACGGGAAAGAGCGTGCTGCTCAAGCATATCATCGGACTCATCCGGCCGGACCGTGGCACCGTCACGGTCGATGACAAGCTGGTGGGCAAACTGAAGCGGAAGGAGCTTGCCACGCTTCGCGCCAGTATCGGGTACGTCTTTCAGAACGGGGCTCTCTTCGACTCGATGAACGTGTTCGAGAATATTCGCCTGGGATTGAGCGATGAGTCGCAATACAACGACGAGGAGTTCAGCAAGGACCGGGTCGCCGAGTGCCTGCGGCTGGTGAACCTCGTGCTGGAGACCCAGGAAAAATTTCCGGCGCAGCTGTCCGGCGGTATGCGGAAGCGCGTCGGCATCGCGCGCGCGATCGCGGGGAAACCCAAGTACCTGCTCTATGACGAGCCGACGTCGGGACTCGATCCGGTCAACTCAGACGTGATCGACGAGCTGGTCAAGCGGCTGGCGAGCGAGCTGGGAGTCACCAGCGTCATGGTCACTCACGATGTTCGTGGCGCGTTCCGGGTCGCCGATCGGCTGGCCCTGCTCACCGGTGGCAAGATCGTGCAGCATGGGACGCCCCAGGAATTCCTGGCGTCCAAAGAGCCCAAAGTCAAAGAGTTCCTCGAGCGCGACTTCGAGAACGCCACCTTCGCGGCCTGAGATATCATGGATCTTCATCACAAGCAGGAAGTCACCGTCGGCGCTCTCGTGCTTGCCGCCATCATTGTATTCGTCGTGGGCGCGCTCTGGCTCTCCGGCAAATCGGTCGGTGGCGCCGGTGACCTGACACATATCGAGTTCGCCACCGTTGGCAATCTCAAACAGGGTGTGCCGGTGCTGGTCTCCGGTGTCAACGTCGGCAAGGTCGAAGTCATTCGACTGATTGAACCCGGGCGGGTGGACGTGGCGATCAGTCTTCCGGACAACGTCCGGCCCAGGGCCGATGCGTCGGCTGAAATAGTATCGATCAGCGCGCTGGGTGATGCGGCGATTGCGTTTGAACCAGGAGCGAGCAGCCAGCCGCTGCCCAAGGGCACGGTCATTCACGGAATGACTGAACCGGCGCTGATGGACCGGGTCGCGGCGCTCGGTGATCGGGCCGACAGCGTCCTGCTCGGAGCCCAGGAGCTGGTGAGCAAACGAACCGCCGACGATCTCCACGCGACGATGGCCGCGATGCAGCGTATGCTGAATACCATTTCTGAACGACTCCCGGCCCCCACCGCCGAGGCGACCCGCACCATGGCTGCCTTTCGGGAGCTGAGCGTCCGGCTCGATTCCACTCTGGCTGCTCCCGGCCTCAAGCGCGGCCTCAATAATCTGGACTCGGTCACCACCAATCTCTCGCTCATGACCAGTCAGCTGACCCGTACCAGTGCGAAACTCGATACGCTGCTCAGCACCCTCAACACCAGCAAGTTTGTCAGCGACAGCGGCCTGTACAATGACCTGCGAGGCACCCTGCAGTCCATGAAAGCGCTGATCGATGATGTGAAACAGAACCCCGGCAAGATCACGGTCCAGTTGAAGGTCTTCTAGGGCGGCGGGAACAGCGGGTACCAGTTGGAAGCTTCGCTGAAAGGCGAAGCTTTTTTTGTGTCAGGCCTGATGATCGGAAAACGGCACCTCGATTGTCATGCCGTCGCGGGCAATAGTCGTCGCGGGAAAAATCGCGCGCGCCTCGTTCAGGAGATCGCCTGCGTCGAGGTTGTAACGCGGACTGATGTGGGTAAGCACCAGCTTTCCGACACCGGCAGCGAGAGCTACCTCTGCCGCTTCGCGTGCGGTGGAATGGCCGGTTTCCCGCGCGCGCGCGATGTCTGCATCGGCGAAGGTGGCCTCGTGGACCAGGAGATCAGCGCCGCGCGCCGCATTGATGACCGCCGGGTGCGGCCGGGTGTCCCCAGTGTAAAGCAACGTGCGGCCGGGACGGGTTGGCCCGACCAGCTCCGCCGGCGTAACGACCCGGCCATCGGGAAGCTCCGCCGGCAAGCCTCGATGTAACTGACCCCAGAGAGGTCCCTCCGGAATGCCCATCACGCGCGCCAGGTCCGGATTGAATCGTCCTAGCCGCTCATGTTCAACCAGCGCATACCCCACGGTATCTGCTCTATGTTCGGTCTCGAACACCCGGATTTCGTACTCCGCCCGTCGCAGCACGTCTCCCACTTTTACCTCGACAATCTCGACCGGAAATTTGCTCCGCTCGATTCCCACATTGAGAGCCCCGCCCAGCACTCGCTGGGCTCCCCGTGGTCCGTAGAGAGTCAGTGGCTCCGTACGATCCATCAGTCCCATCGTTCGCACGAGCCCGATCAGCCCGATAAAATGATCGGAGTGGTAGTGGCTGAAAAAAATTTCCCGGAAGGAAAATCCCACGCCCCAGCGCATCATCTGGCGCTGGGTGCCTTCGCCGCAATCGAACAGGAACATCTCACCCTCGCGATGCACCGCGATCCCCGCGGTGTTGCGATCCACGGTGGGACAGGCGGCGGAAGTTCCCAGAAAGGTCAGAGAAAGCATGGAGCCAAAATAACCCCATTGGCTCCCTGTCCCGCATCCGTCGTCCCGTGTCTCGTGTAACGTGGCATTCATTTACGTGTCACTTCTCCCCTGTCACCTGTGACTGTTTGTTTAAACGGATGACTGCAACAGGCTTCACATTGAGATGGCGTCTGCTCCTGGTATGTCTCGGAGCGTGTGCCTGCCGAGACCGGGCCTGGGGGAAGGCACGCCACGCGAACGCTACGCCCATGCGCTTGCGGAATCAGGAATTGCGAAGTCGGCGCTCGGAAGTGACTGGACGAGGGCGGGGGAAACGGCACTCCAGAAGCCATTGCCGGTAGCATTGCCGTATCGCGAGAGCGGTTTCTTTGCCGGCGATCGAGCGGACGCACTGGGACTGGTCGTGAGGCTTGAGCAGGGACAAAAGTTGCTGGTCCAGGTAGAGCGGGTCGTGCGGGAGCCTTCGCAGCTGTTCGTAGATCCGTTAAGCCGGGATTCACTGGGGAAGTTCAGGTGCTTGGGCGCTTCGACGATTACCAGTTGGCCCTGACGGCGCGCGGCGCACTCGGTTGGATCCGATCTCCAAATACGGGCAGGTGACTACAGCAGACTGGGTATTTCCTGACGCTCGATGTAGCGCGTCACGTTAAATTTTTTCGCCGCCGCCTTGAGCGACTGGTAGCGGACCAGGCCGTAGATCGGTCGCCGATAGAATGGCCGGTCGAACTTGCCGAAGATCCACATGATTCCCGCATAGGAATTGGCATCTCGACCATCGAGCGAGTACTTGTTGTTGAGATGCTCGAGAATATGCAGCGCCTCACCGTAGCCCGGGGTCCACTGCAACACCGCCTTTCCCCACAACATCCGCAGGTAATTGTGCATGTACCCATTCCGCAGGTACGCGGTCTGGGCCGCATTCCAGAGCGGGTCCCCGGTTCGAGCGTGTTCCAGTTGTTCCAGTGAATACAAAACCGGGCGCGGGTCGGCGGCGTGCTCGGACAACTCCTTCCGTGCCCACTCAGGAATAGCGTCAACCGTCCGGTGTCGAGGGTCGTGGTAGACAAAGTTGTGGGCCAGCTCACGCCAGGTCAGCATCTCGTCCTGAAATCGCCCAAACTCTTCTTCCGGCCCGGTTTCGCGCGCGCCAAGGAGGATTTCCTGGGGACTGATGTTCCCGAAATGGAGGTACGGGCTCAGGCCGCTCGTCGCATCTTCATTCGGGTCGTTGCGGTTGCGGGAATAACGCGGGAGACCCGAGCTGAGGAATCGGTTCAGCCGGTTCCGTGCGGCCCGGCTGCCGCCCCGGATCTCCAAAGCGGGCGGCACGGATTGGTCAACCGGGCACAACCCGACCAGCCTGGCAATGTGGCCATGGTCGATCTCCGGTCCGAGCGCCGACTCGAAACCTGGGTCGATGTTTCGACGGACCACCGGTTCAGGATTGGGAACCGGATGGAGATAGTGGGGCAGCGCCGCGAACAGCACCGGCCGAAAGGCACGCGCGGTGGAGTAGGCCCGGTCAAAGGCGGCCATCGGAACGACTGTCGCCGAGTCGACTGCTACGACCGGGCTGGCAATGGCGCGCTCCGCCAGCGCTCGCCGGAGCCTCAATGTCTGGCGTGGAACGATGAACGTCGGATAGAAGTCGGTCACGACCAGTGCTGCTCGCTCGGCCAGCCTGATCAGCGGAGACGCGTCATGGCGAAGACGGCCGGTCTCGGCTGTCCGATCCTCGCGAGGAATCGGTGAGTTTCGGTCCAGGTGGAACACGTACTGAATCCCGCGGCTGGCGAAATCGTCGCGAAGGTCGAGTGCCGATTCCAGGATGAACGTATGAAGACGGGCACTTGCCCAGGGATAATCCGGACGGAGTCCCTGATAGACGAGGACCGGCAGGCGGAGTTCGTTGGCACGTTCTACGGCGTAATTGAGCGCGAAATTCTCGGTGGAACGCAGGGTAACCTGCATCCAGTAGAGGACGAGTTCGCCGCTGGAGGGCTTTGCCGGCGCGTGAATCCGAAGGTCAGTCGTGCTCATTGAGGTCCCAGACCCTGTCTGCATATGCCGAATATACCCCGAAGGCGCGCTAGAGTGCCGGAGTGTGACACATATCAATGTGAAGCGGCTCATCCAGTGATATCAACCATGGATCGCTGTAAGTACTTTTATGAACTGATCGTCAATGGAGGGGGTATGAGAGGTAAAGCATGGGCATTCCTGGGAGGTGCTGGTCTCGGCGCGCTGGCCATGTATTTCCTGGATCCACGGTCCGGCAATACTCGCCGAGCTGTGGCGCGGGATAAATTCATAAGCACGGGCCGGCGTACGGGGGTAGCGCTCGAAGGCCGGGCCAGGGACGTGGCAAACAGGGCCCGCGGTGCTGTCGCCAGCGCGCGCAGCCGGGTTCGAGGGGGTGAGCAGCCGGACCATGTGCTCGTACAGCGGGTGCGTGCCGCGCTGGGAAGAGTCATTGCTCACGCGCAGCAGGTCGACGTAACCGCATTGAATGGAATTGTGACGCTGAAGGGGACGGTCGATGAAGATAAATCTCGCGCGCTGAACATCGCCGTTCGTGCAGTTCGTGGTGTCAAGGATGTAGTGGATTCTACGGTCACAGGTGAGCGTGAAGTTGTGGGCTGACGGCTCTGGTCGCTTTCGCGACTGGGCGTAAATGGAAGGTTGCTATGCGTTCATGTAAATGGAAAGGAACCGCCTCGGCGCTCGCGATTGCGCTCTCCGCGGGTTGTGCGGCATCGAGGCCCGGGGTTGCCGCAACCCCAGCAGGGCTTGTTCCAAAAGATGACCCTCGTGCTTTTCAGGAATTTGTGCTGGCAATGGACAACACCCTGGTCGAAGTCAACCAGCTGGAGCGGATGGGAGGAGGAATTCGGGATCGCATGATTCTGGTTGATGCCAATTCGCTGGTGCGCGGGGATCAGGGACTCGTCCTCTACGACGCGCTCAATCGGAACTACGGAAAGATCCGCTCATTGCGGAGCTCGATGGAAACCAACGAAGGTGTACGCGAGGTTATGACGAGGGCAGGGAAGAGGATCGATGAGCTGCTGGCGATCGATGCCAGACAACAGGGCGTTGTGATTCTTTATTATAAAGACGATTAGCGGGACAGTTCGCATCACCCCGATTGGCTACGAATACACGACTTGATGAAGCACAGCGGCCTCGCAGCGATAATCGCGCGAGGCCTTTTTACTCCATGTGACGCCTACACCCGCCGCTATTGCGCTTGCACCTGGCAGATGCTAGTGTACTAGCACATGCTAGCGGACTAGCATGTGGAACCCTCCACGGGGAAGATCGTATGGCTGCACCATCTTCCGGTCTCGGCCGGCGCGAACGCCAGCTCGTCGAGACCGTCTACCGGCTGGGCCGGGCGACCGTCGCCCAGGTCCGCGCCGAGCTGCCGGATCCACCATCATATTCTGCGGTGCGCGGGATGCTCAATCTGCTGGAGGATAAGGGACACCTGAGACACGAGCAGGATGGACTCAGGTATGTCTACCTGCCCGTTGTTGCTGCGGCGGACGCGAGTCGCTCGGCGATGGCGCACGTGGTGCGAACGTTTTTCGGGGGATCGCCCGCGGAAGCGGCCACCGCCCTTTTCGAGCTTCCCGATCGCAAACTTTCGCGCAAAGAACTGGAACAGCTGTCCAATCTCGTACGCCAAGCCATGCGCGAGGGGAGATAACCCATGAGCACGCTTCCAATCGACCTTCTGAGCAAAGCCATTATTCTTCTCATCGCCACGTGGGTTTTGAGCCTGGCCCTCCGTAGCCGATCCGCCTCGCTCCGATCGCTTATCTGGACGCTCGCACTTGGCGGAGTTCTCGCATTGCCGGTGCTGACCACGGTGACCCCACCGCTCCGAATGGGCATCCTGCCTTCTCGCGAGGCACCGAAGAATCTGGCGCCGCTCGAAAAGGCGCCAGCTCTCGTCGAGAATGCCATGCCCTCTCTCCGGGTGAATCAGTCATCCGGTGTTCCGCTCCCACCTGCCGGTCAGGGCACTACAGCGCTTCGGCAGCCCATTGCTCCCGACTCGCCCTCCATACCATGGTCTCGAGTCGGCATGGCGCTATGGGTGTTCGGACTGGGTGTGCTTCTGGTTCGAATGGTTGCGAGCACCAACGCGCTCCGACGGTTAGTCCGCTCGAGCCGGCCGGCGGACGAATCATGGGGGCGGCTGGTGGAACGGACCCGCCACGAGCTCGGCATCATGCGCCCGGTAAGGTCGCTCGTGTGTGACGCGATCGCCGTTCCGGCGATTGCGGGAACTATACGCCCCGTGCTGCTTCTCCCTGCAGAATCGGAAGATTGGCCTGAGGCGGATCGGCGTCAGGTAGCACTCCACGAGATCGCGCACGTCGCGCGGTGGGATGGCATGAGCCAGCTGATCTGTCAGCTGGCCTGCGCTCTTTACTGGCCGGTGCCGCTTGTATGGATGGCGGCCCGCCGCGCGGCCCAGCTTCGTGAACTTGCCTGCGACAATGTCGTGCTCAACGCGGGCACCAGGGCCTCGACCTACGCGGAGAACCTGCTTCGAATCGTGAGCCTTGCCGGGTCGGCTGAGTTGCCGCCCGGCGCGCTCGCCATGGGATATCCCTCAGGCCTTGATCACCGGGTACGAGGTATTCTGGATCCTGCCGCGCGTCGTGACTCGGTAAGCGGGCGCACCACGATCCTCATGATGGCGCTGGCCGCGGGAGTCTTCGGCCTCGTTGCCGCGGCTCAGCCGGCCGTCCGGTCCGATGCGCCGCTCGTCCTCCGCACGACAGCAGCAAGGCCGAATGCGAAGGAGGCGCGCGCGCCGGTCTCGGTTATCCCCTCGGACACCGTAATTTTCTGCAGCCAGGGCGTGAACTCGAGCTCGTCCTCAATCAACGAGGATGACGACCACAACCGGAGCTGGACCGTCAAGGTCACCGGGACCGATTGCAAGGTCGATCTCAGGATGGAAGGGAAGGTCGAGTTCAATGATGACTTCACCGATGTCACGAGCATCTCCAATGGTGGCTTCTTCCGGCTGGACGCGACCGATCACGGGGTGAGACATCAGCTGGAATTGTCACCCAGGAATGGCACTCTCGAACGGACCTGGCGCGTCAACGGCAGTGAACAAACCTATGATGCCGAGGCTCGGCGGTGGTTTGCCACATTCTTGCTCGAGCTCGATCGCAGGACGGCCATCGCCGTGGACATCCGTTTGCCGCTGCTGATCAAGCAGGGCGGTGTCACGGCCGTGCTCAACGAGACCGCCAAAATGCCCAGCGATTACGCGAGGAGCCAGTACTACACCAAGCTCGCTGCATCGGATCATCTGAGCCCGGTCGAGGTTAAACGGATTTTCGAACAGGCGGTCACTCTCAAGACTTCTGATTATTACTCCTCCGAGTTGATCAAGGCCTTTCTGGGCAATGGCGTGGAAGATCCAGCCATGCGGGAAGTCGTCCTCAGCATGGTAGACCAGATGGACTCGGACTACTATCGGCACGAGGCGATGAATACCCTGCTGGCCTCCGGCCGTCCGACCGCTGCCGAGATGAATGTCCTGCTGACAGTGGTCGGCCGCATGGAGTCGAGTTACTACCAGGCGGAGACGCTCAAGCAGCTGCTGATGCTGGGAACCATTACGCCAGCGCAGCGGGCAATGGTCACGAGAACCGTGGCCAGTATGAAGGATGATTATCAGATGGCTGAGGTGCTCAAGGTGCTGATAACGAAGGGTGACATGACTGAGGACGAGCGCACCGCGTTCTTCACCGCGCTGAGCAGTGTTGATTCTGACTACTACATGTATGAGATCGCCCACGCGATGCTGGCCGAACACCAGCCTTCATCCAGTGAATCGTCGCTGGTGCTTCGTTCCGCCGGCAGAATGAAATCCGATTATTACCGCGGCGAGCTCGCCAGCGATCTACTCGAGTCGAAAGGTCTCACTGCGTCAGACCTGGTGAGCGTGGTCGACCTGGTGCGCTCGATGGAATCGGACTACACCAAGGGAGAAGTCCTGCAGAAGGTGCTGCAACACGATGCCGCGAACGACCAGGTTCGGAAAGCGGTGCTCGATGCCGCCAATAGCCTGGGGGAATACTATCGTAACGAGGTCCGGCGATCGGCCGGCCAGGGGTAGTG
>JBDTQP010000104.1:0-10409 GCA_039932125.1 Gemmatimonadota bacterium
CGGTGGGGATCTGTGCCTTGAGCGGTGTCCCAACAAGCCCCGCGAGGACACCCAAGGCCAACACAGGAAACGAACGCATTCGTAGTAACCTCCAGATACGTGAAGAACCAGGCTGGTCCGGCGCCCCGGATTCAACCGTCGAGCATCACCATGGGCGAAGAGGGATTCGAACCCCCGACATCCTGCGTGTAAGGCAGGCGCTCTGAACCGGCTGAGCTATTCGCCCGGCTCAATTCACAAAACCGCCGTCCGGCGGGATGAGGGAATTCGTTACAGCGCGATGCCTAAGGGGAACAGGACGCAATACCCAAGTACCAGGAGGGCAGCCGCAACCGTCGTGCCGCCATTGTGCAGCAGCATATACCCGATGGCGAGCGAGATCACTGCCCCAGCCAACAGGACATAATTCCTGGGGCCAAGGAACGGCCGGGATCTCGATTCCGATGCAGAAGGTGTCACCATGACGGTAGAGGTTAACGGGATAAAGTGCTACCGGTCAAGGTTCTGCACCACCTCGTCGCCATCCGGGGACACCTTTCTTTACACTCGTCCTTTTCTCCTCAGGTCGGCTCCTGCCCTGTGGGCTCCCCTTCCCTTAACTCCGGATCAATTACCCATCCGACATCCAGCGCCTGGCGTCTTGGCCGGTCATACCGGCGCCGAACCCACCAGGCGATTGCCACCATGAAGCTTACCAGCAACCAGAATCCACCCGCGCTGAGCCAGATCACAAGATTGTAGCGATGCTTGATGGTCCGCTGCCAGTCACTCTCGAACACGTCCAGCGGAATTCCCGTCGATCCCCGGACGGCTTCCGGAAAGGCTTCCCCCCGTCCGAGCCGGGCCAGCAGCGAATCCAGAGTCCCTGCGGGGTTCCGGCGACCCAGCTCCAGCACGGCCGACATGGCGAGCGTGTAGGCCTTCTCAGCGGCCGACTCCCCACCCCGCAGGGCGCCATCGAGTTCACGGAAGCCGGGCAGGTCGCGGCGGAGGACAATCCAGCTTAGCCGTAGCGCATCCATCCGGTCCCATTCGTTGGATGCGACGGCGGCGTACCCTTCGTCGAACCAGAGCGGGAGTCTGACCTTGACGGCGTCGTGCAGCACCAGGTGCGCGAGCTCATGGCGCAACGTCTGTTGCTGGTTACCGGCATCATGCCGGAGGATGATGGTGCGACTGGAAGGAAAGGCGAGCCCGGCGCCCCAGATTGGCGCTCGCCCACCCGTGTATCGCCTCATCGCGCTGGCATTGGGGACAAGAACGAGCCGGAGGGGAGTAGCCGAGCGGTAGCCGATCCCGGCCCAGAAAGAGGGATGATCCGCCAGTTCACCAAGGGCTATGGCTTCCCGCGACGGAACCGGCCATGAAATCACCGACACGTCGCCGACCTCGACTACGGAAGACGTGCTGTCCTGCGCGCGAGAAACCGAAGTCACCAGCGAAGCCAGCACAAACGAGAGGAGACCCCGCTTCAGGCGGTCGGAGCGGGTCGCGGAGGTTCTCCGCCATTCGAGGTGAGATCGAGCATTTCCTTGCAGCGTTTGCCCCACGGGTTGAACCGATTCGTCTTGAAGCCATCACTCCAGTGCTGAGTTGCTTCTTCCTTCTCGCCAGTGAACCAGTGGGCTCGACCGAGCTCGTAATAGGCCTCGATCAGGTTGGGGCCCTGCTGGAGCGTCTTCCGGAAAAAAACCTGGGCGTCTTCGTACATCTCCCGTTCAAGGTAGACCAGTCCCAGGTAAAAGTGCGCGTACAGGGTGGCCTTGCGGTCATTGTCCAGCCGAATTGCCTTGGATAGATGCTCGATGGCTTCCCCGAAAATCCGTTTCTTGAGGCAGATATATCCCACGTTGATACGCGCGAGTGAATTCGCCGGTTCCCGCATGAGCACCTTGGAAAAGGTCGCCAGCGCTTCGTCGTATTCCTCGTGGAGCATCTGGGCCCACCCCAGGAGCGACTGCGCCTGAACATCGCCGGGCGACAGGGAGAGCGCCCGCGTCAGGGCCTGGATTGCCCCGGCGTGATCCCCCAGGGAAATAAGGCTCCAACCTTTTTCTATATAGGTGGAGGCGCCGAGGTGATCCTGGTGAATCGCCGGGCGAGCACCGGTGAACTGGGGAGCCTGGGCAGTGTCGGCGTCCACCGCGACCTGCTTGTAGCGTTCGACCAGGCTCCGGATGTCCTCCTTGAGCTTCGTCAACTCACCGAGCGCGCTGTCCACTTCCTTGAAGTAGGCAATGATTTCCCGCTTGAGACTTTCCCGGTCCACGGAAGTGGTCGCCCGGTCCAGTCGCTCAGAAAGCTCATGATGACGAGCCTTGAGGCCGTTGACAGAGAGATCACTCATGGAGCCGTGAACCTCCGGGTTGTCCTGTCATATCCGTTCACTCCTTTCCTGATTTCCTGGATCGCTTGCCCGGGCTCGCCACTGCGGGCTCGGTGGATGCGACGGCTTCACCCAGGGCGATACGCTCGGTCGCGCTGAGCAGGCGGGCTGCATGCAACATGACAATCGTACGGTTCGGACGACTGATAATCCCGGCGATGTACTCCGCCGCAAGCCCGCGAACGAGCGGCGGCGGGGCGCTGATCGCCGTGCTGTCGATGCGCACTACCTCGACGACCTGGTCTACCAGCACGCCGATCTTCTGGTCGTCCAGTCCGAGAATCATGATGCGGATGTCATCACCAGGTTCGGCGGGTACCTCCATGCGCTTTCGCAGATCCACGATGGGGACCACGCTATCCCCATACTGCACGACGCCCTCGAGAAAGGCCGGCGCGCGCGGCAGCGTGGCCGGTTTCTCATAGCGGAGAATGCGTTCGATCTGAAAAATATCGAGCGCAAATTCCTGCGGACCTACCCGGAATATCACAACCTGAATTTCATCTTCGGTTGTCACAGCAATACCTCCGGTGCGGAGAGCCGCCCACTCAGGGCTTCGAGATCGAGCAGGAGAACCAGGCCTTCCGCGCGGCGGACCACGCCGGCGGCCCAGGGGAGAGACTCTCCCGGCGGCAACGGAAGAAGCTCACCACGCACGATGGCTTCGGCCTCGTCTACTTCGAGACAGAGATGACGGCCGCCGATCTGGAGCACCACGGCGGTGCCTCCCGTTTCCGGTGATGTGTTATCGATGAGCCCTCCCAGCCGAACCAGCGGCATCAGCCGTCCTCGCATCATGGTAACCCCGCGGCAGGAGACGTCGCTGGTCGGAACCGGAAAGATTTCCCCCACGGATTCCACCGCAATAACGGCCAGGATCGGGATGCCGACCCGGCGAAGTCCCAGGCGCACGAGCAGAAAATCCGCCGCGTTACTCACCGGCGTGGAACCACCGGCAGCAGCTCCCCGATTCGGTCGGCGATCATGCCGAGCGGCAGCACATGATCTACACCACCGGCCTGGAGCGCTGCGTTGGGCATGCCATACACGGTCGCGGTCGAGCGATCCTGGGCGATCCCGATACCTCCGACGTCGTGCAATGCGCGGAGACCTGCCGCACCGTCACGGCCGAGTCCGGTCAGCACAACGCCAATACTTGATCGACCAAAGACTGTCGCCACCGAGTGGAAGAGCGGATCCGCCGCTGGTCGCACACCCCAGACCGACGGCCCCTGGTCCAGCACCACCTGCGCCTGTTCTCCAGCCAGCTCGACTCTCATGTGGTAATCGCCCGGCGCGACGTACGCCGTGTCGGCGAGAAGCGGTGCCTGGTGCCACGCTTCCACTACCGACACCTGGCTCTGTGAATCAAGTCGTTCGGCCAACCCGCGGGTGAAGGCGGCCGGCATGTGCTGCACGATCAGAATGGCAGCGCCCTGCCCCGGCTGCAGTCGGGGAAGCAACTCGGCGAGCGCTCGCGGACCGCCAGTGGAAGCCGCAATCGCAAGACAGCGCTCCGCCACGCCGGCTTTTCGCTGGGGCCCGGTGCCCCGATACGGCCGCGCCAGAACCGGCACACGGGAAATATCCGCCTGTCGAGCCGCCCGCAGTGCCCCGATAACGCGGGGCCCCAGTCGTTGGAGCCCGTCGCGACTGGGTCGCGCTTCCTTATCGACAATTTCAACCGCGCCAAGCTCCAGTGCGCGAATGGCTCCGGTACTACCCGCCCCGGCGTGCGCGCTCACGACCACGATGGGCCGCGGCAGCTCCGACATGATATACCCGATGGCACCGGGTCCATCGAGCTCCGGCATGTCCAGGTCCATGGTGACCAGATCGGGCATGTACTGATGAACCTTGGCGAGCCCGTCCTGCCCGTTTCTCGCTGTGGCGATGACGGTGAACTCGCCAGACGCATTGATGATTTCCGATAAGACCTGCCGGACAAGGGCACTGTCATCTACCACCAGCACGCTGGGCAGTTTAGAGGGTGCGTTCACACTGGTTCGCCGAGCGGACGGTGACGGTGCCCTCAGCGAGACTGAACCAGACGGAGCGCCCGGTTTCTCCGCCAACCAGTTCACCGGTAATGGGGATGCCGTGCTGATGGAGCACCTCACGGCTCGCCACCACGTTGCGCTCGCCCATCTGGATCGAGCCTGGTGGCGTCAACGAGGCAAAAAGACTGGCGCCGCCTACCAGGCGCCCAGTCATCCGACGGGCGTTGCCGCCCAGGAGAACAAGTCTTTCGATCAATGCCGGTACACCGGTCTGCGGGGTCTTGCCGACGATATCGTCACGGCGGGCAAGTGAGCGCGAGGGCAGCATGATGTGCGCAAGCCCTCCAACTTTCCTCGCTGGATCGTAGAGGATGATGGCCACACAGCTCCCCAGTCCATACGTGACGAGCACGTCACCGGAGCTGCCGACGTTGAGGTCAGCCACGCGTACGACGATTTCACGTTCGGTCATGCCGGCCGCCGATAGATGCGCTCACGTGCCTCGACCATTTCCAGCTTGTCCCGGGTTGGACCCAGGATGGTCTCGACCTTCCCCAGCACGAGAATGCCACCGGGGCGCAAGGCCTCGGCGAAGGTGGCGAAGAGTCTCTCCTGCATTGCCCTGTCGAAATAGATCAGCACGTTCCGGCAGACGATCATGTCATAGGACCTGTCCCGGGGAGGCTCGCGGGTGAGATCGAGCCGGTTGACATGGACCGACCGCCGGACGATCTCCTTCACCCTTCGCATCCCGTCGGCAAGAGTCTCGGTGTAGGTGTCCACCAGTTCCGCCGGCGTTTCACTGAAGGCCGATGCGGGATATGTCGCATCACGGGCCCGTTGCAGGCACACCCGGTCGATGTCCGTGGCATCAATGTGGAGGCGATCCATCCATTCCGCATGGCGCACCCGCTCCGCGGTTGCCGCGAAGAGTATCCCCAGCGAATAGGGCTCTTCGCCCGAAGCGCATCCCGCGCTCCATACCCGGACGCGCCCGGCATGGTCCTGCCAGAGTGCCGGCAGAACGTCGTCGCGTAAACGCTCCCAGAGCTCGATGTTTCGAAAGAACTTCGTGACGTTGATCGTCAGCGCATCCGAAAGCTTCTGCAGCTCTTCCGGCGCGTTTTCGAGGATGCGAAGATACTCCTCGTAGCTCGTGACGTTATTCGCCCGCATGCGGACCGCGATCCGGCGACGAAGGCAGCGCGGTTTATAGGCATCGACCGCCAGGCCCGCCACCTGGGTGATTCGTTTCGAGAGCTTGTCGAAGCCCGCGTCCTCGACGGCGCTCACTGGCCTGCCGACAGGGTCTCAAGATTACTGCGGGCAAGCTGGTGACCGGGATTCAGCGCGGTCGCCCGCTGCCAGAACGTGCGCGCTCGTTCCTGGTCGCGCCGGCGAAATGCGATGTTGCCCATCTTGAAGTACAGGTCGTCGCCCAGCTCGGGATTGAGTTTGGCAGCGCGCTCGTACGCATCGAGAGCCTCATCATACCGGCCAGCGCGATACATCAGGTCGCCCAGGTTCTTGGAGATCTGGGAGAACGTCGGTTCCTCGGCAAAGGCGGTCTTCGCCATGACTTCCGCTCCCGCGAGATCGCCGGTCAGTTCGAGGAGGACCGAGAGATTGTTCCGGAGCACGGCGCTGGAAGGAAACGCGGCGACGCCGGCCTTCGCAGCCTCCACGGCGCCGACCAGGTCATCCGATCCTGCAGCCGCGAGCGCGGAGGCCCAGTACCAGGTCGGAGCCGGGTCCCGCTCTCCCCACACTTCCCGGGCGCGTGCCAGTCGCGCCACCGCCACGGGAAAGTCACCCCGCTTGAGGGCGGCGATTCCCCAGCTCAACATGTATCGCGCGTCGTCTCGAGCGCGACTCACGGCCTCCGCGTAGGCAGCCTCCGCTTCATCCATCTTGCCCATCTGCTCCAGGGCAAAGCCGAGATTGTGCAGTACGGCTGGCCGGGGACCGCCGATCTCCGCCGCCTGCCGTAGGCACGCCACGGCCTCAGGCCACCGTGCCTGGCGAAGCGCGATCAGGCCAAGATAGAAGGCAGCGCTCGGCTCATGGGGGCGGAGGTCGGCGACTCGGCGGAATTCCCGCGAGGCTTCATCGAGCATTCCCGTTTTGTAGAAGGCGATCCCCAGATTGCGATGCTCGTCCACCCGGCCTTCTGTCGCCTTGGGGATCGGGGTCCCGGTCGAGGATCCCACCCGATGCGCAAACCCGGCCGTGATCAGACCGTACAGCGCTTTGCCCGCTTCGAACTCAATCAAGCCCGAATCTTCAAACACCTGCTGCACGTCGCGGCTGCCATCCAGCAGGGGGAGAAGCCGCTCCTGGCTCGGCAGGAGTCGCACATCCGATTCGGCCAGGTGTTCCCGGTCCAGCGCGAAAATCAGGTCCCTTGCCGGGATTTTCTTTTCGATCAGGCTCCACTCGTCCACTCGCCTGGCACCCTCGAGGAGCAACGATTCCGGATTAATGGAAACCAGGAAGTCTTCCCGTTCCGGACGAACACCGGCCTCGAAGTTGAAGGTTCCGGAGTTCCAGGTGAAGAGGAAGTAGACCGCCTCTTCAATCTGCAGCCGCATGTATTCCTGCAGCTCCTGAAGCGAAATCGCGTTTATGTCGACAAGAATCTGGCCGAGCTTGGTCTCGCGTTTTTCCGTCTGGAGATCAACCGCCTGCTGGAGCTGGTGCGCCGAAATCCGGTTGTTCTTGACCAGGATGTCGCCGAGGCGATCGCGGCGATTGACGATCGAGGCGTAACAGATCTTTCCCTGGTCGAAATAGATGTAGCCGAAGTTGTGCCGATCGGCGACCGCGAGGCATCCGGTCTTCCGGCCCAGGGCCAGAAGCTGGAGCACGTCGGGAAGACTCGCCTCCTTGAGGCTGCCCTTGATGGCCATCAGCGCAGATCCTCGATGATGCGTTCCCCGGACTCGGGCCACTCCCAGATCATTTTCTCCCGGCTCCGAATGGTGCCCGAGGAAAGCGCGATCACGCCACTCACCCGATTCCCGCCGCTGCGCCGCGGAACTCGGGGCGGAGTTCCTTCGAGCAGCTCACGCGCAAGCGGCGCGGATGGCGGTTCATTCCGGGTTTCGGCCGCATTGATAACCCGCTGAACCACGCCCTGGAGGGTACGGATGGAATCGACGTTCCGCCCGGCCAGGTACGCGCTCAGTTCGGGATCACTTGCGCCGGTGGCCTCGCGGAGCAGGCGATCGAGCACCGTCGCGCGCACCTCCCGCTCGGGAGGAGGAAGATGCACCACGAGTCCCCCCTCCAGCCGGCTGATCAATCGTTGCTCGACTCCCTCGAGCTCTACCAGCGGAACTGTGCTGGTGAACACCATCTGACGACCCTCTTCCATAAGATGGTTGAAGAGCCAGAAGAGCTCTTCCTGCGTCCGCTCCTTGCTCTCCAGCTGCTGGATATCGTCGAGCAGAAAGGCCGTGATGCGCCGATAACGTGACCGCCACCAGTTCACCCGGTCACGATCGATGGCGGCGATCAGGTCATCGACGAATTCCTGGGTGCTGAGGCAGGCCACCACCGTGTTCTCCTGCCGGGTGAGGCCGTTGCCGATCGCGTGAAGCAGATGAGTCTTCCCGGTCCCACTCGGCCCGATCAGGACGAGCGGATTGTACTTGAGAGCCGGATGCTCCACTGCCATCAGTGCCGCTCGCACGGCGATACGGTTGCCGGGGCCTTCTGCAAAATCCGCGAGCTGCCAGAAAGGAGAAGGCGCGGGAGGCGGCGTGGCTCCTTCCCGCGCGCGCGCGAGAAGCGCCTCTGCTTCCGCCAACCGATCGGGATCCCGGAAGATCGCGGTACCGCCGAGGGTAGCATCGATATCGGTTGCTTCGGCTTCCAGGGCCAGGAGTCGCTCGATGTCAGCCGCGTATTCGCGGAGTGTGAGATCCGGGTCCGGAGGTGTTTCCTGCTCCAGCAGAGCGTTCAGCCGACTCACCCGGTATCCCTCGCCCTCCCATCGGAGCACGGCTTCCGCGACTCGCGTCCGCCACGCCTCGACTTGCTGCGCGACGGTACTGGAAATCTCGGTGAGGAAACTTCCGAATTCATCGGTGTCGGGTGCTGGAGGCTCATCGCCGGTCTGGGCGACTCCGCCGAGGACAACCTGCGCCTGCTTTTCGTCCAGCGCCTGGTCACTCACAGCCTGGTAGGCGATCAGCCGGTTCAACGCGCCAATCAGTTCGCGGACGTTCGTGATCGCGAGCGCGGCAACCGTTTCCAGCACGGCCGGAGTGAATCCGGTTTTTCTCTCCTCGGCATGGCGCCGCACGATGGCGACACGGGTTTCGTAGTCCGGGGCCGCAATGTCAATCACGAGCCCGCCGGCGAATCGCTGGATCAGCCGCTCATCGAGGGCTTCGATTTCACTGGGGCTGCGGTCGCTGGTGAGCACGATCTGCCGATTGGCGGTCTGCATGCTGTTGATGACACGCAGCAGCTCGGTCTGCATTTCGCGCCGGCGATCGAGAAACTGCACATCGTCCACCAGCAGCATGTCGATCTCGGTAAACCGGCGACGATACGCTTCACCCTGCCCCGCAGCAACCGCCGCATGGAAGGATTCGACCAAATCGTCGAGCGTCAGGTACTCGACCACGAGGCCGGGGTTGATGGTCCGGGCCGCCTGTGCGATCGCCATCAGCAGGTGGGTCTTGCCGAGCCCGGGCCCGCTATAAATGAAGAGCGGGTTGTACGCGACACCGGGGCTTTCCGCGACAGCTTTCGCGGCGGAGACCGCAAGCCGGTTGGCCGACCCAACGACGAACGTGTCGAATCGAAAACGGGGATTGAGATCCGCCGTCACTTCAACGCGCCTCCGGCGGCGAGCCGCTTGAGCACAATTTCACTAATTCCCTTGAGTGTTTCAAACACACCGCCCCCATGTAAAGCATCGGCGCCAAAACTGCGCACCGCTCTGAAGTTGAGCGCGTCATCCAGCTCCGGCTGGGTGAGAATCAGATCGCGCGGAAGATCCTGCTTGTTGTACTGAAGCACGACGGGAAACTGACGGGCATCGATCCCCTGCTGCAGCAGGTTCCCCTGCAGATTCTGCAGACTCTCCATGTTCTCTTCAAAACGACGGGCCTGGCTGTCCGCAACGAACACCACGCCGTCAGCACCCTGCAGCACCAGTTGCCGCGTCGCATTGTAGTAGACCTGGCCGGGGACCGTGTAGAGCTGAAACCGCGTATTGAACCCGGAAATTATCCCAAGATCAATCGGAAGAAAGTCGAAGAACAGCGTGCGGTCCGTCTGCGTCGCCAGCGACACCATGCGGCCACGGCGCGATTCCGGCACGCGACCATACACGTACTGCAGATTCGTCGTCTTCCCGGAACGGCCCGGGCCGTAGTAGACGATCTTACAGGTGATTTCTCGAGTCGTGAAGTTGACGAGAGACATTAATCAGAAGCCAATTGGAACAAGTATGTTTTCATGGCTCATAGCGTATGGCGTATGGCGAAGTGACGGCGTAAACCAGCACCGGCCACTCGCAGGCTTGCAGAATCATGTTCAATGGACTTTGCCCTCACACCTCACACCTCACACCTCACACCTCACACCTCACACCTCACACCTCACACCCATCCACCATCCACTATCCACTATCCAACCTCTTTTAACGCCCAAACAGCGTCCGCAGGCTCGTGTTGAGATCCCGCTCGAAATCCGCGGCGAGCACTTCCTGCCGCTCCGCCACCGGCGGCGCGGCAGACTGGAGATCACGTACCAGGCGCTGAAAAAACAACTGGACCAGTCCCAGCGTCGTCTCCTGTCCAAACACCACCAGTCCAATCCAGACCCCGCGCGGCGTGTCGAACCGCGCGAGGAAGTGTCCCTGCCGGGTCCCCTGGTGCACCATCGTGCTGAATGGCGGCCAGCTGATGATGCGCGCCAGCTCCTGGGCGGATGCGACAATGCCGGCTCCCAGCGCGGCGGCGGACATAACATCGAGCGCGCGGGTAAAACCGTGCTGAGCGATC
>JBDTQP010000105.1:0-10244 GCA_039932125.1 Gemmatimonadota bacterium
TGCTTGGTGCTTGGTGCTTGGTGCTTAGTGCTTAGTGCTTAGTGCTTAGTGCTTACCGCTTACCGCTTACTGCTTACTGCTTACTGCGGCCACATGGTCTAGAATCGAATACGAGATGCGATTAGCGAGACGTGAAATACCAGGCATGAACTTACTCGGAACCAGGCTCCCAACGTGATTGAAGAAATTGTCGAGGATCAGTCCGGAACTCTCCAGCGCGCGGTGACCATTGTGATCCCCGCGTACAACGAAGCTGCTCATGTGGCGGAGCAGGTGCGTGCCGTCGAGAAAGTCATGCAGGCCTCGGGCTGGGGTTTCGAGATTCTCGTGGTCGACGATGGGAGCAAGGACGGCACGGCGGAGCAGGCGGCTGCGACCGGGGTGCGAGTGCTGCGGCGGCGGACCAATCGCGGCTACGGAGCGGCACTCAAGCTGGGCGTGCGATCGGCCAAATATCCGTGGATTCTTATCACCGATGCCGACGGGACCTATCCAACCGAATCGATTCCTGCGCTGCTTGCTTTGGCGGAGTTCAACTCAATGGTGGTAGGAGCGAGAACCGGGCAGACCGTCCATATTCCACTTGTCCGGCGGCCGGCCAAGGAATTTCTTCGTGCTCTCGCAAGCTACCTCGCGGGTCAGCATATTCCGGACATCAATTCGGGTCTTCGGCTCATGCGCCGGGATTTGATACAGAAATACATCCACCTGCTGCCGGAGGGCTTCTCGTTTACGACGACGATCACCCTTGCGGCGGCCTGCAACGCGCATCCAGTCGAATACATCCCGATCAACTATCACGCGCGCCTGGGTGAATCCAAGATCCGCCCCCGGCATGCGTATGATTTCACCCTGCTCATTCTCAGGACCATCGTCTTTTTCAACCCGCTCAAGGTTTTCATACCGATCGCGTTTTTCCTGACGGTGGCGGGTCTCGCCAAGTTCGCGTACGATGTCACCCTTGATAACCTTTCGGAGAGCGCTGTCCTTCTCCTCCTCGGCGCGCTGATCGTCTTTGCGGTCGGGCTCCTGGCGGATCAGAACTCTCGCATGGCGATGAACCGGTGAAGCTCTGGATCAAGATCGGGGTCAGCGCCACGCTGCTGACCCTCATATTCGTGCTGCTTCCCTGGGCCAAGGTCTGGGAGGCGTTGCGTCACCTGCCGCCCACCGTCTGGCTCGGCGTCTGGGTCGGATTCATCCTGGGCCACGCGCTTGGCGTCATCAAGTGGCGTCTCTTTGTGAACGCCGGACGCGCCGCACTGCGTGGCGTCGATGCGGCGCAATGTTACTCCGCGGGACTCTTTGCCAATCTCTGTCTGCCGAGCATCGTGGGTGGCGATGTGCTTCGCATGGCCATGGTCGGCAAGATTACCAAACGTCCGGAAGCCGCCCTCTGGGGCGGCGTGCTGGATCGTCTGACCGACATCACTGCCATGGCCATCCTGGTCGCGGTCGGGGGCGTGCTTGCCCGGAACGCGCTTCCGGGCTGGGGCTCGCAAGTGCTTACCGTCGGTATTGTGCTCGCCGTGTTTGGATCTGTCGTAGTCCTGCCGTTCATGCTGCGGCGCCCGCTCTCCTGGTGGCCCCGGAGAGTTCGCCGGCCCGTGGCGCGAAGCCTGGTCGCGCTCCGCCGGCTTGCACGACGGCCGCTTACCGCGCTGCTCGGACTCACACTGTCAATTGGAATCCAGAGCAGTTTCGTGCTGCTGAACGCCTGGCTTGGCTATCACATTGGCGTGCGCGTCCCGCTCTCCGTCTGGTTCCTCGTGTGGCCCCTCGCTAAAGTGGCGAGCTTGATGCCGATCAGCCTGGGCGGACTCGCCGTGCGGGAAGCAAGCCTGGCGGCACTGCTGGCGCCCTTCGGTGTTCCTCTTGCCCTCGGTGTCCTGACGTCTCTCCTCTGGCAGAGCGTGCTCATCGCCGGGGGGCTTTGTGGCGGCCTGTTGTGGCTGGTGCTCAGCCGCCGCCGCGGATCCCATCTGACCGATTCACTGACCAAGCTTTCTCGAACTTCGACCGCGCATGTCTGAACCACGCATTGTCATCCTCGGCGCCGGCCCCGCCGGCGTCGGTGCCGCCTATCAGCTGCGCCGCCAGAAACGCGCGCAGGTCACCGTCATCGAACAGAATCCGGTGGTCGGCGGCAACGCCGGAAGTTTTGAGGCGGGGGGCCAGCGACTGGACTACGGCAGTCATCGGCTGCACCCGGCCTGTGAGCCCAATCTCCTGGCAGACATCCGGTCGTTGCTCGGTGACGATCTGCTCGATCGCCCCCGTCACGGCCGAATCCACCTTCGCGGCAAGCTGGTGCACTTTCCGCTCAAACCGGTTGATCTGCTGCTCCGGCTGGATAAGGGTTTCGCTGCCGGGACGATGAAGGACATGGTCTCCAAAACCCTCGGCGCCAAACGGGATGAGGGCGACAGCTTTTCCTCCGTACTCATGGCGAACCTGGGTCCGACGATCTGCCGCGATTTCTATTTTCCTTACGCATGGAAGATCTGGGGACGCGATCCCGGGACCCTCTCCGGTATCCAGGCCCGTCGTCGCGTTTCCGCCGGGTCGTTCGGCAAGCTTATCCGGAAGGTCCTCTCCGCGGTGCCCGGACTCAAGCCGCCCGGCTCCGGGCGATTCTTCTATCCCCGGCGCGGTTTCGGCCAGATCAGTGAGGCGTATGCGGAGAAGGCAACGTCGCTCGGCGCCGAACTTATGCTGGGCTGGAAGGTGTCGCGGCTGGAGCAGCCGGCAGATGCGAAGTCACCCTGGAAAGTGATCGCGATCAAGGATGGAGCGGAGAAGACGCTCGAAGCGGACTATGTCTGGTCTACCATTCCAATCACGATCCTCGCCCGGGCGATGAACGGAGAGGTGCCGGCGCCGGTGCTCGAGGCTGGGAACGCGATCGAATATCGCTCCATGCTCCTCGTGTATCTCGAGCTGGATATCGATCAGTTCACCGAGTACGACGCCCATTATTTCCCGGCGGCTGATATCCGGATTACGCGGCTGTCAGAGCCCAAGAATTACGCGGCGCTGGCCGAGCCGAAGGGACGCACGACACTCTGTGCAGAGCTCCCCTGCTCACCGAATGATCCGTGGTGGGGTATGAACGACGATGAGCTGGGGAAGGTGGTGGCTGAAGACCTCTCTCGTGCCGGTCTCGGGCTCCCTCGCCCTCCGGTCAAGGTCCATACCCGCCGGCTCCGCCAGGCATATCCGATTTATACCAAGGGCTACGAAGTGCCATTCGGCATGCTCGATCACTGGGTGGAAAAGATCCCCCGGCTGCTGAGTTACGGCCGGCAGGGCTTGTTCGCCCACGACAACACCCACCATGCACTGTTCATGGCCTACAGCGCGGTTGACTGTCTGGTGGATGGGAAATTTGATGACGCTAAATGGGCAAAGTATCGAGAAATCTTTGCAACCCACGTCGTCGAAGACTGACGCATTGGGGAGCGTTCTTGATCGACCGTACCGCAGACACCGTTCACCGTAAACCGTTCACCGGCTTTTCTGGAGTCTTGAATGAAATTCGCAGTAATTGGCGCTGGCACCATCGGACAGTTACGAGCCCGGAGTATCCGGACGAATCCTGATACTGAACTTGTTGTGGTTGCGGATCCCACAGTCGCCCAGGCTGAGCTCGCGGTTGCCGGGACCAGCGCAAAAGCGGTGGCGGACTGGCGAGCTGCCATCGATGCGCCCGGCGTTGACGCTGTGATGATCTCCTCGCCCATTCAGTTCCATGAGGAGGCGGTTCTCGCTGCATTTGCGGCTGGCAAGCATGTGCTCTGCGAAAAGCCCCTGGCCAATACGGTCGAGGCGTGCCAGCGGATGCTCGATGCCTCACGTGCCGCGAAGAAGACGTTCGCGACCGGCTTCAACCATCGGTACTACCCGTCAATGAAGTTTCTGAAGCAGGTAGTAGATGATGGGCGGATCGGCACAGTGGACCATGTCCGCATTTTCGGCGGGCACGACGGCCTCCACAATTTCCGCGCGGACTGGCAGTACAAGGCGCCAGTCTCCGGCGGTGGCGCCATGATGGATGTCGGCATTCACATGACCGACCTGGCCCGTTTTGTCCTTGGCGAGGTGGCCGAGGTTTATGGTGTCGCCAGCAACCGCATCTGGTCGGTTCCCGGTTCGGAGGACAGTGCGATCGCGATCTTCAAGAGCCCGAGCGGCATCCCTGCGGTGTACGAAGCAACCTGGACCGAGTGGAAGGGTTACCGATTTTTTGTCGAGGTGTACGGAGATAAAGGGATGGTGCGGGGCTACTACGCGCCGATGCAGAATCTTCTCGTCACGCAGGAGAAGCCGGGCGGACCACGCAAGAAGACCCGGAAGCTCTACCCCGAGATCATGGTGCGTGAAAAGCTCAAAAGCTGGACCTCAACCGCGCTGGTGTCTTTTCAGGACGAGCTGGTCGATTTTCTGAAAATGACCCGCGGCGAGCGGACCAACCTTGCCGATGGCCTGGCGGGATTCCGCGCGGTGGAGATGGCCAATGCCGTGTATCAGTCGACCAAATCAGGTCAACCAGTCAAACTGAGCCAGCAACCGAAGTAAATAGTTTGGATGAGGTCAGTCGGCAACCCGGATGAAACGCCTGGGCTGATTCAAAGATGCCGGTAGAGGCGGTAAGAGCCGGGAATGATCCCGTTTACCGTTTACAGTTCACCGTTCACCATGAAGGCTATGACGCCTCGCTCGATGAAGTGGCGGCTCTTTGTTTCCTGCTGGATCATTTACGTGGTCCACTTTGCCACCGATTTCGTCCGGGAGCATTATCTGGTCGTGAGCATCGCGCAGGATGCGACGTTCCGGCTGGATCCTTACGCCGATCTCCACGTCGACCTCTTCTGGAATCCGGACAGCGCCCCGCACCAGGGAGCCCACCATGGGGCGAACCCCGGTGTTTCCATGCTGGCCGCCGTGCCGTACGCACTGCTCCTGCCAGCGGTCAATCACGTGGTGAACCGCAATCTCGCGATGCGAAAGCAGCAGCCGGATACCGCGGTCAACTACAACGATCCCCGATGGCGCCGCGTCGAGTTCTACAAGAAAGTCCGGGAGCGTGGTCTCGATGTGCGGTTCGGGCTGGTAGCGGCCATTACCCAGGTCTTCTTCCAGGCGCCGGTGACGGCACTCAGTGTCGTGGTGCTGTTCGGACTGCTTCTGAGTCTCGGGCTCTCCCGGCGGCTCTCGCTCGGCCTCTCGGTGCTGTACGCGTTCGGCACTCCAGTTTTCTTCCGCACGGGCTATCTCAATCAGAACCTCGGGCTTGGGCTGCTCGCCTTCTTCGGATTCGTTCTCATCTGGAATCCGGGCAATCGAAGCCGGCTCAGTGTCCGCACGCGATTTCTTCTGGCTGGTCTGCTGGGCGGACTCGCTTTCCTTTATGACTACAGCGGCGCGCTGGCGATGGGATTGCTCGGACTCTATGCGCTCGTTCGCCGCCGGGACGATAGGACCTGGGGAGGATCCCTGGTGGATTCTCTCTGGTACGGCCTCGGCATGTTACCAGGTATTTTCACCCTCTGGTGGTACCAGTGGGCCAGCTTCGGCAACTTCATCCGGCCGCCTCAGGCCTGGATGCCTCCGGTAGAGTGGGTGGATATCGGCTACCAGGGTGTCGGTGGTTTTGGCGCCGATCTCTTTCGAATGCTGCTTATCGATTCACGGTTTGGATTGTTCGTGACAGCGCCGATCCTCGTCCTGGCACTCGCCGCGCCGTTTGTGGTCCGAAAAGGCCGGAGCTTCCTGCCCGCGAGAGAAGCGTGGTTTTGCCTTCTCATGACAGCGGTGTTTATCGTCTTCTTCAGCTTCGTACAGTACACCCGGCTTCAGTGGGTGACGGGGATACGCTATCTCGCCCCGATTCTCCCATTTCTGTTTCTGCCGGCCGCCGCGGTGTTTCTGCGGCTTCCACGCGCGATTGGATTAGGATTGGCACTGGTGAGTCTCGTGATCAACTGGTGCATCGCCATGGTGCGGAGCCAGGGAACCGTGTTCGAGAACGTCCAGCGCGTATTTCTGGAAGGGCCGCAGCTTCCCTGGCTTACCGTCTTTGGAAAAACCGCAAGCCAGTACGCTCCCTGGCTGACGTCGGTCTCCCCGACCTTCATTCTTCTTCTTACCGCGATCATTATCTATCTGATCTGGAAGGTTGAAGATCCATGGGCCAGCTGGGATCCTGCGGAAACCGGTGAGGGCAGGATAAGGCCGGTCATTTGACATTGGTATTAATCTTGCCCATTCTGACGCCGAAAGCATTGTGTAAGTCGCACAAAATCAACAGCTTGAAGTAGAAGGGCCGCGCGAAAACGACCCCCAGAGCACAGCGTAATCGCTGGACTGTGGCTTGTGCGCAGCACCCTGGGCAGCTTACCACCACGCAGAGAAAACCTGAGGCCACGATAATGACCCAGATGGCGAACCCATCGCCAGCGCAGCCGCTGGTCGATCTGGTGATTCCCGTGCTGAACGAGGCTCACGTTCTCGAGAAGAGCGTGACGACCGTGCGTGAGTTCATGGCAGGGTATCCCGATGTGCGCTGGCGTGTTGTGGTGGTGGACAATGGCTCAACCGATGGAACTGACCTGGTCGCTATCAAGCTCACTGAGCGCTGGAGCGATGTTCGTTTTGTTCAGCTTCCCCAGCGGGGCCGGGGGCGCGCCCTCCGCCACGCATGGACGCAGAGCGAAGCGGACGTGATGTGTTACACCGATGTCGATCTCTCCACCGAGCTCGCCGCTTTGCCCAGAATGGTACATAGCATTCTCGATGACGGTTATGACGTCTCGACCGGATCCCGGCTGATGCGTGAATCGCGCACCCAGCGGAAGTTCAAGCGGGATTTCATCTCACGTACCTATAACATCTTCATCAAGATTGTCCTTTTCACATCGTTCAGCGACGCCCAATGTGGATTCAAGGCAGTGAGCAAGAAGGCGGTTGCGGAGCTGGTGCCCCAGATCGTGGACCAGTCCTGGTTTTTCGACACCGAGCTGCTGGTGCTCGCTGAAAAGCAGGGCTATCGCATCAAGGATATCCCGGTCACCTGGATCGAAGACGACGACAGCCGTGTCAAGATCGCGAAGACCGCCTGGGAAGACATCAAGGGCGTTTTCCGTCTCCGTCTCAAGCTCTGGCGCGAGATGTTCGTTCCCTCCGCGCAACGCGCCGCCGTGAAACGGGCTGCTTCGTAATCGAAACTCCATCGCCCAGCCGAGCCGCTACTTCTGTCGTGAACGACGCCGCCCGGGATCGTTCCATCTTCCTCACTGGCGGGACCGGATTCATCGGACGTCACGTGATGGACTCCCTGCGCGAGTGGCGTAACGTCACCTGGCTTACCCGTCACGCGCCTGGTAAGACCGCCCTTTCCACTCCAGAAAACTGGCGCCCTCTCATCGGCGATCTTTCGGAACCCGGTTCCTGGGCCGCCGGGCTCGAGGGCATGGACATGGTCGTTCACCTCGCCGCGGCTACGGGCAGCGCCAGCGATGACGAGCTCGAGCGAGTCAATGTTGACGGTACGGTCGCACTGGTGCGGGCGTGCGAAAAACAGGGGGTGAAGCATATCCTCTATGTCAGCTCTATCGCCGCGAAATATCCGCAGCTCGAGGACTACGCTTACGGCCGCACCAAAGCGGAGGCTGAAGCAGTCATCCGGCAAAGTGGTCTCGATTACACTATCCTCAGACCCACCATCGTCCTGGGCCCAGCCAGCCCGATCTGGCAGCGGTTGCGATCTCTTGCGAATGCACCGGCAATCGTCGTTTTCGGAACCGGGAAAACCCGGGTTCAGCCGATTGACGTCCAGGACGTCGCGCGGGGAATCGCCCTGATCCTGGCCCGTTCCCGTTTCGCCGGTGAGGTGATTGAGCTCGGCGGCCCGGAAGTACTCACCTTCGAGTCGCTCCTGCGCCGGATTCGTCTTGCCTGTCGCGGAACGGGTGACCGTACGCCGGTCATTCATCTCCCCGCCGGTCCTGTGCGCCGGACCCTCTCCCTGCTTGGAAGTGTGCTCGGCAAGCGCTTCCCGGTGAGCCCGGGCCAGTTGGCTCCATTCCTCAATGATGGGGTGGCAGACACCAGTGATCTCGCGACTGACTTGCGTCCGGATATGACATCCATCGGCGATCTGCTCACCCGGCTGGCCAGTGTCCGCTGAACCGGTTCCCGGAGGGCTGGAACAGGAATGCGAGGTATTGAGCCGGTATCTTACTGGTCACCCACCGACCGCATACGTAGTCCGGAAGTACATTGACGGACATGAGGCGATCCCCTTTCGCCGGTACCCCTCCGCAGATCCGCTGGATGCAGCGCTCGCCATGTTTGCCCGGCGGGGATCCATATCAGCCAGGATCGCCGACGCGTACGCTCGCCTTGCCCGCCCGCACGGTATTCTCCGCCAGAAACTCACGCTCCTGCTTGCCGTCCTGGAGAATGCGCCGCCGCACTATCGCGAGTTGACCTCAGGCTCACCACACGGCTCGCTCGTCCGTGCGCTGCTGGAGACCACCTGGAGTCTGGCTTCGTTTGCAGGTGCGCTTGCGGCCGGCGTCCTGATATTGGGTCCACTCCATTTCATTCTGAGTCTTCGAAGTGCGCCTTCACCCCGGAGCACATCGTGAGCTCCGTGCTGATCGTCGGCTCTGGTGCGACGGGCGTTCACTTTGCCGCGACGGCCCTGGAGCGCGGGCACGAAGTGATCATGGTGGATGTCGGGCACGAGCGGCCGAAGTCTGTACTCCCTGATTCCGATTTCGACGCCCTCAAGGAAGAGCTGGATGATCCAGTCAGCTACTTCCTGGGTCCCCACGGCGAGACGGTCGTATATCCAGCCGCGCAGGCCAAATTCTACGGATTTCCGCCAAGCAAATCGTACGTCTTCACCAGTCCGGATGGCTTCGCGTCGGAGAGCAATGGGTTCGAGCCGGTGACCTCGTTCGCCGCTGGTGGACTGGCCGAGGCATGGACCGGCGGGGTGTACCCGCTGAACGACGCGGAGCTGGAGGAATTTCCCTGTTCTTACGCCGATCTCGAGCCGCACTACCGGACTGTGGCCCGGCGCATTGGGATCAGCGCCGCGAATGACGATCTTGCCCGGTTCGCCCCTTTCTCGCCCGAGTACCAGACCCCGCTGGAGACCGACGAGCATTCCAGCCTTCTGCTCGGCCGCTATGCCCGAATCCGCGAACGACTGCATCGAACGCTGAAATTTTATCTCGGCCGCTCCCGGGTCGCGGTGTTGAGTCGCGATCTTGAGGAGAGAAAAGCCTGCGGGTACCTCGGCCGTTGTCTCTGGGGCTGTCCGCGGGAATCACTCTACGCGCCCAGCGTCACGCTGAGGACGCTGCGCGCTCACCCCCGGTTCCGGTATGTCCCCGGCATGTATGTGGAGCATTTTACGGAGCATGAGGGTCGGATCTCCGGCGTTGTCGCTTCACCATCCGACGGGGGTGAGCGAGTTACGTTCACAGCTGATGAGTACGTCCTGGCCGCCGGGACGCTCTGTTCATCGCGGATCGTGCTCGACTCGGTCTATCGGTCCAGAGGCCAGGTGATCGAACTCGCCGGACTGATGGACAACCGCCAGATGATGGTTCCGTTCATCACTCTGCGAATGCTCGGACGACCGGTATCCACGCACAGCTACCAGTTTCACCAGATCGCCTTCGGCATCGAAGGATCCAGGGCGGATGAGTATGTTCATGGCCAGATTACCGCGCTCAAGGCTGCTTCCATTCATCCCATCGTGCAGAGCATGCCCGTGGACATGCGATCGGCGCTGGGGATTTTTCGAGCGACGCACGCGGCCCTTGGCGTCGCCAACGTGTGGCTGCACGATCGTCGCCGCGCCGACAATGTCCTGACCATCCGGCCGGATGGTGCGACGGGCCGCTCGCGACTGGTCATTCGCTATGCCCCGGACTCGGGTGATGCCATGCGCGTCGCAACGGCATTGCGCACGATGCGACGCGCGCTCTGGAAGCTCGGCGCGATTGTTCCGCCCGGCATGACAAAAATCCTCCCCCAGGGTGCCAGCATTCACTACGCCGGCACGCTTCCCATGTCGAAAACGCGAGAGCCGTGGACCGCGTCACCGGATTGCCGGAGCCACGACTGGAGAAATCTGATCTATGCCGATGGTGCAACATTTCCATTTTTGCCGGCAAAGAATCTGACGTATACGTTGATGGCCAATGCGATCCGGGCGGCGAGTA
>JBDTQP010000106.1:0-10128 GCA_039932125.1 Gemmatimonadota bacterium
GCACCGGTCTGGGGCTCGCCACAGTGTACGGTATCGTGCGCCAGAGTGGCGGCTACATCGGCGTCTACAGTGAGCCGGGAGCGGGTGCGGTTTTCAAGATCTATTTCCCGCGGGTGGATGCGCCAGTCACGGCGTCACCGGTAGCAGCAGCCCGGCAGCCCGCCGGTGGGAATGAAACGGTGCTGATTGCCGAGGACGAGCCTGCCGTGAGAAACCTGACGCAGCGAGTGCTCAAATCGAAGGGATACACGGTGCTGACGGCGGCGAGCGGGCCCGAAGCGTTGACCCTGGTTCAGAACTACCAGCAACCGATTCACCTGCTGCTGACGGATGTAGTCATGCCGGGCATGAGCGGACCGCAGCTCGCCGAGCGCCTCCTGGGGGAGCAACCGCAAATCAAAGTGCTTTTCATGTCCGGTTACACCACGGCAGCCATCCATCATCATGGTGTGCTCGAGCCGGGAGTCTCGTACCTGCAGAAACCTTTCTCACCATCAGGCCTGAGCGAGAAGGTTCGTGAGGTCCTCGATGAAGGAGGCGCCGGCCGAATACTCTCCCGAGCGCCCTTAAAGTAAAAAGCCCTTCCGTTGGGAAGGGCTTTTATCACGGGTGGTGTTCCGGCTACTCGCTCCAGCCTCGTTCCCGCCGAGCCTCGGACTCCGGCTTTCCGGTCCTACGTGCTGCTTTGCGGGCGCTGACCTTGGTTCCCGATTTGAGCATGGCCATGGCACCGGGCTCGCCCGGAAGCCGTCGGAGCGCTGCGATGACCTGACTGCCCAATCCAGCGGCGAGCCCTTCGCCCGGATTTACCGGTGGCTGCTCCCGGCATTCCGCAATGCGATCGGCTCGTTCGTAACCTGTCGGGTGTTCGTCGTCGTACCGGAAGGCACCCATCTTTCGAAAGAACTCGATGGCCACCGTGGCGGCATTGGGCTTGAGCCGTTCCAGCATCTGGGCGGCGTAACAGTCGGCCTCCAGCTCGAAATGGCGCATCATCGAGGCCCGGTCCGTGACCGTATTTGGGAGTCGGCGATGCCCGAACCTGATATGGCCATACTCGTGGGCCAGGACGAACGCGCTCAGGTTGGGTCCAAAGCGTTCCATGAGGCGCGGGTTGTAGTAGATAACGGGATCGAGCGGATCGGAGACGGCGACCGCCACATCGCGTAGCGAAGAATCGGCTACCTCCCGTACGTAAACGGCTGGGTGCACCTCCTGGCCTAGACCAGTCTGAGGGCTCAGCGTTACCGTCATGAGGAGAACCAGCGCGATCCGTGGGATCACCAGTTGAGCTCCGCCTCAAGCGAGCCGCATGAAAGCGGTCGCAGCGTGAGGGCAAGTAAGTTGTGATAAGAGAAGCAGCGTCGGGGGGAAGCCGCCGCCGTGATGACAGGCAAGGTCCGTGCCCCAAGTGTTGCACTATCGTACAGCGGGAAGAGATCGACTTCCAAGGCATCCGGCGTGGCGAAGCCGCTACAGCATAGGAGCTTATCCTTGTGAGCAGCAGAACAGCAGCATCGAAATTTGCGAAGCTATCATGAAAAGTGAGGCACCTGGAGCGGATGATCTTCCCGACACCGAAGTGGGGGGTCCCTTGCAGCTGAATTTGAGATGGTAACAGCCCTTACGAATGACGCCGGCTGTGAGATTCCGCTCATCTGCGGGGCGATGTATCCCTGCTCGAACCCCGAGCTCGTGGCCGCCGTGTCTCTGGCGGGAGGTCTGGGGATTATCCAGCCTATCTCGCTGACATATGTCCACGGACATGATTTTCGGCAGGGCATTCGGCTGATCCGTCAGATAACGACCCGGCCCGTGGGAATGAACGCCTTGATCGAACAGTCGTCGCGGAGCTACCGGGAGCGCATGGAACGTTGGATACACATCGCGCTCGAAGAAGGCGTACGCTTCTTTGTCACCTCGCTCGGTAACCCGGCCTGGGTGGTAAAACTGGTCGAGCCGGAAGGTGGGGTCGTATACCACGATGTGACCGAAAAGAAGTGGGCCGAGAAAGGCGTCGCCGGCGGGGCCCGCGGTCTTATCGCAGTGAACAATCGCGCTGGCGGCCACGCTGGGCCTCACGATGCCCTGCCGCTGCTTGACCTGCTCGCGGGGTTCAATGTGCCGGTGGTATGCGCCGGTGGAATCGGCAACGAGATGGATTTTGCCGCGGTGCTTCAGATGGGGTATGCCGGAGCGCAACTGGGAACCCGCTTCATCGCCACGACGGAATGCCTTGCTAGTGATGCCTACAAGCAGGCGATCCTGGTTGCTCAACCCGAGGACATCGTGCTCAGCGAGCGAATCACCGGGATTCCAGTGGCGGTGATCAACACGCCTTACATTCAGCGCACCGGGCTTCGTGCAGGAGCGATTGCCCGGTGGATGCTGCGGCACCGGAAATCCAAACACTTCATGAGAACGGTGTATGCGCTCCGCTCGTTGTGGCAGCTCAAGCGATCATCGCTCGACAATGCGGGAAACCATGACTACTGGCAGGCGGGGAAGAGCGTGGGGGGTATCAAGGAGATTGAGCCAGCAGGTGCTATCGTGCGCCGTTTTGCGAATGCGCTGTCCTGATTTGTGGTGGACTCAGGCGCCACCGCGCTACGACTCTTGCGACTACCTCGCCTGCCGGGTTGGTGATATCCGCCGCGACGTCCTGCTCTAACGTCTCGGTAACCAGAACCATCTCACAGCGACACTCGGCCTGAAGCCTGCCCCGCGCTTTCGTTAGATAGGTGACGGAGAGGGCCACCAGGATACTTCGCACATCCTGTGGCGCGGCCGTGATCATCGCCAGCCCGGTGGCCACCTCGCCGAGGTTGGCGAGCGCGATGGCATGAACTGAGCGCAGGTGATTCCGTACCTGTCGTCGGTCGGCCATGGTGACGCGAGCATGGCCCGCCGACAACTCACGCACATGCGCCCCGATGCTATCGGTGTAGGGGACCATGAAGCCCAGCGCTCGACTAAAAAGCCAGGTTCCGCAGGGAAGCGGTGAGAGCCTCGCCCATAGCTGGGTGATGCGCGAAGCGGGAGTCGTAGGCGGCATAGGTCTCCGCAAGTAAGGAGGGGTGCTGATCAAAGGTATACCGGCTCTCACAGGTGCGTCGGTTGACCCCTCGGAAAAAGTGGAATACCATACATCAGCCGCCAGGGGCACCCTAAAAAGGTGAACGGTATACGGTGAACGGCAAACGGGATGTGTCCCGCTTACCGTAGACTGCTAACCGTATACCGATTTGGGGTTGAGAAGAACTCTTGGAACCTGATCCGGTTCATACCGGCGAAGGAAGCGCGGCGACGACTCGGAGACTTATCACAACCGACCGCCGCCATTTCAGGGCGGCGTTTTTTGTCCCGGGAAGAGAAGGAGCTGGCATGGCAACGATCGTCAAGGATTCGGTCCTTTCAGAGTCGAACCCTGCATCTGGGGGTGACTATGGAGAAAGCTTCCCCAGCTCGCGTAAGGTGTATGTCGAGGGCGAGGGCGTCCGGGTTCCATTTCGGGAGATCACGCTCAGCGGAGGCGAGCCGCCGCATAGAGTCTACGATACCAGCGGCCCCCTGGGCTGCGAGGTGCGGGAAGGACTTCCCTCACCGCGGTTATCATCGATCCGGTCACGCCCCGTGGAAGAGGTGCCGTCGCCGCGGCAGGAATCCCGCTCCTCACTTATTCCAGCGGGTCTTGAACGAACAGTTTTTCGGGGCACCGCTCCGTTGACGCAGCTGTACTATGCGCGACAAGGTGAAATCACCCGAGAGATGGAATACGTCGCGATTCGCGAAGGGTTGCCGGCCGAGTTCGTCAGGTCGGAAGTCGCCCGCCGCCGCGCGATCATTCCCGCCAATATCAACCACCCGGAACTTGAGCCGATGATCATTGGCCGCAATTTCCACGTCAAAATCAACGCGAACATCGGGAATTCCGCCGTCTCTTCCTCCATAGACGAAGAAGTTGACAAGCTCCGCTGGGCGACGCTCTGGGGAGCCGACACGGTCATGGATCTGTCCACCGGGAAAAACATCCATGCGACCCGGCAATGGATCGTCCGGAACTCGGCCGTACCGATCGGGACGGTTCCCATCTACCAGGCGCTGGAGAAAGTTGGCGGTGTGCCGGAAGATCTCACGTGGGAGCTCTATCGCGAGACGCTGATCGAGCAGGCCAGGCAGGGTGTCGACTATTTCACGGTGCATGCCGGTGTGCTGCTGCGCTACATCCCGATGACTGCCCGGCGGATGACGGGGATCGTCTCGCGGGGCGGCTCGATCATGGCCAAGTGGTGCCTGGCCCATCACCAGGAAAATTTTCTTTACAGCCGGTTCCGCGAAATCTGCGAGATTATGGCGGCGTATGACGTCTCCTTCTCGCTGGGAGACGGACTGCGTCCGGGAAGCATCGCCGACGCGAATGACGAGGCACAGTTCGCCGAGCTGGCTACTCAGGGAGAGCTGACAAAGATCGCCTGGGAGTATGATGTCCAGGTGATGAACGAAGGACCGGGGCATGTCCCTATGCACCTGATTAAGGAAAATATGGAGAAGCAGCTGGCCTGGTGCGAGGAGGCGCCTTTCTATACGCTCGGCCCGCTCACGACGGACATAGCGCCGGGCTACGACCACATCACAAGTGCCATTGGCGCGGCGATGATCGGATGGTACGGCACCGCCATGCTCTGCTACGTCACCCCAAAGGAACACCTGGGACTGCCCAACCGCGATGACGTGAAGGCCGGTGTCATTGCCTATAAGATTGCGGCACATGCCGCGGACCTTGCGAAAGGCCATCCGAATGCCCGGCCCTGGGATGACGCGCTTTCCCGGGCGCGTTTCGATTTTCGGTGGGAAGACCAGTTCAACCTCTCACTGGACCCGGTGACGGCACGGCTGTATCACGATGAGACGCTTCCGGCCGACGGGGCCAAGGTCGCCCATTTCTGCTCGATGTGCGGACCCAAGTTCTGCTCGATGCGCATCACTCAGGACGTGCGGGACTATGCGCGGGAAATGGAGCAGAAATCACAAGAGTTCCTGGAGAAGGGTGGGGAGATCTATGTGAAGCAATAGCCGCAGAGGAAACGCGAGGCAGGTGTCAAATTGGTCGAATCATCGTAAGTCCTGCCTCGTCCCGCATCATGATTGCCTGTAAGGCTTTCGTCACCCCTTCGTGATTTTCCTCACTGCTTTCCTTGCTGCACCAAAATTCCTCTTCTCGTGAGCGCAATCACTCCATAAAGTGCACCAATTAGCGAGTATGGTATAGGGCCATTTTCGCCGATTTATGGTGAGAAACGTTGGACAACTACCCGGAGAGTCGTTCGCTGGATGCTGTTCTGCAGTGATGGTACAGGTGCTTTATACGCTGTCTCCTTCCTGTGGCTGGTCCGGCTGAACCTCCCATGACGGAAAGGAGCATTTCTATGAAGGTGTTTTTTAGTAAGCTAATGCGATCATCTCTGCGCCCCGCACCAAGTTTATCTCTTGTTGCTGGATTTCTGTGCGTGAGTATGAGCACAAACCTCGCCGCGCAGGGCGTGCGGTATTCACTCGCGCCGGCGGCCAATTATTTCGATTGGGACAAGGGGACGGGATTGGAGAACACCACCTTATACGGTGGAAGGTTGGGGCTCGATTTCGGTACGCTGGCTGGACTGGAGGGTTTCTATTTCACCCGTTCGTCCATACGTACGACGCTTGCAGGCAGCTCCCTGCCCACTGGTCCGGGTGGACCGTTCAGCAACCAGGACACTGATCTGCGAAACTACGGTGTTGACCTGGTGATCAATCTCTCGCCCGGTCGTATCGTACCGTTCGTCAAGGCCGGTGCCGGCGTATTTCAGCTCAATCCCTCCCAGAGCGCTGATTTCAGTCAGGTCACGTACAAGTATGGCGGGGGATTGAAGATGGACTTTACCCCCAGCCTTCGAGGCGTGGTGTATGTGGAGGACGCACGATTCCGGCTCGATCGCTATGCGCTTGTTCCCGGCGGCCGGCCGGCCGGAGTTCCTGCCGATCCCCAGGCCAACAAGAGCCGGAGCAATCTTTCGATCGGTGCCGGCCTGGGCTTCGCACTGGGCGGCAACAAGTTCGACCGGGGCACAGCACCACGCGAGAAGTGGTCGCTGGCTTCTTTCCCGATCGAGCCGTTCGCCGGCCGGATGAACTTCGATGACCACTCCCTGGTCGACCAGGACCTGGCGGGCATTCGAGCCGGCATTAACGTGGGGAACTATTTCGCGATCAAGGGCTACTACTGGCGCGGTGTAGGTTCCTTCTTCAATGATACAGATCCCATCGAGAGTTATGGCGCCGAGGCGCAGTTCGACTTCACCTCGAATGCCGGGCCGGTGCCGTTCCTTGTGCTTGGCGCGGGTAATCTCGATTTCAAGCCTGGATATCGCAGCCGCACCGGGATCACTCCGGCCGACCGCACGGTGCTGCTTGCCGGCGGAGGCCTCGGCATACGATTGACGGATCAGTTCCGCCTTAACGCCGGCGTTCGTGACTACATCTACAGCCAGAGCGGGATCGATAGCGTTGGCAGCACGACCGACCTGCGGCACAATGTTCTTTTCACGGCGGGGTTGTCCTTCTCCATTGGCCGGAATCGTGACCGGCTTGTCACGAGACACAACGACCGGGATACCGTTCGGCTGGTTGAGAGCCATGGGAACGCCCGCGGCATAGCGAAGGAGGAGCCGGACTCTTCAAAGCAGAACGTCATGAAGGAGGAGTCGGACTCTTCGAAGCAGTACGTCACGAAGGAGGACGTGACCGCGGCGAAGGAGCCTTCCGGGTCCAATCTCTCTACTCGCTCGGTGACGATACCGATGCCCGCCTCGGGTGAGCTGTACGTTCGCTACGGCGAGCCTTCCGACATTTCGGCCCGGCACAACCCTGGTCCGGGCGCTGTTTTCCCTGGCGCGCAGAGCTCGATAAGCGCCGCTGATATGGCTCTGCTTCGTGAGGAAATACGGACGGTGGTGCAGGATGAGCTCCGTCGCTCCAACCGGTCGCAAGCTCCATTCAGCCGGGCAGACACAATGGCCATGACCGAGCCCGCGTCCCGTGCAACGATGCGCGACGAAATTCGGCGGATGATGGATGACGAATTTGCCGCGCGACGGGTACCAGATTCTCCGCGGGCGAATTTCCAGGCCGCCGCGCCAAGCCAGCCGAATGCATCGTCTGAGCAGCTGAGCATGGGAAATCGGCAGGCGGTGGAAGATCGGCTGGTCGTCCGAATGGATTCGCTGATCACTGCCCGAATGCGCTCGGACAACCGGTCGAGCGATGACCTCCGGCGGATGGAGGACCGGCTCAATGAGCGAATCGACAAGGCGCTGACCGACCGGCCCGCCGTCTCAGCGGTTCAACCGCAAACTGTCGTCGTCACCCCGGGTGTCACCGGGCCTCGCCCCGTTGTGCGAGACAGCACCGGCCGGGTAGTGGGCGCCCCGGGATTTAGTGTCCTGCAGCCTTCGGTTTACACCGGTATCGGGTTCAACGATCCGGCGCAGTTGCTGATTGGTGGGCGTGTCGATCTAACCCCCTACGTGAACTGGGGAAGCTTTTCACTCGTCCCCGAGTTTTCGTTCGGGTTGTTGAACGGCACTTCGGTCATGATCGCGGCGAATATTCAGTACAGCCCGCCGACGTTTGTAGTCAGCAACCGCGATATTACACCTGTGGTGCGGCTGGGACTTGGTATCTTCCGGTTCAGCGACAATAACAAGTCCAGCACGGAAGGGACACTCAACGTCACCTATGGGGTCTCCACTCCACTCGGCGGTCCAACCCTTACTGGCCAGCGGCGTTTTCTCTTCGTTGAGCACCAGGGTTTGGATCTCTTTAATTTCAATCGTTTGCTGGTAGGGGTGCAGTGGCGCTACTGATGACAGAGAGGCAGGCGTGGGACTCCACGCCTGCCTGCGCTGGCCTTAGGATTACTTTCGCGGGAATGCCCACCGGAGAAATGCTGGAAGCGCCTCGCCCCAGGTCTCCGGGTTATGACCGCCCTTCATTTCGACGTACTGCATTGTCTTTTCCTCCTCGAATCCCTTCTTCTCCAGCTCCAGCATCAACTCTCGGGTATCCTGGATAGCATCGATGACGCCATTGCCGTCACGATCATCCGTCTCGTCCTTGCGGCCGGCTTCAAACCAGGCTCGGACCCTGGGCACTGCCTGAGTCTGCCGGACCATCTGGTGCACGACGCGCGAACTCTGACGGCTCTCCGGTGTCGAATCATTGGTGCGCCACCAGAATGATCCGGAGAATGCCCCAATGGCGCCAAAGGATTCCGGATGATGCCAGGCAATATCAAAGGCGGAAAGCGCGCCAAGAGACCATCCGGCTATCGCCGTCCTTTCGGGCGAAGCAATGGTCCGGAACCGCCGATTGATCAGCGGCAGCAGCTCGCGAATGAGAAATTTTTCGTATCCGTCTGCTTGGCTCCCGAATCCCTGGGCATTGGGACTGCCGGAGACGCCGTACTCCTGGATCCGGTTGTTCGTCGCATGCGCGGCCACCACGATTACCGGTTCAACGGCTCGTGCAGTGTACATGCTATCGAGCGTCTTGATGAGGCCGATGTCCTCGGCATCCTGGCCGTCATTGAGGTAGAGCACCGGATACCGGCGGCCGCTCGCTGCATACCCGGGCGGCAGAAAAACCCGGATAGTCCTGGTTGTTTCGAGGTAGCGTGAAGGCAGATTCGCGATGGTGTCTATCGTGATCTCGGTGAGCGACCCACCCGTGGCACGGGTTTGGGCCGACAGGCCGCCGACTGCCGCCGAGGGCGCCAGCCACCAGAGCAGACTTCGCAGCGAAATACCTCCTGGCATTACTCGGTTCCTTTGCGGGAGAGTTGTTGGACAAAGGAGCGATCCATCCGCTCCTTGAGCCGGGCTACCCACCGACCCTCGACCGATAGACCGCCAAAGGTTGCCAACGCGCGCCCATCAACGGTGTCTACCCACACGAGCGGCCTGGCTGGAGGATCGAATGTCTTACTCGGCGGCTTGCCGCTGAGAACATCCAGAAGATTGTGCCCCAGGGTTGCTCCTTCCCGTCCGGCATGTCTGGCCTGACCTGAATCGGGCAGGTTGGCGATCGCCGCGGCGGCTCCTGCCGCGAAGAGTCCGGGGGTTTCAATCGACTGCAGGAAGGCGTCCACGAGGATCGATCCATCTGCACTGGTTTGCAATCCGGCATCTGCGAGATACTGCGGCATTTCGCCGTCGCCGGCCCAGAGAAGAAAATCGAATGCCACCTTCCCACCGTTCGACAGATGGAGTGATTCACGTTCGACATTCCTGATGCGAGCCCCGGTTATCAGGCTAATGTTGTGGCGCCGCAGCGCGCTTTCCATGTGCCCCAGGACCCTTCCCGACTCGGCCGAGAGCGAATGCGCCGTGCTCAGGATGGTGACAGTTCCCTCTCCGCCAATGAGCCGGCGCGTCTGCTGCCGGATGGCGAGCGCCAGCTCCAATGCGGGAGTTCCATTTCCCACGACCAGAATCCTGGGCGCAGAGTGCTGAACCATGGCCTGCTCGAGCATCTGCGGCAGAGCCATGACCTGCGCCACGGTATGAATGAAATGGGCGTGCCGTGCGGCACCAGGTACAGTCACCGTCGCGGGGTGGTGGTCCATCGTCACCGAGGCTGCGTTGTATAACAGGGCGCGTCCCCCTTCCAGCCTCACGGTCCGGCTACCTGGTTCAATCGTGGTCACGTTTCCCACCACGAGGCTGCCTCTCGCCGCATGAGCGAGGCGCGCCAGGTCCACCACGACTTCCTCGGCCCGAAATCGACCCGCAACAAATCCGGGCAGCATGTCAGGACTGACGATGGTCGGGACACTGGCGACCAGCACCGTTTCACGCGGCGGATTCTTGTGCCGGGCCAGGACCCTGAGGGCGTGGAGGTGAGCCGGACCAGCACCCAGGAGAACAAGACGGGGAAGCATTCAGGGGAATCTAGTGCGTGCGAGATGTGAGGTGCGATGCCAGTGTCTGTGTCAGGTGCTGAGTGCTACGGAGAGTGCTGAGTTGTTGAGTTGCTAGGTGCTAGGTGCTAGGTGCTAGGTGCTAGGTGCTAGGTGCTAGGTGCTAGGTGCTA
>JBDTQP010000107.1:0-10095 GCA_039932125.1 Gemmatimonadota bacterium
ACTGCGCCTACCACGGCCATTTCACCTGGAACTCACCCCAGGGGCCGAAGGAAGTGATCTTTGCAGCCCAGCCCTGGGTGCAACAGTACCCCACCGGGTGCAGCATCAACTCCACTCCGCCCAACGGCGACGCCGCGGCCGACCGGGTGATCAGCGTGGTTGCACATGAGGTCGAGGAATCCACCACCGACTACCTTCTCAACGCCTGGTACGATGCCTCCGGCCAGGAAAATGCCGACAAGTGCGCCTATATGTACGGCACCACCTACAACAATGGAACCGGTGTCGCCAACATGAAGATCGGCGCCAAGGACTTCCTGATCCAGATGAACTGGGTGAACTCGGGCAATGGCGGCTGTCTCCAGGGTCTGAGCGGCGGGTCCAACCAGCCCCCGGTGGCTGCATTCACCTCCAACTGCACGTCCGGCCGGCTCTGCAGCTTCGACGGTACCGGCTCGACCGACGACGTGGGGATCACGGCCTACGCCTGGAAGCTGGTCTCCAGTGGCGCCACCGTGTCAACTTCTCCGTCATTCAACAAGCAGTTCAACAACAACATCACATTCGATCTGATGTTGACGGTGACTGACGGCGGCGGTCTCTCCAACAGTGTAACCCATACCGTCATGGTGACCGGTGGTGGTGGTGGCAATCAGCCCCCAGTGGCCAACTTCGTGGCCACGAACTGCGTTGCCGCGACCCACACCTGCACCCTCGACGGCAGCAGCTCGACGGACGACGTCGGCGTAGTCTCCTGGGCGTGGCAGCGGGGAAATGGAGCCGCGCTGGGGAGTGGTGTCACCCTGAGCCAGTCGTTCCCCAAGGCGGGGACTTTCCCCATCACCCTGACGGTGACCGATGGTGGCTCACTCACCGGCGCGGTTACCAAGAACATCGTAGTTCCCTGATTCTCCGAGGGGATCTGGAGGCGCCGGATCACGGCGCCTTCAGGTTACTCCCGTCTGTTCTGCTATCCACCCGCTACGCTGGTTCCGTGCTACCCCCCTTGTTTGTGATTCCGTGGTTGCGATTTATCCCTGAATCGAAGGCTGGTCTGATGGTCAAACGCAGGTAGTACCAGCGGCTTCTGGCCGGAGCCGCGTGCTGGTTGTTCCAGATGCATGACCGTTTTCGCAGCATCCCACCAACTCCCCTCAAGGAAGTGCTCCCATGAAAAAAAAGTTGCTCACCTGTAGCCTCTTCGTGCTCGCCGCCGCCTGCGCTGGCGAGAATTCAACTCCAACTACCTCTGAGCCTTCGTTGAGCGCCGCCAATTCCGGTGCGCAGCGCTATATCGTCGTGTTCAAAGACCAGGTCGCCGGTACCCAGGCCACAACTGACCAGATGCTGGCGACGGTCGGGGCCAAAGCCGACTTCGTGTATACCTCGGCCCTCAAGGGTTTTGCCGGCCGGATGTCGGCCCAGTCAGCTGACCAGCTCCGTCGCGATTCGCGGGTCAAGTACATCGAGCTGGATCAGAAGGTCTCGATCAACTTCACGCAGGCGCCAACCCCGTCCTGGGGCCTGGACCGTATCGACCAGAACAGCCTGCCGCTCAACAATTCGTATACCTATGCGAACGAGGGCGCCGGCGTCCACTTCTACGGCATTGATACCGGCATTCTCGGAACGCATACCGAGTTCACTGGCCGTATGAGCAATGGCGTCGATGAGATCGGTGGCGGCACGACCGATTGCAACGGCCACGGCAGCCACACCGCCAGCACCGTTGGTGGCACGACGTACGGCGTTGCAAAGAAGGTCACCATCCACCCGGTTCGCGTGCTCGATTGCGGCGGCTCAGGCAGCTTCGCCCAGGTCATCGCGGGCATCGACTGGGTCACGGCGAACCACGTGTCTCCGGCCGTGGCGAACATGAGCCTCGGTGGTGGTTTCGATCAGGCCACGAACGATGCGGTGACCGCCTCGATTGCCTCGGGCGTTACCTACTCGATCTCCGCGGGCAACAACGGTGGTAACTCCTGCCTCAACTCACCGGCCTCAACGCCGAACGCGATCACGGTAGCAGCGAGTCAGATCAATGACACCAAGGCCAGCTTTTCCGACACGGGCACCTGCGTTGATATTTTTGGCCCTGGCGTCAACATCACCGGCGCCTGGATCGGCAGCAACACGGCCACCAACACTATCAGTGGCACATCGATGGCTGCGCCGCACGTTGGTGGTGCTGCCGCCCTGTATCTCTCGGCCAATCCGACCGCCACTCCCGCGCAGGTCGCGGCCGCGCTGATCAGCAATGCCAGTGCGAACAAGCTGACCGGCAACATCGGTCTCCCCGGCACGCCGAACAAGCTGGTCTACGTCGGCTTTATTGGCGGCGGCGGCCCCGGCAACCAGAATCCCACGGCGGCATTTACCTACAGCTGCACCGCCGCTCGTCTGTGCACCTTTGATGGTACCGGGTCCTCCGATTCCGATGGCTCGGTCGTATCCTGGGTCTGGCACGTCAACAATGCGACCGGCAAGATGGTCGCTAGCGGCGCGACATTCAGCCACTCGTTCCCCAAGGCTCGCACGTTCAACATGGCGCTGGTGGTAACCGACAATCAGGGTGGGACCAACTCCGTGACGCATTCGATCGTCGTTCCCTGACGTCACACCGTATGAAGTCAACAAGGTGCCAGGGTCACTCCTGGCACCTTTTGTTTCAGGGCTTGCCATTATCTTCTCCTCCAATGAAAATCTCTTTTCTCGGGCTCGGCGCGATTGGCACTCCGATGGCGGCTCACCTCGCGCGAGCGCATGAGCTTACGGTCTGGAACCGCACCACGGAGCGGGCCCGGGTCTTTTCGGAGCAACACAGCGCCCGGCTGGCCGAGACTCCGCGTGACGCCGCTGGCGGTGCGGAAATCGTCATCACCTGCCTGCCGACATCGCGGGAAGTCGAAAGCGTGCTTGAGGGGCCTGACGGAATGGAGACTGCCCTTGCGCGGGGGACGCTGCTGGTGGATTGCACGTCCGGTGATCCGGCATCCTCCCGCCGAATCGCCGCTCGGCTCGACACACGCGGTGTCGGATTTATCGATGCACCGGTGAGTGGAGGAACCGATGGAGCCGTCGCTGCCGCCCTCACTGTCATGGTGGGTGGCGAGGCTCCCGATGTGGAGCGGGCCATGCCCATCCTCGCCCTGTTCGGCAAACGGATTGAACACCTGGGACCGGTTGGTGCCGGACACGCTACCAAGGCAATCAATAACGCGCTGCTCGCCGTCAACATTGCTGCTGTGGGCGAAGGTGCCGCCGCGCTCGCTCGGGCCGGCGTCAATCTGGAGAAAGCCTTTGCGGTTCTCAACGCGTCGAGCGGTCGCTCCTTCGTCAGCGAAAAACTGGTTCCCGAGCGCGTACTCACCGGACTCTGGCCCCGCACCTTCCGCCTGGCGCTGCTGGAGAAGGACGTTGGCATAGCCTGCGCCATGCTGGATGAGTTGAATGTCGATGGACCCTTGATCGAGCTGGCCCGCGAGCTGTTCCGCCAGGCCCGTCTCGAGCTTGGTGAATCCGCCGATTACCTGGAGATCATCAAGCTCATTGAGCAGCAGGCCGGGGTGGAGTTGCGCACCTAGTTGAAGGTGTTAGGTGTTAGGTATTGAGTGTCAGGTTTTAGGTGCAGGTGCTGGGTGATAGGAATCAGGTAAAGGCGCCAGGTGTTTAGGTGTATTGATGAATGATGAGTGAGACTCACAATGCTTGATGGACGAACACCCGACACGACAGCTCTACCAACCCAACACCTAACACCCAACACCTTCTTAGTCGACATCCGCGAATGGTGAAGATGTGAGTGACTGGGCATCAACCGAACGTATCCCCGCGAGGGTCATCCTGGCTGAAGGAATTCACGTCGAGGGGGAGCTTCACGTGCAGGCCCGGGTAGGTCTGCACGAAGGCCCTGAGACCGTATTGGAGATGCTCAATCGCACCGACCATTTTTTCCCGGTGTCTATTCCCGATGGAGGGGTGGCGTTTGCCGCGAAGTCGCAGGTGGCTGTCGTTGTCTGTGCCGCCGGGATTGGGATGACCGATCCTGAGCGCGTGGGTGCAGCCAAGACGGTGAACCTCGAGGTCGGCATGGCTGGCGGAGCGGAGTATCGCGGATGGGCCACGATCGAACTCCCGCCGAGCCGCGCGCGTGCCCTCGATTATCTCAATGCCGCAGGGCTGTTTTTCGTCTTGCGGAGTCATGAGTCCACCTGGCTGATCAACCGCACCTATGTGCGCGGGGTTCGCCCGCTCGACTGACTCGATTCAACGGACGTGACCATCATATAATGGCGAGACTCGACAAGTTCATTCAGGCGATGCGCGATCAAAAGGCCGAAGCGCTGCAGCTCTCCAGCGGAAAGCCCGCCGTGCTTCTGGTTGCCGGTGTCCCGCGTCCGATTACCCGGGATGCGTTGCAGCATACCCAGATCTTGAGCCTCCTCCGGGAAATCGCACCCGCTGCGGCCTCCGAGGGGCTCGGCACCCGTGGTGAGACCTTTACCTATGGCATGGGGGAGGCCGCAATGGAGGTGCAGCTGAAACCCTCGAACGCTGGGGTGGAGGCGACGCTTCGCTCCGGGGCGCAGAATGGTGTAGAACGGCTCGGCGCATCAGCGCCGGTTGTTCCTTCGGCCCCGCCAAAAACCGCCGGACGCGCCACGCTCCAGATGGCGACCATGACGAACGATCCGGCATCACGCGGCTCCATCGAACGCCTCCTCCGGATGCTGGCGGAATCGGGCGCGTCAGATCTGCATCTTCGCACCGGGGAGCCGCCGATCATGCGCCGGGATGGCGAGCTCGCGCGCACCGAGGAACCACCGGTACTGGCCGAGACGCTGCATGCCATGCTGATGAGCATCATGCCGGCTAAGGATTACACGGAGTTTACCGACACCGGTGATGCCGATTTTGCCTATGAAATCGCCGGGCTGGCGCGGTTCCGCGGCAACGCGGCGCTTGACCATCGCGGTCCCATGGCGGTCTTTCGCGTGGTGCCCAGCACGATTCTCACCGTCGAACAACTCGGCATCAGCAGAGAAGTGCAGGCGCTCTGCAATTTGAACAAAGGACTGGTGCTGGTCACCGGACCCACGGGCTCGGGAAAATCCACGACGCTCGCCGGCCTCGTCGACCTGGTCAACCGCACCCGCAGCAATCACCTGATCACCATCGAAGATCCCATTGAGTTTGTGCACGAGAGCAAGAAATGCCTGGTTACTCAGCGCCAGGTGAACGTGCACACGAAGGGTTTTAAACAGGCGCTCCGGGCTGCGCTCAGAGAAGATCCTGACATCATCCTGGTCGGCGAGATGCGCGATCTGGAAACCGTCTCCATTGCCATTGAGACCGCCGAGACGGGTCACCTGGTCTTCGGGACCCTGCACACGACCACCGCGGCTTCTACCATCGATAGAATCATCGATCAGTTTCCGGTGGACCGGCAGTCACAGGTCCGCGTGATGCTGTCGGAATCGCTGCGCGGCGTCGTCTCCCAGGTCCTTTGCCGGAAAATCGGCGGCGGCCGGGTTGCCGCCCGCGAGGTACTGCTCAGTATTCCGGCAATCTCGAATCTCATTCGCGAAGGAAAGACCTTTCAGATTCCTTCGATCATGCAGACCAACCGCAAAGCCGGCATGATCACGCTCAACGATGCCCTGCTGGATCTCGTGGACAGCGGCCAGATTGAGCCGCGCGAGGCGTATCTCAAGTCCGCGGAAAAAACAGCACTGCTCTCTTCGCTCAAGGCAAAGAAGCACGACACCTCCTTCCTCGACGCGTAGGTGATCTCTTCATCGATCCGGCGGCGCGATGGTGGTTTCCATGGCTGATACCCCGATCCTCGTCCTCGTCGCTCCGCAGGACATCGTCAACATTGCGAGCGCGGTCCGCATTTCGAAAAACTTCGGGATCGAAGACATCCGGCTGGTGACGCCGGCGGTCTTTGATCCCTGGCGCATCGAAGGAATTGCCCACAACACCGCGGATCTCGTCGAGAAGATCCGTATCTTCGATTCGCTGGATGAGGCCGTGGCCGATTGTGTGCTCGTTGCCGCGCTGACCGCTCGCGGACGAGCCGCCAAGCGTTCCGTGCTGCGCCCGCGTGCCGCCGCGAGTGAAATCGTGGAGACCATGTCGCAAGGTCCTGTCGCGGTTGTCGCCGGGCGGGAAGATAAAGGTCTCACCAACGCCGAGCTCGACCGCTGTCACCTGCTGATTACGATCCCGACGACAGTTGAATACTCCTCACTCAACCTGGCGCAAGCCGTGGCCCTCATGAGCTACGAGCTCTGGTTGGCGCGGGGCGGGGAAGAGCAGCCGGTGAAGGCCCCCCGCCGCGAGGCTGATCCCGCCCTTTCGGCGCAGCTCGAGATGCTGTTCGCCGACTGGGAAAAAGCGCTCTGGGCCATCGAGTTCTTCAAGACCCGTCAGCCGGAGAGTGTCATGCGGTCATTTCGGGAGGTCATCTTTCGGGCGAGGCTGGATGGTCGGGAGGCGGCACTGGTCCGGGCCATGGGAATCGAGGTGCGAAGGTTTCTGGACCGAAAAGGATTGTCTTCGGAGAACTCCTGACCCGTATAGCCAGGATCAGGGACTCCAGTTCGCGTCGCGATCCTCGGCCGCATTGTTGGTGATATTTGTTTGTTGAGTTCCGTCCGGCGACATCACGATGATCTCGGCATTGGTGGCTCCGCCGGTAAAGGCAATGCGGCTGTCATCCGGGCTCCAGGCAGGGAAGACACCGGGAGGGGCATCGGGGACATCAAGCAGTAGACTCGACCCATCGCTGGTCATGATGTAGATCCGACTGGCAAGCTGATCTCGTGTGCTGACAAAGACGATTCTCATCCCATCATGAGAGTACACACCGCCATCGTCGGAATCGGCATTGTTCGTAAGATTGGCGGGCTGACCACCATTTGCATCCATAATGTACACTTCCGAGTTTCCGTCTCGATCCGTAGTAAAGAGAATCGTATTTCCGTCCGGTGACCAATGAGGAGCGACATCAAACGCCGAATTGGTCGTCAGATTAGTCGGATCCGACCCGTCCGCACTCATTATGTAAATTTCACTGTTGCCGTCTCGATTTGACGTGAAGGCGATATGGTAGCCGTCTGGAGACCAGCTTGGAAAACCATCATACGATGGGTGATTGGTCAGATTCTCCTGTCCACTACCGTCGGCATTCGAGGCCCAAATGTCCCCATTCAGGACAAACGCAATCCGTCGGCCATCGGGTGAGACCACCGGAAAGCCAACTGCGCCGGGCTCCGGGGCCGGCAGCAACTTCACCCCGGTACCGTCCGTGTTCATCACATAGAGTTGAGGATACCCATCGCGGTCGGAAATGAAAACGATCTTGTTGTGCAGCCTTGCGGGCTCCAGACTCGGGCCATCGTCCTCGCAGGCAACCAGCAGAACAACAAGAAGCAGAAGAGTGGATTTCATCTCAGCACCCCCCTACGGCGTCGTTGTCCCCCGCCGGTGCCGCCTGATCGCCACCACCACCGCCTCCCCCACCGGTACACACCGTGAAATCCTGAATTCCCTCCGCCCCGGAGGTCCAGTTGGTCCCGCTTCCGCTTCTCGGAAGTGCATATACCCGGACCGTATATGAGCCGCCGGTCACGCCGAGGTTGTACGCATTGGGGCCATATGCAATTCGGATAGTATCCAAGGGAACGGTGCTGTACACGATCTTCCAGGACATCTCAAGCGTGCCGGCCGGCTGTTGGGTCACGCTCGCGTTGATGGGATAGGTGCCGGCCACTGTGACCGGCGGTGTCACCCCGTTGATCGCCGTCACCCGGAAACCGGTCCCCGGCGGAGGCCCGGGACTCACTGTTACCAGAATCTCTTGGCCTTTTGAACCCATCAGGGTCCCGAGCTGGTATGCCGACCCCAGAGATGAGACCTAAGCACGAACGATTGTCGAACCAGCAGAAATACCGGTGATGATCCCGTTGCTTTGGTTCACTGTAGCAATGTCATTTCGATCACTGATCCAGATCACCCCTGTGCTTCCCAACGCTGCCGACGGTGTCATCTGTCGAGCGAATACCAGCAGACTCGGTACCAACGTCTGGGCCTGCCCAACCTGAATCGATACACTAGTCGGAGATACCGCGAGCCCCGTGACCACCGGAGTGCTCCAGAAATTCGCGGCAGGAGCTGACCGAAATCCGTAAACCGCGTAAACGTACTCTACCTCATGCTGACATACATTTCCGTTGATCGTGCCGTTATCCGGAAGGTGGATCGCGCAGTTGGTAGGCGAGATCTGCTTCTCCAGGGCTCCATCTTTAAAGCCCATCACATGGGCAAACTCGTGAACCAGGGCTGTGGAGAAAATAGCCGCATTTGTTGGGCAACTGGAGCCGACCTTCGCTGTCATCAGGATGAAGGTCGGCGGCCCGTTGGTCCCGCCACACCACAAACTTCCGGAACCACTGAGCAGTATCTGGGTGTCGCCATTCGTAGTTCCGCCCCAGACCAATGACGGAACCCCACCGGCAGCCGGATCGCCCAGTGCCGTATTCCATACATTTGCGGCAGTTTGCACAGCTGCCTGCCATTGAGATGGGCCATAAACGAGGATGTGCTTGCCGCATGTCCAGTTCTTTACGAAGTAGCCGCCGAACACCGGTTGACCGACGTTTGATGGATCGCAGGGCGGAAGTGCGGTGGCAGCGAAGGAAGGCGGGCGTGAGTCAGAGCCCTCGAAGGAGGTGTTCGCGTCTACGCACCCCCCAACTATGATCCACAGAATGGGCACAAAGAAACTGGAGGTCCGAGACATGGTGCTCCGGTAGTGATGAGAGTCTGATGGTACCTGTCGGTCCGGCTTGCCGCTAGGGTTGAATTGGCGGCTGACGGTTCTCCATTCCGGTACTCTAGCCTAACTCTAGCCTAACTCCCTGTACTCAATTAGCTTCCGCGACCGCACCGACCTGCTTTTTCTCCATCCAGAGGGTCGCTTGGCCCGATCTACCGCATACTGGAGCGCCAATCTCTATCAGGATCCCGAGACGCCGCCTCGGCCGGGCTCGCCACTACGCGATCTCCCGCCTGATTCGGCCGATCGTTTCCGTAGTCTGCGTGACGGTCTGCGGCAGTTCGAAGGCGTTTCCGAGCGCGTCAAGTTCATCTTGCCGGTCTGGAAATGGGCGTGGGAGTATTCCTTTCTGGGCCGCCGGCTCTGCTGGCTTCACGTGATGGAAACTGGCATCGGGGGAACGTTTACCCTGTCCGAGGACGACGCGCGCCAGGCCAGAACGATTGCCAAGCTTTCCACAGTCATTGAGAACTCCATCAGGAACGGACAACCCACCGGCCCGGTGCTCTGGTGCTGGGTCGAGTTCACCCATCGGCGCTCCGTCGAGGCGTTTCTTTCCTTTATGATCCGGAAGGCCAGCTGGGTCGCCGCCGCTCCACCAGATTCCAAGCTGTTCCGTCGCCCGAAAGCGGGCTAGCGTCTACCTGGAACGTGAGTCAAACGGGGGTCGACTTTGGGGTTGCTTTATCGTGAATAGTTTCACAAACTTCTCCGCGCTCCGGAACAGCCGCGTTCGGGACGCACGCCGTAGCCGCACCGAATCTTCAGCCGGGTGATCAGCACGATGCGTAAGCTCGTCCTCTTAGGGAGCGGGACCACCGTTCTCGCCTTGGCGGGGTTTCTGGCTTTCCAGAGCAACACCGGGCCGGCGCCGAGCCAGGCCGAGCCAACTCCCGCCAACCCGGCCACGCTCTCCGCGCTCGAGGACACATCGGCGCTCAAAGGTCCCCGCCAGCCCATCTTTTTTCGTCACGACATTCACGCCGGCCAGTACAAGATCCAGTGTCAGTATTGCCACTACACCGTGGCTGTCTCCCCCGAGCCGGGCATTCCGTCGGTAGAGACCTGCATGGGATGCCACCTGGTCATCGCCGGCTCGGACAGCGGAGCGCGCACCGAAATCCGGAAGCTCCGGCAGGCTTCGGCCGAGAAGAAACCGATCGAGTGGACCCGCATTCACGCGCTTGCCCGGCACGTACACTTCCCCCACAATCGCCATATTAAGGCGATGGGACCCACCGCGTGCATGACCT
>JBDTQP010000108.1:0-10035 GCA_039932125.1 Gemmatimonadota bacterium
CCACCTCGGTGGCGGCGGCAGGCTCAACGGTCGTACAGTGCGGATTGACGGCAGCATTCTGACGGTGATTGGCGTTATGCCGAAGGAGTTTACCTATCCGAGCGGGACTGACGTCTGGCTTCCCTTCGTGCCCCAGGGCGACAGCCGCACTTCGCACAACTGGGCAGCGACCGCCCGGCTTGCCCCTGGCGCTACGGTAGCCGATGCTCAGCGGGAGATATCCACCCTGACCCGGCTCATGAAGGCCCGGTATGGCAGTGATATGGATGCGGTCGATGCTGTGGTGCGTCCGCTCCGAGAAGAACTGACGGGAAGTAGAAGAGAGCCTCTGCTGCTGCTGCTGGGCTCGGCTGCCTTGGTGCTGCTGATCGCCTGCGCCAATATCGCGAGCACGCTGCTGGCCCGCGGCGCCGACCGCCAGCGTGAAATTGCGGTGCGCACGGCACTCGGCGCCGGAAGAGGACGTGTCGTGCGGCAGTTGCTCATGGAGAGCGTGGTGCTCTCAGCCCTGGGTACCGCCGCCGGGCTTTTCGCCGGCTGGGTGGTGCTCCGCGGATTGCTTGCCATGGGAGCCGGCATCGTTTCCCCGGAGCAGGCCGGTTTCGACATGCGGGTCCTGGGATTCGCACTAACCATCGGGATCTCGACGGCAATGCTCTTTGGATTGATCCCGGCGCTTCGCACCTCGGATTCGAACCTGGTGCAGGGCCTTCGCCAGGGCGCCCGGGGCAGCACAACTGGCGCCCGCGCGATCTGGCGGGTGCTGGTCCTGGTCGAAGTGGCGCTCGCGCTCGTTCTGCTGGTTGGTTCTGGACTCCTGCTGCAGAGTTTCTGGGCCGTGCTCAGAAATGATCCGGGCTTCCGGCCGGCTGGAGTGCTGGTCGCTGACGTGTCGCTGCCCGGCCAGCTCGAAGCGCCGGCGGTTGTGGGAGTTTATCGAAACATCCTCGATGACGTGCGGCGACTTCCCGGGGTGAGCGCCGCGGGTGTCACCGCATATCTGCCGCTCGGCGGGTCCGGCATCAACGGAGGATTCCTGAGAGAAGGTGATCCCGCAGATCAGGACTCTGGAACGCTCTGGTATCGCGTGGCTGGTGCCGGCTACTTCGAGGCCATGGGTATAGGGCTGGTGAAAGGTCGCTTCTTCGATTCGCATGATGTGAAAGGAACGGGAGACGTGGCGATCGTGAATGAAGCCGCGGCCCGCCAGTTCTGGCCCGAGGTTTCGCCAATCGGACGCCGAATCCGCCGGCTCCGCAACGACGATTTCGTCTATGGTGACAGTACCTGGCTTACGATTGTCGGCGTTGTGGCCGATGTTCGCCACCGCTCATTGACCGCCCCCGCTGACGCCGAGGTCTATGTGATGGCGGAGCAGCGCCCGTATCGTCTCTCGTACGGCGGATCGATCGCCATCCGCGCCGGGGGCGACATTGGCGCGCTGGCCGGGCAGGTTCGGGATATCGTGGCCAGGGCGAACGCGGATGTGCCAGTCGAGTTCCGCTCGCTGGTGGATGTGGTTGCCAGCTCGGTTGCCGACCGCCGATTCACCATGATCGTCCTGCTGCTCTTCGCGGTGGTTGCGGTGGCTCTCGCGGGCGTGGGGATCTATGGCGTCGTTTCCTTCACCGTCGCCCGGCGCACCCGCGAGATGGGCATTCGCATGGCGCTTGGAGCAACGCCAGCTTCGGTACGGGGACTGGTGGTGCGAGGCTCGATGGGTGCCGTGTTGGGAGGCCTCGTCCTCGGACTTCTGATTGCCTTTGCGGCGAAGGGAGTCGTCAAGTCTTTGTTGTACCAGGTGAGTGCCACCGATATGCGGATCTATTTTGGCGGAGGCGCCCTCGTGCTGGTTGCGGGATATCTGGCCAGCGCGCTTCCTGCGTTCCGGGCGACCCGGATTGATCCAATGACGACCATGCGGTCGGAATAGGTCCGCTCACCTCTCACTTTGCGTTTTTCTCGCTACCTCCTGCGTTTGTTTTTCTCACGCTTCCGCTGCATCTGCTTTACTCTAGTCTCCTCACGCGAGGAGATAATCTGTGAGGGGCTCTACACTGATCGAGATCATCGTGGCGATCACGATTCTGAGCGTTGGCGTTCTCGGACTGGTCGGGACAGGGGTTGCGGTAAACCGCCTGCTCGGTCGGGGTCACTGGGCCACCGTGGCGGCAGCGGAAGCGGAAGCGAGGCTGGAAATACTCAAGGCGCAGGCAGGAGACTCTGCAGGTTGTGCTAACCTCGCTGGCGGGTCGGCCAGCGTTTCGGCAGGACTCACCACGCGATGGGGAGTGACGGGGGGTGGATCCAGCCACACCGTCACCGTAGAGGTAACCGGCGGCGGCCTCCGCGCCGATACCATCCTGACTGTCATAGGCTGCCCATGACGCGGCGTGGTTTCTCTCTGGTCGAGATGATGGTCTCCGTGATCCTGCTCTGCCTGGTGGCTGGCATTGCGATCCGGGTCCTCCTTCGGCTGAACTGGTCTTCCACGGCGGCTGGCGAGCGGGGTGCGCTCCAGGCTTCACTGAGGGGTGGAGCGCTTTATCTCACCGGAGAGCTACGGGAGCTGGGTGGTACCCCACTGGATCCGGACATTCTCGTATTTGCTCCGGAGTCTCTGACGTACCGGGCCATGCGCGGCTCCGGTGTGGCATGCCGGATTGCGAACGGCCAGGTGAGTATCGAGTTAACAAGCCTGACTGGTTACCGCTCTCCTCAGCCCGGTCGCGATTCACTGCTGTTGCACCAGGAGAATAATGAGTGGGCGCCGGCGGATGATCGCTGGCTGCATCTGCCCATTGGGAGTCTGAGTGGCGGGACCTGCGGAGGCTCACCAGCGCTCACTATTACCACCCCTTTCGACACGACAGCCTACCCGCTTCATACCTTCGCCTCGTTCGCTCCCCTTCGCACCTTTGAGATCATGCAGATTCGCCTCTATCAGTCGGGTGGTGACTACTGGCTGGGGACACGATCGGTGTCGGGAGGAGAAATCATTCAGCCTGTGATCGGCCCGCTGTCGAGCCGGGGCCTCGCGATGACCTACTTCGATTCCCTTGGCGGCGCTGCCGTCTCGGCCGGTGATATCCGAAGCATCGGTTTCACTCTGCGAGGGCTGACTGCTCCCGTGCGGACCGGCGGCGGGTATGGATCCGCGGCCCGTTTGGGCGACAGCCTGTTGACTCGCGTCCTGCTCAGAAACTGGTGAAAACAATGCTGACACTTCGACCCGCAAATGCCTCCGGCAGGCTGAGCGGAGAGTCTGGATACGCGCTTCCTCTCATGCTTGCGGTCCTGGCGCTGGGCAGTATCCTGGTCGCTGCTACTTTTCTCATGGCGCGTCTTGAGTCACAGTCCGGGGAGAACACGCTGGTCGCGGCAAGAGCATACGAGACGGCTGAATCGGGCCTTGCGGAGATTGTCGCCTGGTGGGACTCCGGCCTGTACGATACGCTCTCGACAGGCGACAGCGTCACCGTGCCGCTACGGCTGCTGGGTCCCGGAACATACCGTGGCTCAGTGCGTCGATTGAGCAGGCCGCTCTTCGCGATCAACGTCGTGGGCCTATATCCGAATCCTCCGTTTTTATTGCCCGCCCGTCGAGGACTCATATCGATTGCGCGTCTGGTCGGGTCGGATCCGGGGATTCATGCCGCGCTTACGGTGCGAGATTCACTGACCTGGGATGCGCCGAGCTGGATCAGCGGCGATGATAGCATACCACCGGGGTGGGCGACGGAGTGTCCGGGAGTCGACTCTTCTGTGGCAGCGGTCCTTTATGCTCCGAGTGTTATGCCCTCGTTTGGTGCCTGCGCCGGCCCTCCCTGCCTTACGGGTAATCCGGCTTCAGCCGTTGATTCCAGCATTGCCGACTCGACTTTTCTCAGGATTGGCGGGGTGAGCTACGCCTCGCTTTCTGCTCGCGCGACATGGAGCCCGGTCGGCACGCTTGGTCCAATAGGTCCGGTGATTTCGGCTGCCCCGGGTTCCTGTGTTCTCACGGATTCACTGAACTGGGGTGAACCGGATTCAGTGGGGTCTACGGCCGCCTGCCGCAGATTCTTTCCTGTCATTCATTCGCCGGGCGATCTCGTGCTCACCGGAGGAAGAGGGCAGGGACTCCTCCTGGTCGATGGCGACCTGACCATGGGGGGAGGGACTGCTTTTACCGGACTGATAGTGGTACTGGGCACGTTCACCAACGCTGCCGGCGGAGGGTCGGTGCTGGGCGGCGTCATGGCTCATCAGATAGCCCTCGCAGACCCCTCGCCCTCCGCTTCCCTGAAGTTGCACTACTCGGCCTGTGTTTTGCCTAACACCGTGCGTGGCTCTGCATTGGTCACCCCCCTCCCGTACCGCAGCTGGACTCAGGCTTTCTGAATCTCGGCTTGCGTGCGCGGTTCACCGACCATCAGGGCAGTCACCGTCTTGCGAAACGCTGTGAAAACTGCACCGTGCCGTCCGTAGCAGCTGGTTTTCAGTGCTCAAGTGCAAAGGAACTCGAGGAATGCACGATTGGTCCTGGGTGGCGGGAGGATCGGAAGTTCCTGTTTTCGAGCGTTTTAGTCATGCAGTCTGCCCACGCCATTGCGACCTGCAGGTAGAGAGTACCCTGGAAGGCCTTTGCAGCATCTGTGAGCACACACTCGCCAGCGTTAAAAGGTAAGCGGCAAGCGGTTCGGCATGGAGTGCGCAGAGTGTTTATCCCCAGAAGACTTTCTAAATAAGTTTATCTCAAATCTGTAACTAGCGTTCTAGTAAAGGGTTGTTTGAGGTCACCTCAAGCGACTTGGAGCTTGACAAAATTTCGGGCGGATGGTAGCGTAGCCTTAACCCTCTCTCCAAAATCAGCGGAATCGTATGGCTCTCTTCGGTCGGACACGGACCACGGTCGGTCTGGACATCGGTAGCGGCCTGATCAAGCTCGTTGCGATTTCGCACGGGTCTGGCGAGCCGATCCTCACAAAGGTGGCGTTCACGACTGTCGTGGATGACGCCATTGTTGAGGGTGAGGTGATGGATTCCGGCATTGTGGCCGATGCGATCCGTGGCCTCATGGCTTCAGCCGGCATCAAGTCGAAGCAGGTCGTTATCGCGGTGGGTGGACGCGACGTGATCATCAAGAAGATTGCGATGGAACGGGTCAAGGAGGCGGAGGCTCGCCAGTTGATTCGCTGGGAAGCTGAGCAGCATGTGCCATTCGACATGGAAAATGTCGAGCTCGATTTCCAGATTCTGGATCCTGAGGGTGAAGGATTGCAGATGAATGTTCTTCTGGTGGCAGCCAAGCGCGAACTGGTCGAGAACAAGATGTCGCTGCTCTCCCAGGCGGGTCTGACACCATCGATCATCGATGTTGACGCGTTTGCTCTCCACAACGCATTCCAGTTGAATCATCCGGATGCCATGCATGGCGTCGTCGGCCTGGTGAACCTCGGCCATGAAACGACCAACATCAACATCCTGGAAGACGGGGTGCCCGTGCTGACCCGGGACCTGCCGCTGGGGACCCGCCGGTTCCGGGAAGATCTTCAGCGTGAGCGCGGCCTGTCCGCGGAGGATGCAGACAAGCTGCTCCAGGGATTTGAACGGAGCGAAGTGCTCGAGCCATTCCTCGAGACGCGTGGTGAAGAACTCGCCGTGGGCATTGAACGCGCTGCGGCGTTTCTCCAGTCGGCCAGTCGTTCGGCGGGCGGTGTTTCCCGGCTCTACGCTACCGGCGGTGGCTCCCGTATCCCGGGGCTCAACCGGGTGCTGGCAGACCGGCTGCGGTTGCCGGTGCAGCAGGCCAACCCGATCGAACGACTCCAGGTGGCAGAAGATGTACTCGCGACTCTCAATCCGGATGAAGTGGGACCGTTGCTGATGTTGCCGATCGGTCTCGCCCTCCGTTCCGCCGCGTGAACGAGGCACGTACCGCATGATAAAGATCAATCTTCTCCCCGGCGTCAAGCGAAAGCGTTCTGGCTCAGCCAAGGACGCGATCATCGGGCGCATGAAGGATGTGGGGGCGCGTATCAAGGACCCGCTGCTGATTGTCGCGGTAGCCGCGTGGCTGCTCGCGGGCGGTTTCCTTGCATATGGCTACCTCGCGAACAGCCGGAAGATGGGCGAACTCGAGCCCAAGCTCGCGCAGACTCGCGACGAGCACCGGCGCTACAAGAATCTCATGGCGGAGAAGCGGAAAACTGAAACGATTCGCGACTCGCTCCTGGCGCAGCTTGGCGTCATTCGCGGGGTTGATGGCGATCGCTACACCTGGCCTCACGTGCTGGACGAAGTGAGCAAGGCGCTTCCGCCCTATACCTGGCTGGTCGATCTCAGCGTGCTGAACACCGCCGCGGTCACCGACTCCGCTGACACGTTGACCCCCGCGCTTCAATTTCAGATTGGCGGACGCACGGTCGATATCCAGGCGTATACCCGGTTCCTTCGCCAGCTCGAGGCGTCTCCCTGGATCGTAGACGTCACTCCGATGCAGGCACAGACGGTGGTTGAGAAGGAGCGGGCGGTCACCGCGTTCACCATTCGCGCCACCTTTGCCCGGGCCGACTCAGCGTACATTCGCACCGTGCCCATGTCCCAGTCGGTGAGATAGCCATGGCCATTTTCGGCATTCAGAATCCGGTTCCTGTCTTCGCCATCGCCCTGGCCGGCGCCGCGGCATATATCGGCTACAGCGGCAACTCGCTGGTACATGTCGATGGCATCGCCGCTGGAAAGGAACGGGTCAAGGCTACCCAGGATTCGATCGTCACACTCGAAGCGGAAATCGACAGTGCTCGGCAGCAACTGGCAAAGGGCACTATGGATGACCTTCGGCGCCGGCTGGACAACTACCGGGTAAGCCTGGAGCTCATGCGCCGCCTCGTGCCGGAGCGGAACGAAGTGCCCAACCTGCTGGACGCGATCTCGACCCGCGCACGCATTCGCGGCGTTACCCTCTCGAATGTCGCGCCGATCTCAGTCGATCCAGGGCCGGCTCCCTTCATGACCCATCGCTACCAGATCGCCGTGCTGGGTCACTACGACCAGATCGGCCAGTTCCTGGCGGATGTCGCCAGCCTGGAGCGCATCATTGTTCCCTTCGATCTGCATCTCACGGAAGCACCGGATCCGTCGGCCAAAGCACTCGGTGACAGCACCGGCTCCATGCTCGAAGCCCGATTCCAGATTCGCACCTACGTCAAGACGAATAACCCGGAGGCGGCCAGTGGCACGTAACTATCTGGCGGCGATCCTGGTGATCGGGTTCGCCCTCGGCGGCTGCAAGAAAGAGGAGCCGGCGGAGCCGCCGGTGAATCTCGCCGCCCTGCGCGCCAAGCGAGACAGCGTTGCCAAAGCGCGGGCTCTCGCCGATTCGATCACCGCGGTTCGCTTCACGACCTGTACCGATTCAGTCTCCGGCGCCATGAAGCGCACCGCAGCAGGGCGTCGGGTGCTCGCGGCCAAACGCCCGGCTGGCGTCGCGATTCCCGAAGTGCTCGCCGCGTGCGGGTCCGACCCGCATCAGCCAGCACTGGAGATGGCCGCGGGGGATACGACCCATCGGGCAGTAACATCGTCGGCCGCCGCGGTCGATACATCCAGGAAGCCGGTGGCGGCGGCCCCCTCGGTAAGCCCTCCGGCCATGACACCTCAGCAGCGCCAGGTGGCGCGCGCCGATTCGATCCGGAAAGCACGGGAGCTGGCCAAGGCTGATTCGCTCAGACGCACGATGGATCTCGCTCGCGTGGATTCCATCGTGAGAGTCAAAGCCGACTCGGTCAGATCCGATTCGCTTCGCCAGATCCGGGAGACGGAAGTGCTGCGCGAATCCTTCGCCTATGGCGGAGCATCGCGGGATCCTTTCGTCTCGCTGATCGATCTTCCGACCGAAGGGCCCGAGTTCATCAACCTTCAGCTGGTCGCGGTGTACCAGGATCTGCGGTATGCGGGGAACAGCATTGCCGTGGTGCGGGACAAAGGTGCCAACAAGCGCTACAACGTTCGGGTGGGCGATCGAATCGGCCGTATGAAAATCGCCCAGATTCGTCAACGCGATGTCGTATTCACCATTGAAGATCTTGGCTTCGAACGCCAGGAGACGCTGTCCCTGCGCAAGCGGGAGGAGCAGAGCCCATGAGTCGTATCCGAAGCTTCCTCGTCGCCGGCCTCGTTGTGCTGGCACCGATCCGGCCGGACGCAGCCGGACCCTCCGCCAGCGGAGAGGTCACCAGCATCAGCGTGGTCCCCACGCCGGGACGCGCCGAAGTGGTGGTCAACATCCGCGGCGCGGTGGACGTCCAGGATTTCGTCCTGAATGAGCCAGCCCGCCTGGTGGTGGATGTCAAGAACGCGCGGCTGCAACGCGGCGGAAACCTCTATGACGGGGTCAACCGCGCGGGCATCCTCAACGTTCGACTCGGCCAGTATCAGCCATCCGTCGTACGGATCGTGATCGAGCTCTCAGAGATGAAGGACTACACGGTCGACCAGGACGGAGAATCCATCCGGATCTCGTTCGGTGCCGAGCGGTCATTCCTCACCTGGTCCTCGGCCATGCCCTCGGAGGCGACCCCGCCGTCGGTTCGCACCGTGTCCCGTCCGGAAGTGGTTCCTCCGGCCGAAGCTCGGGTCTCCTCTCCAGGCCAGGAACCGCGTATCACGGTTACCTGGGACAATGCGGATATCGCCGACGTCATCGCCGGGTTCTCTGCCTTCAGCGGACGCACCATCATTCTGGGCAAGGAAATCACCGGTAAGGTCTCAGCCGAGATCCGGAATCAGCCCTGGCCGCAGGCATTCGCCGCGATTCTCGTCGCCCAGGGTTTGTCGGCGACGGAAATGCCGGGCGGGATCATCAGAGTCGATTCGCCCAGGGCTCTTGCGGCGCTCGATTCCGTCGAGCCCATGCGCACAGTCGTCGTCCGGGTGAACTATGCTCAGGCAGCCGGCCTGGCCCGAAGCATCGCGGGCATCCTGACCAAGAGCCGCGGATCGGTAGTTCCGGACACGGCCACCAACTCGCTCATCATTACGGATGTCGCGTCCCGGATCGACGAGATCGAGCGCTTCACGCATGGCCTCGATATTCGTACACCCCAGGTATCGATCCAGGCGAAGATCATCTTCGTCGACCGCACCGATCTTCAGCAGCTCGGGATCAAGTACGACCTTGGTAGCGGCCGCCAGTTCTTCAATAAGATTGTGCAGCGAACGGACCCGACTGACGGCGATCCGTTCGAATCCAACGTGAACGTCGTCGACCTGGGCGGCAACAGCGTCTCGGGTATCGCGAACGCGGACGCCATCATTACCGGCTCAGCCATCGACCTCATCTTTTCGACGGCGATTGGCGGATTCAATCTGTCCGCTTTCTTGAGCGCGCTGCAGCGGGTGGATCTCGCGGACGTGCAGGCGGAGCCCACGATCTCCACGCTCGACAACCAGAAGGCGGACATTCTCGTTGGTGAAGAGACGCCAATCCGGGTTATCGATCTGAGCGCTCAGGGAAGCGGCAACTCGGTTCCCCGCGCTACCGTAAGCTTCAAGGAGACCGGTATTCGTCTCACGGTTACGCCGCACGTGACCAACAACCGCCAGATTCTCATGGACCTGGCCACGGAGCGCTCAGCCGTCCAGCCGCTCGCGGCCGCGGACCTCGGCTTCAACTTCACCAAGCAGACCGCCAACAACCGGCTGCTCGTTAATGATGGTGAAACCGCCGTTATCGGCGGCCTCACGGTGACTGAAGTCAATCGCACCAAGACCGGCATTCCTCTGCTGGTTGACCTGCCGGTGATTGGCAAGCTCTTCGGGTTCAGCTCCGACCAGGAGCGCCGCCGCGACCTGATCATTCTCGTAACGCCTCACATCATTGATGATGGCGCACCGCAATGAGTCGAGTTACCAGGTAGGCTGAATCAAAGATGAGCCCGGCAGATGTCGGGCTCGTCTCATTTAATCCACCGATTGATCGGTGCGTAACAGCTTTAATCCGCAGATTACGCAGATTTACGCAGATGAGATCGAGGTTGTTCGAGTTCCGAT
>JBDTQP010000109.1:0-9935 GCA_039932125.1 Gemmatimonadota bacterium
GGTGATTCTCGCTGATCGCGTTGGCCAGTTTCTGCATCAGGATCGTCTTGCCGGCCTTGGGCGGCGCCACGATCAGCCCGCGCTGGCCTTTCCCGATAGGCGAGAGAAGATCCACGACCCGCATCGAGAGATCACCGGTTTTCCGTTCCAGGCGGATCCGGGAGTCGGGATAGCGCGGCCGCAGGTTGTCGAAGGCGATCCGGTGCTTGGTCTTTTCCGGCTCCTCGAAATTGACGCTCTCGACCTTGAGCAGTGCCAGATACCGCTCTCCCTCCTTGGGCGGCCGCACCTGCCCACCGACGGTGTCGCCGGTCCGGAGATCGAAACGCTTGATCTGGCTGGGACTCACGTAGATGTCGTCAGGACCGTACAGGTAGTTCCAGTCCTGGCTGCGGAGGAAGCCGTATCCTTCAGGAAGGATTTCGAGAACTCCTTCGCCACGGATGACTGTGTCGGCATCGAGCAATGACTGCTCGATCCGGAAAATCAGATCCTGCTTGCGGAGGCCGGAGTAGTTGGTGATGTTGAGTTGCTCGGCCAGCGCATGCAACTCGGCGACGGACTTCTGCTTCAGTTCAGCGATATCCACAGGACTACGGCTCCATGCAGGAGAGAAAAACCAGCCGCCGCCTGGCGGCGTAATGGTCGAGAAGGAAGTTGGTCGGAATAGTGTCGGCTATTTGGTAAAACCCGGAACGCTTGGGATGGGGCGAATTTCGATGTGTCCGGGGGAGATACCAGGTTGAGGGAAGCGACTTATGATAGAAACCGCTTTGCGCCGCGTCAAGGGGTAGCATGAATCAACTGACTCCAACCTTTGCATCCTGGCGGGTAGTCCAGGCTGGCACCCGCGAGGTCATCGATGCCATTGTGGCGCCAGAGCACCGGGGGCCTTCTCCGGAGCTTGCGGCCGGCCTCCGGCAGTGGAAAGGCGCTCACTACTGGCCCGGCCGGGACCACGGTCACCTTATCCTGGTCCGGGAAACCGGTGTCTCGGCCAAACGGGAACGGTGGATTCTCCATCTCCTGCTGTTCTCCGTGACCGTGCTGTGTACCCTGGGAGCCGGAGCAATGCTGGCCGGTGCATGGTTCCCGCCGAATGGGCCTTCGCTCATCGGCGGCTCCCAGAACCTGCTCGGCCGCATCGTCTTTGAGATGGCCGGAATGGTCCAGGCCGGCGGCCAGTTTTTCCAGAGCATGTACAACGGGGACTGGCGTGACGTGCTTGCCGGCTGGTCTTTCGCGGTACCACTGCTGGGCATTCTGATGATTCATGAGCTGGGCCATTACTTCGCAGCCCGGCGCTACGCGATCGACACCTCGCCACCATTCTTCCTGCCGATCCCTCCGACGGTTTCTCCGATCGGGAGCCTGGGCGCGTTCATTCGGCTTCGCTCTCCGGTGCTCGACCGGCGTCAGCTTCTCGATGTCGGCGCCGCTGGTCCCCTCGCGGGCTTTGTCATAGCGCTCGGTGTGATGATCTGGGGCTACATGACCTCGGAGCGGGTCCCATTTGGCCTGGAGACCAGTGCGACGTATGTCGTCTTTGCCGGACGAAGTATTGCGCTGGGAGATTCAGTGCTGACACACGCCTTTCGAGACTTCTTCTTTCCGGCAGCAGAAGCGGTGCACCTGAGCCTTCCGGCATTTGCCGGCTGGGTCGGAATGTTTGTCACCGGTCTCAATCTGCTGCCCTTGAGCCAGCTCGATGGCGGCCATGTTCTTTATGGTCTTCTCGGCAAGCGCCAGTCATTCATGGGTCTGATCACGCTGGGCGCCCTGATCGTGCTCGCTCAGTACCACTGGACATGGTACGTGTGGGTCGCCCTTGCCCTGGCCGTTGGAGGTGGACGAGTCAGCCATCCCTCGGTGATGGTGCCAGAGCGTTCCGTCCCCCGGAGTCGTCATGTAGTCGCGTGGCTCTGCATCATTGTCTTCATCCTGACATTTGTGCCCATTCCATTCAAGGTGTAGCATTTCGCAGTCCGCCGATCGCATTCCATTGTCTTACGGCGAGTGGCGGGCACCCGGAGCTTTCGTCGTACGTGGAGCTGAAAATGTATTGCGCTCCTAACCTCAAGCATTATCTTAGGTTCAGCCTTCAGAGCCGCAGGTATCAGGACCCTTGCAGAGGACGTGCATGACAGCACAGACCCTCCGACATCATTCGAGCGATCCGCGCGAACCAGTCATCCACGAACTGCCTCCCCTCCGTTTCGACGGCGTACAACTCCTTCTCAAGCTGAGTGTCAGGCAGGCGGAAGACGGCATGTGGCGAGGACGGTTGCACTTCTCGGATCCGGCGGTAGAAGGAGAACGGGAAACCGCCGAAATCTTCTGCGGGCAGTCGCAGCAGGATCTCTGGCAATCGGTGCGGGACCTTCGCGAACATCATCTACGAGATCTCTATCGTTCTCTCCTCTAATCGGGGGTGTATGTCCGAAGTCGATCGAATCAACAAACTGCGACACGACATCTCCAACCCGCTCTCAGCTCTCCTCGCCGAGACGCAGCTGCTCCTCCTCAATGAGTCCCAACTTGATGCCGAGACCGTGCAGAGCCTGCGCGAAATCGAAGCGCTTGCGGTGCGGATGCGATCGATTCTCCGGGAAAATTAGCCGTGCGCGGTCGGAGGCAGCGGATGAAACGATCCGCACCATGTCGTGCGGCTCATCCGCGCTCGTCTACGCCGGCGTGGTGCTGGCCGGGCCGGCGCCGGCTCGCTGAGCTGCGGCGGCACGCAAATAGGTTGCGCCGTTGAACAGATAGAGGGTGAGAGCGGCGAGACTCGCCGCACTGAGCGCAAGCCGGTAAGGCAGTCCCTCGGTACCGGTTGATACGAGTCCTTCGATTGTTCCCGCCAGCGTCAACATCACGACCACTGCACCAATCATCCGGATTGCCACGCGTCCATTGACGACCAGCGCCTCTGAGCGTCGCAGATTTCCCGGGGCGATCATCGACATGCCGAGAAGAAACCCCGCGGCGCCCGATACGCAGATCGCAAACATCTCCAGGATGCCGTGTCCAACCACGAACGTCCCGATGTATCCAAAAAGCCCCAGGTTGGCGAAGTGGCCGAAGGTGGTTCCCAGCGACAGTCCATTGAAGGCGAGCAGGACGAGCGATCCCACGCCGAGCAAGGCTCCACCAGCGAAACAGAAGAAGGCTACTCGAACATTGTTGCCAATGATGAACGTCGCGGCGCCGGGCTGTTCTTCGGGGCGAGCGATGTAGTATCCCTTTCCCTGCGCCATGCGCTCGGCACCCGCTTCGGCCCGGCGCAGCATACCATCAGGCAGGACCTCCTGGGCCAGCTCGGGACGGTCACGAAGCAGGAGATAGCCCGCCATACCCGGAATCGCAAAGGCAATAGTGGCGAGCAGCACGTAGCGGCGAGCCTCCAGCACCGCGGCCGGACACTCCCGCATGATGATTTCCCAGAGCCGGGCTGCGGTCTTTCGTTCATCACGGTACAGCGCGTTGTGACCGGCAGCAACAAGGCGTTCCAGCTGGTGGCGCGTTGCCGCTGGTGCCTTGTACGTGCGCGCTCGCGCGAGATCGGCGGCAACCTCCCGATAGCGAGCCGCGAACACCGGCAGCTCTTCCGGAGCCAGGCTGTCCAGCCCCTGCCTTGAAGCCCGATCGGCCTGGGCCCGAAATTCTTCCCATCGATTGTTTTTTCGAGCGATGAAACGCTCTCCGATTCCAGAGCCTCCCCCGCGGGTGACCGCGAAGCGGCTTCGTCGCCGGGAGAGCTCGCTCTGGTAGAGCTGCGCCAGGAAAACCACCGGGTTCGGCGACCGTGAGGGGAAGCGTTCCGCAAAGCGCTCGCTCAGGCGCTCGGCGAACCGGGCACGAAGCTCTGGAGTGAAACCACCCGCCCGTTCCATGTATTCGCGAAGGATTCGAAACTCGGCGTCTTCGAGCTCAGGGGCACCGGTCTCCTCCTCCATGAACGATGCCGGTTCTATCATGGCGGATTCGATCGGGGTGTCGCGGACGACGATCGTTCCCGCGACCAGGTCCCCGAGGCGCTTCGCGCGGGGCTGGAGCGCCATCAATATCAGGTCAGCGAGGAGCAGGGGAGGGAAGAGATCTATGGTGCGGAGAAGACCGCGTGCACCCGCCGCGCCCATGGTCACCGGATGACCGGTGTCCCGCACCACTCGAATTCCGCTGAAGCGCTTCCCCGGAGTCTGGCCGGCGCGCAATGCCTCGAAGAAGGTGAAGTACCCCCAGTAGGAGAGGGCCATGATCAGGAACATGATGGCCCGGATCCAGCTTCCCCACGCGTTTCCCAGACCGAGTAGCTCAACGACCAGGAAGGTCGCGAGGAACCATGCCGCGAGAATCAGGACATCGATGAAGGCGGCCAGGGTTCGTGACCCGATCCCGGCCACTTCATAGTCGAGCACGACGTTCTCGGGCGTTTCGACTTCCAGGTGCTGCTGGTAGTCTCGCGGGGGCTTCGCGTCGCTCGGGTCTCTGGTCATGACGGATTCTATCCTCGGCTCAGCACCCCGGTAAGGGTGGCCTTGCGCACCGGGGTTTTCCGTGCGAAACTGGGACACCCCGCAACGTTCCTGACCTTCCCGCACAATTCATAGAGGATCCACGACATGGCTGACCTCGTGCTGCGTCCGCTGAGCGTTGGGGAGATTATCGATCACGCCTTTGCGATCTACCGTCGGCAGTTCGCAACGCTCTTTCTGATCACTCTACTGGCCAACGCGCTGCCACTTCTCATGACCATGTATGTCATGACAAGCGGCGGTATCATGAATCATCCGTTCCTCTACTTCCTGAACTCGGCGATCAGTCTTGCGCTGGGAAACCTGGCTATCGCGGCCACGGTATTCCTGGTGTCCGAGGGTTACCTCGGTCGGAGCGTGACGGCGGGGGATGCGTTCGGGCGCGCTGTCAAATATATCTGGCCGCTGGTGCTGCTTTCGTTCGCGACGGGGTTGATTGTGGTCGTCGGTTTCTTCCTTCTCATCGTGCCCTGCTTCATCGCAATCTCAGGGCTCATACTGGGAACTCCTTCCCTTGTGCTCGAGGATATCACGCCGAGTGCGGCACTGAGCCGGTCGTGGAACCTCACGAAGGGCTTCCGCTGGAAAATGTTCGGTCTTCTGGTGATTCTCGTCATCATCATCGCGATTCCGAGCATCGCAATTTCCTTTCTCGATCCCAGTGCCGGGGCAGCAGGTCTCATGGGGCAGGCGAGCACCCAGGCGCTGGTCTGGATCGTCCTTCAGCAGCTGGCGACGATCCTGGTTTATCCGCTCCTCTATTGCGCGCTTACGATAGCATATTACGATCTGCGGGTGCGCAAGGAAGGGTTTGACCTCGAGCTTCTTGAATCCACGCTCGCTCACGCGCTGCCTCCCGGCGGCTCTTCGGATCTTCGTGATATTCCAAACTCCCGCACTTTCGGATGATTCGCTGCGGACGGTAGTCCACACCGTCCTCAAGGCTCCGGAATATCAATGGTCAGACCTTCGTCCCAGGATGAGCCTGCTGGGCCGCTGGTTTACCACGATTGGGGAATGGCTCGGCCGTCTCCGGGATTCAAATCCGGCAGCGGCCGATCTTTTCTTCTGGTGCCTGGTCGCCCTGCTGCTCGCAATCTTTGTTCACGGCGGCTGGATCATGTACCAGACAGTCCGCCGGGCAGGAGCGCCACCTGCCGGCGCAGGTCCAACGGTATCGAGCTCGATTCGCGACGAGCGCTGGTATCAGCGGCGATCCGCCGAGCTTGCGGCCCAGGGGCGGTATACGGAGGCCATGCAAGCGGCCTTCACCGGCGTGATGCTCAGGCTCGATGCCCATGGCGTGCTGCGATTCCACCCGGGCAAGACGCCGCGAGAATACGCGCGCGAGGCCAAACTGGCCGACGAGGACAAGCGCACGCTGCTCGACGCGGTCGTCACCCTTTACTCCTGCGTGTATGCGGGCCGGGATTGCAGTCCCGAACTATATCGGGAATGGCTCAGGAGCCTTGGACAGGAGTGGCATGCGCGCACGAGTTGAGCTGATTGTCTTTCTCGTGCTGCTCGTCACACTGGGCGTTCTCGTCGGGTCACTTGGGGCCCGGCGAAACCGGGTGCCGTCTGCCGATCCTCGCCGTTCCACCTTTCTGTCCAATCCTGCCGGAGCAAAGGCGTACGCCGACGCCCTGGGCATCCTGCATGTGCGTGTGGACCGCTTCCGGAGGCGCACTGCGGAACTATCAGCCCTGGTGACGGACACGAGTGCGACTGTCCTGGCTCTGCTGGACCCGCTCAATTCCCTTGACGGCACCCAGGCCGAAGATCTTCTCAATTTTCTCGATACCAGGGGCGACCTTCTTCTTGCCGGCCGGGGTGCTTCGGCCGCCATGCGCTGCTTTGGCTACCACGTAGATGTCCGAGGGCCGGATTCCACCGCCGTCTTCCGGGTGCACGATGGACGAATGGATTTTTCCCCGGTCACCTGGACAATGGACCAGGTCCTCGCCCGGAGCGCCGACAGCATCGTCACCGACACATCTGACATGAACGCCGGCGCGATCGCTGAATGCGTTGTTCGCCAGCCGGTTTCCGTCGATACGATTCTGCTGACCTCCGGGGGCAGGACCAGCGCGCTTCGCCTGCATTTCGGTTCGGGAGCTCGAGTAACGCTCCTCGCCGATGGCGTCATCTTCAGCACTGGCAGAATGAAAGAGAGCGACGCCGGGCTGGTATCATTGCCCCTGGTGGTTGGGACGTACCACCGCGCGATCTTCGATGAATTCGAGCACGGCTTCGGGCCCGAGGGCTCTCTGCTGGGGGCCATTATGAAGTGGAGTACGCAATCGCCATGGGGCTGGGCGATCTGGCAGCTCGCGATTGTCGGGGTCATCGCGCTGATCGCAAGCGCGATTCGTTTTGGCGCTCCCCGTTCCGTTATCGATCGCCGGCGTCGTTCACCGCTGGAGCACGTGCGGGCCCTGGCCACCGCGCTCTCAGCGGCGGGCGGGTCGCGAGTCGCGGTTGATCTCATGGTCCGTGGTCTTCGCCGTCGCCTCTCACCGGGTGGTCATTCGGCCAGGGGCGATCCGCAGGCGTGGCTCGAGTCGCTGGCGCAGAACGTTCGCTCCACGCGTTCCAGGCAGGCCGTTCGCACGCTATTGAAGTTCACCAGGCGCGCCCCAGGCTCGGACAATGTTTTGCGCGCCGCTTATGCCGTGGAGGACGTGTGGCAGGACCTGAAACCACCATCGCCGACCAGGTAGTACAGCAGGGAGAGGTCGCCCGCAACATCATCACTCAGCTTGCTCGGGTGGTGCTCGGTCAGGATGACGTGCTTCGTGAAGTCGTCATCGCGCTTATCGCGCGCGGTCATGTGCTCCTGGAGGGAGTGCCCGGCACGGCAAAGACGCTCCTGGTCCGTACCTTGAGCCTGTCACTCCGGCTCGAGTTCCGGAGAATTCAGTTTACCCCCGACCTGATGCCTTCCGACATCACTGGTGTAAACCTGCTCACAGGACAGGGGCAGTTCAGTTTTCGGCCCGGACCGCTGTTTGGTGATCTCATCCTTGCCGACGAGATCAACCGGGCTCCGGCGAAGACGCAGGCGGCCCTGCTTGAAGCAATGCAGGAGCGGAGCGTCACTGTCGATGGCACATCTCACTCGCTCTCATCCGGCTTCACTGTATTTGCCACCCAGAATCCGATTGAGTTTGAAGGAACCTACCCGCTGCCGGAAGCGGAGCTCGATCGTTTCCTGCTCAAGATTCTGCTCGACTATCCGGACGCTGCGACCGAGCAGGCCATACTTTCCCGCGTGCTCGGCGGTTTCGAGGCGGATGATACCGCAAGCTACGGCGTGAAGCCCATGCTCCAGGCGGCGGATCTCACCGCGCTCCGGCTCGCGGGCCGCTCGGTCCGAGTGGAGCCTTCGATCGTGCAGTACATGACCGCGCTGGTTCGCGCTACGCGGGGAGCGCCGGCCCTGACGCTCGGTGCATCGCCCAGGGCCAGCGTCGCGTTGCTCAAGGCAAGCCAGGCCATGGCCATGGTGGAAGGAAGGGCTTTTGTGGTTCCCGATGATGTGAAGGCGATGGCGCCCGCCGTCCTGCGCCACCGGATCGCGGTGGCTCCGGAGCTCGAGCTCGAAGGCGTTTCCGCCGACCAGGCGCTGAAGACGATTATTGAAAAGATCGAAGTTCCCCGCTAGTCATGACCCGGCTCCGCTTCCCGCCTGTACTGTGACTTCACGAGTTGTTAACCGCTCCCGCGGAACCAGCTGGCTCTGGGCTGGAGCGGCGCTGGCGGTGCTCACAACTTTCGGCCTGATTCGCCGCGAAGCTTTGACGTGGCTGCTTGGATTAGACCTGCTCTGGCTGATCGGATTGTTGTTCGATGTTCTTATCGGATTTGTTCCGATCCCCTCGCGGCGATGGCTGCTCATCGGTGCCGGGCTCGCGCTGCTGGCGCCGGCAGGCCTCCTCGTCCCCGACATCGCGTCCATCCTGCTGGTGCTCGATGCGGTGTGGGTTGGTGTTCTCCTCGTCGACGCGCTTCGTATCGTGGAGCCCGGCCGGATCCTGGTCCAGCGTGAGGCTCCACCCGCATTCTCAGTGGGTCGGCGGCTGCCAGTCAGTTATGTCTGGACCAACCGAAACCTCCGCCCCGTGACCCTGCTTGCGCGAGAAGAATTTCCCGAGCCGCTTGGAGGGCCGCAACCCGATTCACGACGTCTCAATATTCCCGCTGAAGGACACACGCGAGAGCAGCTCGATGTTCTGCCGGCTCACCGGGGAAAGGGATCGGGTGGCCGGCTCGACCTTCGCCTGTCGAGTCCCCTGGGTCTCTCCTGGCGGCAGACCCGGCTCACTCTCCCATGGGATGCCACGGTCTACCCGAGCCTCATCGGCGCATCAATCCGGGCATTACCAACCCAGGCAACGCGGCGACGCGAGGCGGGATTTCGGAACATACGGCGGCTGGGAGAGGGCCGGGTCTTCGAAACACTGAAGGAATGGGTTCCCGGGGACGACACGCGAACCATCGACTGGAAAGCGACGGCCCGGCGCGGGAAGGTGATGGCCCGCCAGTACGAGGATGAACGACGGCAGCAGGTGCTGCTGGTGATCGATGCCGGCCGGGCGATGACGGCGGAAAGCGATGGCGTGTCCCGTCTGGAATCCGTGATCACCGCCGCGCTCCACCTGGCGCACAGCGCGGTCGAGCATGACGACAACGTCGGGCTGATGGTATTCGCCGACGAGGTCCAGACCTTCATCACGCCCGGGCGAGGGCGGCGCGCTCTCCGCGCTGTGCTGGACGGGCTGGCCGGCATCGAGGGCAAGGTGGTGGAACCCAATTATCCCGCCGCGTTCAGTCAGCTCGCTCAGCGGAACCGGAAACGCGCCCTCACCGTGGTCTTTACCGACGTGATCGATCGAACGGCGAGCGAGGCATTGGTCGCGCAGGTGGGATCCCTCCGCCCTCGTCACCTTCCACTTGCGGTTACGCTCAGGGACCCGGCACTGGAAGCGCTGAGCACCCGTCGCCCGGCCAATAATGCGGAGGCTTTCGAGCGGGCAGCCGCTGAGGAGCTGCTCGGCGCTCGGGAAGAGGCGCTGGCGGAAATGCGACGCAAGGGAGTCCTGATCCTCGATGTGCTCCCTCGTCGCGCGGCTGAGGCCGTCGTGGAGCAATATGCGCAGCTGAAGAGAAGGGGACTGCTATAAAAACCGGATCCCGTCATGAATCCTCTTTGCCATGCAACCACTCCTCCATCATTCGATCACACAAAAATGCGACATTCGCATCACGCAGGGGTTCATCGCAGGGGTCCCTAAGGGGTCGATCGCAGCGGTCGATCTCAGATCGACGTGGGGGAGGCCGTTGTCGCTTCTAGTCGTCCCGTAGTTCTTCTGTTTTGTGACAGGGCGCACAGGATCT
>JBDTQP010000110.1:0-9869 GCA_039932125.1 Gemmatimonadota bacterium
TTACATGAACAACGCATGGCATCGGGTGAACGTCGAGGTGGTGTGAGGATCCGGCACATGCGCCGAGAGAATTTACGTTTGTATTTTCCAGACTGGGCACCGGCCGCGGAGGACCTCGTCTCCAGGTCTGGCAGCGTACCTATCGCTTGAAGGTTGTCACACCAATGATGTGCCGGACTTACCGGTTCCCGCCTATCCCATATCGATCCTGCAGAACGCGCACATGGTGACGCTCATGGCCCGGAATGATGAATGCGAGCGCCCGTACCGAAATCTCGTGGCCGCTTGCGGTTCCCCTCCGGTTCCAGCACGCTTCTTCGAGCCCGCGGAAGAGCGCGAGTGAGGTCCGACGAATATCGGCCAGCTCAGCCAGGAGATCAGCAAGGCTGCGCCGGTCGAAACTGGCATTTCTGACGTACTCATTTTCTTCGAAGCCCTGGAGCGGCTTCGCATCACCCCGAGCGATCCGGAGCGCCCGATAGGCCATGATGCGCTCGGTGTCGCCGAGGTGGCCGACGACTTCCCGAATGCTCCATTTACCGGGGGCGTAACGATGCAGTGATCGTTCTTCGCTCACTCCGGAGAGTAGAGACTGCGTGATCCCCCCCTGCGCTTCCATGGCCGGCACCGGATCGGTTTCCGGGACCATCCTGACATATCCGGCATAAAAATCGAAATATTCATCTGCCGCTGGCAGGCCTGCAGGCATGGCGTTCTCCCATTGTAAGTTGGATGTGGGCGTGGAGAATAATCCAGCAGCCAGAGTCGCGCCAAGGGATCAAGGCCAACAATTCAGAAAGAAAAGAATGACGGCCAGGAGTATACTCGTCGAAGCCTGCGTGGATTCTGTTGAATCGGGAATGGCTGCTGAAGCGGGCGGCGCTCGCCGGCTGGAACTCTGCGCCAGCCTGGTGGAGGGAGGAACGTCCCCGAGCGCGGGCATGATCGCGCAGTGCCGAGCCCGGGTTGCCATTCCCATTTATGTCATGATTCGGCCACGGGGAGGCGACTTCCTCTACTCCGAGCTGGAGCTCGAGGTCATGGAACGGGATATTCATGGAGCGAAACTGCTGGGGGCGGACGGCGTGGTGTTTGGTCTCCTGCTGCAGGACGGTCGGGTAGACATTGAAAGGACCATGAGGTTGATCCAGGCGGCACGTCCGCTAGACGTCACTTTTCACCGCGCCATAGATGTCTGCCGCGACCCCATCGAGGCGCTCGATGCACTCATGACGATCGGGGTCGATCGCGTCCTCACTTCGGGGCAGGCGGCTTCGGCCTTGGCCGGGTCACGGACGATTGCCCTGATGGTGGAGCATGCGCGGGGTCGTCTCATTGTGCTGCCAGGTGGCGGGGTCAACGAGCGGAATGCGGCGCGGGTCGTCGAACGCACTGGAACCGGGGAAATTCATGTCCGTGGCGCGGCCCGATACGCGAGCGCCATGACGTATCGAAGTCAGAAGGTCTCGTTTCGGGGGACGCCGCTGGAAAGCGATTTTGTGCTGGAGCAAACCGATGCGGCACATATCCGGTCCATCGTGGACGCACTGAAATAGATCGCTCCGGGCGAGAACTGCAGGCTATCGGCGTGGGCTCTTGCCGACCGACGCCGACTTGCCCGCTTTACTCGATGTCTTTCTACCTGTCGTGCCGGTGGCGCCGCGGGATGGCTTCGCCGGCTCAGCCGGGGTGATAACCTCACCACCGCCATCGGGGTTGTCGCGATTGGAATGCCACACGCGGGTGCTGCCCCCGGCAATCTGCTCCATCGTCCGGCCGGTCTCCACCGACGTCATGTGCTCGGCGGCCACATCCGAGTCGGGCTCCGCATACTCATCGCGGTGCTTGATGAGCAGCCATTGGGCCTTCCCACGATCACCGCGACTGGTGCGAACCAGTACCCAGCTGCCCTTGAGTCGCTCGCCCAGAAGCACGATTTTCAGATCACCCTTCGCATAGCCGCGGCGCAGCCCTTTCAATGGCTCGACATCCACGTCACCGTAGCTGTAAATCCCCCGATCCCAGAGCATCACCGTGCCGCCGCCGTACTGGCCCTTCGGAATCGTCCCCTCGAAGGTATTGTATTCGATCGGGTGATCTTCGACTTCCATCGCCAGGCGTTTCACTGAAGGGTCGAGGCTGGGCCCCTTGGGAACCGCCCAGCTCTTCATGACGCCATCGAGCTCCAGGCGGAGATCAAAATGCAGGTGACTGGCAGCGTGCTTCTGAACGACAAACACGAGAGTGGGCAGGGCCGGCTGGGCACCCCCCTCAGGCTCCGCGGTTCTTGAGAAATCCCGCTTCCGCCGGTATTCGGCGAGCTTGGGCTCAGGGCCACTGGATGCGGCATCCCTGGAGGTGGTGGCTCCCTTTTTCGCTCTCTGGCTGGCTGGTGTTTTCGCGGGCATCCTGCTCTCCGTGGTTTGAGGGCACGGAAGAAATTAGCAGTTATTGACAGGTGAGGATGGTGTTTTCGTCACCTTGGCGGTAGCAGGGCGATTTCAATGGATGGTCCGAGCAGACCTCACTCGCCGCATCAACCATCCTTCCCGATCAGCTCGGCTGGCGTCGCTCCCACGGCGTGTATTGCAGGGAATAACGCACCGAGCCCGGCGATGGCGACGAGGAGCGCGGCGAATGGAGCCACGATGGAAGCATCCCAGGGGGGTATGTCCCGCAATATGTCGGGAAGACTATCCCAGAGCGCGGGTCCGAACCAGAGACCAATTCCGATGCCCGCAATGCCGGTTGCGGCGGCCCGGATAAGAACAAAGACCAGGACGTGGGGTCGTTTCGCTCCCATGGCTCGACGAAGCCCCAATTCAGGGAGCAGGGAAGTAACCCAGAGCTTCATGAGCACAAACGTGCCCAGTAGCGTGATTGCAAGCATGGTCCAGCCAAGAAGTCTGAAGCGGTCTCCGAACCAGGTGAACGGCCTGCTCTCGGCGGAAAAGAGTTCATGCTCGCTCGTTGATCTGCTAATGTCGCCTGGGTGGACAGAACTCCGGAGGATCCTCTGCACCGCGCCAAGTGAGTCAGTACTCGATGTGCTGCGCACCAGAAGCTCTGCTTGCGTGGGTGGTTGCTGGAGAACGCTCAGATAGACCGTTGAGACCGGCTGGACGCCGGTACCGAATCCAACGGGCGCACGATCATCCACGACGCCAACCACGGTGTACCACCGGGAGCCATTCAGGTCGAGACGGACCTGGCGCCCGATAGCCTCGCCTTTTTGAAAGTGTTTGCGGGCCAGTCCAGCGCTTACAAGCGCGATCGGCTCCGCGTTCCAGTCATCGCCCGACGTGATGCCCCGTCCCTCGATTACTGCCAAACCCAGAGCGCTGAAAGTGTCAGCGCTGACGAACTGATGGGTGGTGAACACTGCGTGCCATTTGAGAAAGACACCACCGTCAGAACAGAAACCGCAGTCGGTGGTAACTGCGTCCACCATGCCGAGCCCGGTATTCGCACCGGGGCTGGTAAGACTTGCGACCTCTATTCCAGCTGTATGGTGCAACTGTGACAGGAGAAGCTGATACTGCCGGGACCGTTCTTCACGGCTGGAATCGGGGACTGCGAGATGAAATATCCAGCCGCTTCCCGGCGCGTGCCGGCCGTGCTCCAGCACACGCTGTGCCTCCCGGAGAATCATCCCGCTCGCCACGAGGACGGTGAGACCCATGCCGAGCTGGAGGGCGGGGATGTAAAGCTCGAGAGGCTTGGGAGGGCGCTCAGTGACTCTCCTGCCGGTGCTTGCGAGCAGCTGCAGGAGTGCAGCGAGGAGAACGACAGCGGTGATCGCCAGGGCGAGCCTCAGGCTCAGTGACATTGTGCTGCCGCTGACTGAGCCCGGCCAGGCAGCGGCAGCGCTCCGGGCGCCGACAACGCCGACCAGCCCACCGACCAGCAGCGCGATGGCGCCGGTGACGACACCTTCAATCATCGCAGACCCAAAGAGGGTCCGCCGGGACGCCCCAACCGCTCGGCGGATTGCCAGCTCGGTCGCTCGGGCCGACGCCCGAGCGGCTCCGATACTCAAAACTGTGAGCGCGGCGAGCGCCAATGCGGCGAGCGCCGCAACGAGCAGGAGCCGGTACAGTCCGCTGATGGCTGCCTGCTGTGTTGCGGCAGGCGTGGTTGCGTTGGCGCTCCAGTGCATTCCAAGATCGGATATTGCCGCTGAGACGAGAGTCAGGGCTGGCGCCGATTCATGACTGGCGAACCAGGTGACTGGCGTTGTCGCGGCGAGCGCTGCTGCAGCTGAGATGATGAGAAGGAGCGACGTGCCCCAATAGCGCCGGAACGCATCGGCGACTGGCGAGAAGAGCTGACGCATAGCGCGCGTGCAGGAGGCTGACGCGAGTGTCGGGAGCTGGGGACCGATTGGACGCCTGGGATCCATGTGTGTGCGCCGGAGGACAGGAATGTTCAGGAACCGATCAGGACGTGACGCTCCACAGGGCCGTTCAGGGTCACATCACCAATGGTGATGTAGAGCTCTCGATCGCTCACCGAGAGTGCGAAGGACATCCGGCGGGCGAGATGGGGAACCAGGGCAGCGAGAAGAAGCCTGTCGACCCCGTAGAGCTCGAGCTCGCCGGACCGGTGAATGCGCTCGCCACTCCATTGACGCACCAGCTGTGCAGGATCCTTGTGAGTATAGACCGCCACCCGGGGTGATCCCTTGCTTGCCTTATGGAGACGTGCCGCGTCCGGTGAACCCACTTCGATCCAGGCGCACAGTGCCCCTGTCAGATCGCGAACGGTCAGGGCCGGCTCGTTGGGCTCACTGAGCCCCTTTCCGAAGGAAATTCCTTCAGTGCACTCGAGGCAGTAGGCAAGGACCCTCGTCAGAAGGTACTCCTCGGTCTCCGAGGGATGACAGGCGACGCGAAGCTCGAGAGACTCGTACACACCGCGATCGACGTCGGCGAGCTCGATGGCGAAGTTGTAGATGGTAGAGCCGGTCGCCACGATAACTCGCTTGAAAGAGATCAGGTTCCAGGGACACCCATGTCGGCCAGGATCTTCCAGCCACCCTGGGCTTGCCGCCTCCAGGTGGTCACATACCGGCCGCCAATCGTCTGCTGCGCCTGGCCCCGCGGGGTGAAAGTATAGGACCATTTGCCGGTCTCATAGAGCAGGTCGTCCAACCGCCAGAATTCAACCGTCTCCAGGTGAACCGTCACGGGACCGACCTGGTGGACGAACGCCGCGACATCCCTGGTGATGGCGTCGGTGCCCTGGGCGACGGTCCCGTGCTCGTTGAGCCTCGCCCCATGGGCATCGTACACCGCTGCGAGAGCTGCCGCATCGGCCCGGCCGAAGGCCGCGATATAGGCCGCATTGCCCTGGTCAATGGCGGCACGGAGCTCAGCACGGTCGGGGGAATCCTGGGCGGCGAGTGGGATCGCCAGCAGTATGGCAAGCGTGGTGGTCCACAATGTACGAAGCATCGGCGTCTCCGAAATGTGAGCCCACCAGTACGGTTGAGGCTACGGCCTGGTGTCACGTACCGAACGCGGAATCGCCATGTACCCCCGCCGCAACCTCACGGGAAATTTCTCAATCGCATATCGAAGCATTGTGCGGGGCAACGTCGACGCGTATCGATTGAGAAAACGCGTCACCAGCGGCCGATCCCGATCCGCGACCTCACGAAGCATCCACCCTGCGGCCTTATGGATCAGGTCCTGTTCGTCGGCAGCAAGCCTGGCGGCCAGCCGCATCGTGGTATCGTAGAAGCCGCGCCGGATGAAGTGCTGGGTGGCGACAATAGCGATGCGGCGCTCCCAGAGCACCGGCGATCGGGCGAGACGGTCGAGAACGGCATGGTTTCGGGTGAGGAGGTGCGCGCCGACGATGCCGGGGGCGGAGACATCGACCAGGTCCCAATTGTTGATGCGGCCGGCGTTCGCGAGGTACAGCCGGTAAATAGTTGCGCGCTCTGCCTCCGAACCCTTTTCGTATACGCGGACCAGGAGTATCACCGCGAGAAGTCGTTCCTCGTGCCACGGTGATTGAAGCAGTTGCGTGGCTACGGCGATGCGATCTCCCGAAAAAGCCCGCACAGTAGCTCGCAGCTGCGGTACCGTAACGCCGAGGAAGCGGTCACCTTCACCGTACTGGCCCGCACCGGTTTTGAAATACCCGGCCACCAACGCGGCCCGGGCAGGATTCGCCAGCGAGCGGAGATGCTTACGGAGCCCGGAGAGGGAGGCGAGGGGTTGAGAGGCAGTGGATGTGGTCGGCATCGAATGAATTGATCAGGCGGGACCCAGCCGCTCGCCACCATCCGGTCCATAGAAAAAGACCCATACCGCAAGGTCATCGGTGAAATCCTCGAAGCGATGGGTACGGCCCGCCGCCACGAAGAGAAAGTCGCCTGGCGCGATGTGCACGCGCTCGGCTCCGTCATAGAAAATCCCTGCTCCGCGGGCCACGACGTACACTTCATCGCGCGAGTGCGGCGTCTGGGGGTCAATGCCTTTCGGTGCATACAGCTCGACCGCAAGCGTTCCATGGGCAAACAGCTCAGCGAATACTCTGCCATCCGGTGTCGGTACGCTCGCAATGGCGGATGCGAGTGATATGTGTTTTGAATTGGCCACTTTATTTCGGAGTCAGGACAAGCCCGCCGACAAGAGCGATGAGGACTATGGCCAGGATGACAAAGAGCATTCGATGCCGGATATACCGAAGCGCTTCCCATGACGGGAGGTCGACATACCAGGTGCCGGGAGCCCCTTCACGGACTACGGCGCGGCGGGTCAACCGTCGCCAGGCGACTCCGCTATCGTGTATCCGAAGCTCCGTGAGCGTGCGGGCCTTATCGGTGGACAGGGCACCGGCTTCCTGGAACTTGCCGACGAGGTCGCGTTCTTTCCTCAATACGACAGCGGCGGCGGCGCCCATGGGTTTTCTCGTGGTTGCGGGGAGATGTAAAGCGAATGCTCGATGATAATTGCGCTGGCTGGAGGATCAAAGCAGGGAGAAAAAGCCCCTCTCGATGGAGAGGGGCACAAGGCTCGGTGGTTACTACACGGTTGCCCGGGTGCGATCCATCGTTCCTCGCCCCATAAGGGCGGCTTGGGCGGCCGCCAGCCGAGCGATCGGAACGCGAAATGGCGAACAGGAGACATAGTTCATTTTCTGCTCCTCGCAGAAGGCGACGGCATTGGGCTCCCCGCCGTGCTCGCCGCAGATCCCTACCTTCAGGTCCTGCCGAGTCCCCCGGCCCAGCTGCACGGCCATCGAGATCAGCTTGCCGACACCCTGAATATCGAGAACGGCGAAAGGATCGTTGTCTATGATATTGTCTTCCAGGTAGGACGGGAGGAAGACGCCGGCGTCGTCGCGGGACAATCCCCACGTCGTCTGGGTCAGGTCGTTGGTGCCGAACGAGAAGAACTGCGCTTCGCGCGCGATTTCATCGGCCGTCAGCGCCGCCCGGGGCAGCTCGATCATTGTGCCGAGCAGGTAGGGAACCGTAATCTGGCGCTCGCGAAAGACTTCCTCCGCCGTCTGGCGGATGATGAGCGCCTGCTTCCGGAATTCTACCACGTGGGCGACCAGCGGAATCATGACTTCGGGCATGACCCGCCCCTTGCGCGAGGCAACGGTGCACGCCGCCTCGAAGATCGCTCGCACCTGCATCACCGTGATTTCAGGATACATGATCCCGAGCCGGCAGCCGCGCAGGCCGAGCATCGGGTTGACTTCCGCGAGGGATTCGATCGTGCGCTGGACTTCTTTCACGGTCTTGCCCATCTGTTGCGCCAGCCTCTCGATCTCCTCCGGCTCCTTGGGCAGGAACTCGTGGAGAGGAGGATCGAGCAGGCGAATGGTGACGGGGTACCCCTCCATGGCTCGGAAGATTCCCTCGAAGTCGGAGCGCTGCATCGGAAGCAGTTTGCCCAGCGCCTTCTTCCGCCCGGCGGCATCGGTGGCGAGAATCATCTCCCGCATCGCGTTGATCCGTTCACCCTCGAAGAACATGTGCTCGGTGCGACAGAGGCCGATACCTTCGGCGCCGAAGTCGCGGCCGCGATGGGCGTCGGCCGGCGTGTCCGCATTGACGCGAACGCGGAGGTGCCGGATCTTGTCGGCCCACTTCATCACTCGATTAAAGTTTCCCGAGAGCTCCGGCGCGATGAGCTGCGCCCGGCCGGCGTAGACTTTGCCGCTCGCGCCATCGACCGTGATCCATTCACCGCCCTTGATGTTTCTGCCGTTAATGGAGAAGCTGCCGGCCGGTTCATCGACGTGAATCTCCTGGGCGCCCGCCACGCAGGGTTTGCCCATGCCACGAGCAACGACGGCGGCGTGAGATGTCATACCGCCGCGCGCGGTGAGGATGGCTTTCGCGGCTACCATGCCGTGGAAGTCTTCCGGGCTGGTTTCGCGGCGGACCAGGATGACTGCTTCGCCCTTCTTGCCCATTTCTTCGGCGAGATCGGCGTTGAAGACGACCGCACCCGATGCGGCACCTGGTGACGCGGGGAGGCCGATAGTCAGGAGATCCAGTTCCTCGTTCGGGTCAATCGTCGGGTGAAGCAGCTGGTTCAGGTCGTTAGGAGGGATGCGCGCGACCGCTTCTTCCTCGCTGATCAACTCTTCGTCCACCATTTCACACGAGATGCGCACTGCCGCATGCCCCGAGCGCTGGCCCCGGCGGGTCTGCAGCATGTACAGGCGCCCCCGCTCGATGGTGAACTCCATGTCCTGGACATCACGAAAGTGGCGCTCCAGGGTGCGGGCCATCTTGTCGAGATCATTGTACACCTGCGGCATCTGCTCCTTGAGCGTGCTGATCGGCTCCGGTGTGCGCATGCCGGAGACGACATCCTCGCCCTGTGCGTTGAGCAGATATTCGCCGTACAGTGCGCGTTCGCCGGTCGAAGGGTCGCGGGTAAACGCAACGCCCGTCCCGCAGTCCTCGCCCATGTTGCCAAAGACCATGGTGACAATATTCACCGCAGTCCCCATGCTGTCGGGAATGTCGTGCATCTTCCGATAGTCGTTGGCCCGGCGGGTGTTCCAGCTTTCGAACACGGCGGCAATGGCTCCCCAGAGCTGGTCCATCGGGTCGTCCGGGAAATCCTTTCCCGTCTCCTGCTGAATAAGACGCTTGTAGTCCTTGACCAGCGCGGTGAGCTCCTCGACGGGAAGATCGATGTCGCGATCGACCTTGCAGGTTTTCTTCCGTTCCTCGAGCAGGTGCTCGAACGGCTGCTTGGGGAGGTCGAATACGACGGCACCATACATCTGGACGAAGCGGCGGTAGGAATCGAAGGCGAAACGCGGGTTGTTGCTCTGCCGGGTGAGACCCTCAACCGTGGCGTCATTGAGCCCCAGGTTGAGGATCGTCTCCATCATACCGGGCATCGAGACGGCGGCGCCCGAACGGACCGAGACCAGCAGCGGATTGGCGGATCCGCCAAACTGCCGGCCGGTCGCGGCTTCGAGGCGCTGAAGCGCGGTTTCGACCTGGGCCCGGAGCCGGGGAGGAAACGAAGAGGTTTCGAGATAGGTCTGGCAGAGCGTCGAAGCAATGGTGAAGCCGGGCGGGACCGGTATCCCCAGGTTCGTCATCTCCGCCAGGCCAGCGCCTTTCCCGCCCAGGATGTCCTTCATCGTCGCCGTGCCGTCTGCTCGGCCCTGGCCAAAGAAATACACAAGGGGTTGCGAGTAGGCTCCGCTCATTCCGGGAACTCATGGAGTTAGGGATATAGACTGGCGTGCTGAAACGTGGTTACCACAGGAACGACGAAAAACGACCGGACAGCGAAGGGCAGTTTTCGACTGGCAATACCGGGATCGTGGGGGGCGAGGCCGTAGAGGAGCGAGCCGGCGGCGCGGGCGGCGGC
>JBDTQP010000111.1:0-9719 GCA_039932125.1 Gemmatimonadota bacterium
TTTGAGCGGGAGCACGTGCTGCTATTCGCGATCTATCCTGCCACGCTCGGATACACCGGGGTGCGGGAGCTTCAGCTCTATCAGCAGCTTCGAGAACGCCTCGAAAGTGTGTCCGGAGTGCGCTCCGTGACGACCTCGCGAGCGCGGCTGGCGTCGAGTGGACGCGACGTGTGCGAGGCGCCGGGTGCCGGGGAATCACCAGCGCCGCCAGGTGCCCTTCCCGTCAGTCCCCGGTTTCTCGAAACAACCGGCGTTCCACTGCTGAAGGGTCGCGAGTTCACCGATGATGACACCGAGGGGTCGCAGCAGGTGGTCATGGTGAGCCGGGTGGCTTCGCGAGTCTACTTTCCCTCTGGCGATGCCATCGGGAAGACGCTTCGTATAACCGGAGAGTCCGGGTCGCGGGTTGTGGTCGGAGTAACCGGGGACATTCTCACCTATAGCCGGGACCCGGCCGATCGCGGCAAGGCGTCGTGCGGTCTCTACATCCCCCTCGCCCAGGCTCCGGCGCAACGGATGGGTCAGCAGTGGATCGAAGCCCGGACCACGGGGAATGCCAACGCGCTGATACCGGCGATCAGAAGCGCGGTTCACGATGTAGATCCGAACCTGTCGCTGTTCTGGCCGGGCACGGTGGCCGAGCAGGTTCGCGATCTGTACGGGGCAGAGACCTCGATGGCAACTTTGGCGGGAGTGTTCAGCGTACTGGCGCTCGCGTTCGCCGCCGTGGGGTTACTTGGGATCGTCTCGTATACGGTCGCGGCCCGCACGAGCGAAATTGGTTTACGCCTGGCCCTGGGTGCCGCTCCCTATGCCATCGTTGGTCGTATCGTGGGCGAGACATTCGGGCTGGTCATGATCGGCAGCTTTCTTGGACTTGTCGTTTCCCTGGGGACAATGAGAATCACCGCCGGCCTGCTCTACGGAGTATCGCCGCTTGATGTGCCTTCCATCGCGGTTGCCATCCTCGTGATTGGCCTGGTTGGACTCATCGCGGCCTACCTTCCTGCGCGGCGCGCGGCGCGCCTGGACCCGGCAATGACTCTCCGAACTGACTGAGCAAGTGGGCAGGCGGCGAGCATTGATTGGTGATCGAGAATTGTGTTCGACCAGTGTCATGCTCCCCAGGCGTTACCCTCTGCCAATTGCCCGAGGTCATCCATGGAAATTGAAGCGCTTCACCATGTCAGCCTTCCGGTAACCGATCTGGCGAGGTCGCGCCGGTTCTACGAAGACCTGCTGCAACTTGAAGAAATCGAGCGACCTTCATTCTCCTTCGCCGGGGCATGGTACCAGGTCGGCGATGGCCAGCTTCATCTCATCGTCAGCGACAGCAACCCCACCTTTCGCATTGGCAAACTCGCGGATTCCCGGGATGTGCATTTCGCGATACGGGTGGGGAGCTATCCGAAAACGCTGACTTACCTGCATTCGCGAGGATATCACCCCGGAGCGTCCGATCCGCTGTTCAAAACCAAAGAGAGTCCCCATGGTACCGTAGGATATCCCCAGGTTTTTTTGCTGGATCCGGACAGGAACACAATCGAGATCAACGCAGAACATCTTTAGCGTCGCAGCGGGGCAGTCATGAAGCCTTCCGCTCAGCGGCTTGTCGCGCCGTCGTTCACCCTACCTCAGAGTCGGCGCACCGTCAGCACGCCGGCAGCCGGCAGACTGGTCTGCAAATCCTGTCCGCCGGTGATCGTCACACTGGGCCGGGTGACGGATTGGGGGCTGGCAGTGCCCGCTCCCGTCCAGCGTCCGTTCCCCAGCGTGTAGGACACTTCGTACGTTCCGGCCGGCAGGCCACCCATGGTAATCGCCCCGCCTCCGCTGGATTGGACGACTACGGCGGCTTTGCTTCCGCCGCCAAACGCGACCGCGCGAACAGCGCCGTTGCTGCTCGTCGCTTTCCAGCGCACCATACCAGGCCTGATCGCGCGGGTAAACTGGCGGTAGAATCCGGTGTTGCCAGCAAGAAACCACTGAACTCCATTGGGAGTCGAGTAGAGTGAGTAGCAGCTCTGGCATCCATTCCCGGCAAAGCCATCGCGCTGCCAGGCGGCGAGATTCGCGAATTCGATATCGTCCATCAGCTCGCTGACTGGAGCGCCGTGGTGCTCATCCATTTTGATGGGTAATCCCGTCTCTTCGCCAAGAGCGGCCAGAGCCTGGAGCTGCGCTCTTGTCGTCGTTCCGTACTGATGGAACGTCCATTCCCCGAGGCAGCCGGTAAGCCGCGAATCGTTCCGAAGCACCTGGGCATAGGACAGCGTGCCGGCCACGGTAGACATAGTTGGCCCGGAAACCACGGTCGGAATGCCCTGCTGCCTGAAGACCGAGCATGTCATGGCCATGCTGTCCGCCAGCTCGCCGACCGGCAACCGGGTGCCGATATCCGGTTCGTTCTCTACGATCCAGACATCCGGCACGAGCCCCAGAGTCTTGAGCGCATTCAGCACACGAACGATTTCGTTACGGTCCGCCGGCTCGCCAATCGCACGGACGGTGAAGATAAAGTCCGACGAGACCCGCTGTTTGAGGGGTGCCGCCCATTGTGAGGCGAGCTTCATTGTCTCAACGCTGTCCCAGCCGATCATGCCAGGATTCTCTTTCCCCGCTTTGAAACGGGCCGGTACCCCGGTCAGCGTCAACCCGAGATCATTGACGGCTGCGTCCAGAATCTGGGTCTTTGCCGGATTGGGGACATCGGTCGCCGACCGGCCACCCCACCCAAGCCAGGTCTGAAACGTTACCGAGCTATCCATCTGGATGGTCGCATTCTCAGTCGAAGCATTATCGTTCTGACAGGCGAACGCCAGCAGGACTATTGAGGCGAGTAGAGGAACCAGGCTACGCATAAGACTCCAGAAACAGGGCCGCGCCGTATCGGGACATTTACTGAGAGCTAATGGCTCGTCGGGGTTCTGCCAAGCGAGGCCGAGCGGCGATTATTTTCCGCGATCTCGATTACTTTCCGGGTGACCCTCACACTGATTGAGTCTCGACATGAACCAGACCGACTATCCATTCATGATTGCCATTGCCATGCTGGCCGCCAGGGCTGACGGGCAATCCGGCGCCGCCGAGCAGGCGGCGATTGATGCGTTCGTAGCCCGCATCGGATCTCCCGATGTGAGCCAGGTCATTCAGCAGGTCTCAGCGGGGAGTCTTCGCATCTCGGATCTCGCCACCCGGCTTTCGGATGACGAGGCGCGCCGGACCGCGTATGAGACCGCGCTCGCCGTCTGCCATGCGGATGGGATGACCAACCTCGCCGAGCAGACCTTCCTTGAGCTCCTGCGGGACAAGCTGGGGCTGACCGCCATCGCTGTCGAGGAGATGACGCACAGGGCTGGTGCGCTGTCTGGAGTTGCGCTGACTCCCTCGACCGTACCGCCAGAACCGGGTGCATCGAACGATGCTGCATTGGACGAGCAGATTCTGCAGCAGGCCATGCTGACGGGTGCGCTTGAGATTCTTCCTGACCGCCTCGCGAATATCGCCGTCCTGCCGCTTCAACTCCGGCTGGTTTACCAGATCGGCCAGCGTTATGGACAGCAACTTGATGCCAACCAGGTCAAGGACCTGGTTGCGACGCTCGGCCTCGGGGCTGCGGCCCAGGCGATGGAAGGTGTGGTCATCAAGGTACTCGGCGGGCTCGCCGGCGGTCTTCTCGGTGGCCTGCTCGGTGGTGCCGGTCGGGTTGCCGGCGGTGCCGCCATCACCTTCGCATCTACCTACGCGCTGGGCCATGTTGCCAAGCAATATTACGCGCAGGGCCGGAAGCTGAGCACGGCGGATCTTCGAGCGCTCTTCACCCGTTTTCAGCAGGACGCCGGCACGATTTACCCCAAAGTACAGGAGCAGATTCAGGCCCGTTCGCGGACACTGAGTCTCCAGAGCATTCTGGGGACGCTTCAGGGAAAGTAGACTTCTCCGTACGATATGCCATGCTGAAAATGGAGAATGGGAACACCGGTCTGGTTCTGGTGGGAATCGGTATCGTTGTAGCGATCGCCGGACTGTTGATCTGGGCGGGAGCCCTGGGATGGTTCGGTCGTCTGCCGGGCGATATTCGGATTGAGAGCGATAACGCTCATCTTCATGTGCCGATCGTCTCGATGCTCCTCATCTCTCTCGTGGTGAGCCTGGTGCTGTACGCGGTACGAAGATTTTTCTAGAGCGAGCTGCTGAAACCAGGGGGACTTCCGAGGAGCATAGTGACCAGGGAGTCTCCAGTTCAAGACTGCCAGCCGCGAATCAAAACGCCCGGGCCAGACGGCCGGGCGTTTCGTGTACTTCCAGAGTTGAAAAAGCCGCGGGGTTAAAGTGGTCGGGCTAGCGACCCTCCACGGGCCGTGAATTCCCGGAATCAAGGATATAGCGGATCGATCCATCCTGCTGGCGGCGCCATATCGTCAGGTACTTGCCGTGAGAGGTCGGCGCATTCGGCTCACCTGACTCGGCGATGGCGGACTCGCCAACAGTGAAGCCAAGATCGCCGGACGCCGACGAGCCGGCGTGAACCGGATGCCACCTCCATACGGAGTTCCCGGCGCCGATCGCCTGCATCCTGGCGCGAATAGCCGGAGCACCGACCGTCACCATTCCGGTTCCTGGGGGAGTGGTCGCATCCAACGCCGCAAAGGTGCCAAAGGCGATCGGGGCACCGCTATCGGCGGCGAGCTTCGCAAAGGCGATGTCGGCGTCCGCGAATGGACGCCCTCCCATTACGGAAAGCTGATCACTGCCGGTGGGAAAGCCCAGCACCACAGAGTCGGGATCAGCCAGCCCATTTTCCAGGAGAGCAGTAATTCTCCATGGGGCATCAGCGGCCCGGCGGCGCCAGACGCTGATGTAGTGTCCGTACTGCAACACGGAATCTATTGACTGACCTCTTCGCGCGATCACCGTCGGTCCCGACGTCATCCCCATCAGGCCATCGCTCGAAAGCGCGATCACAATCGGCAGCCATTGCAGCTTGAGGCCCCGCAGGACAGGCTGGGCCAGCAGCAGCCGCTGAACCGCTTCTTTCCCCGCTGTGACTGGCGCGCCTTCATAGAGGAGAACGGCGCCGTCCGAGAGGACACTACCGAGGCCTGCCGCAAGTCCCTGTTGGAGCACCGCCGCGGAGGCTGCTCGGTCAGCGGCAAGCAGCGAGGCTCGAGGAGCAGGCGCGGCGTTCTGGCCGAAGGCTGCCGCTGGTGACAGGGATATCAGGATAGCAGCCAGGAATGCCCGACCACGAAAAGTGGAAGGCAGATTTTCACACAATGAAGACCTCATGAATTGCTCACGGAAAAGGGGGATGGCTACCGGGTACGGCGTATATAACGCCCGAGTTTCCCGGAAGACCACAACGGTCTGTCAAATTTTTCACCACACTTCCGGGTGATCCATGACACAGGGCCCGGCCAGTAAGTTCGCCAGATTGCAGGCACGGGGTCGGGGTTGCCCCGATCCTGCTCCAGGGGGGCGGGAGAATTAGCTGGATCACTTAAACCGTCTTGGGGGTTACCTGTGCGCCAACACATTCTAGCGGGATCGCTGGCAGTACTCGCGCTGCTTGGATGCAAGAAAACTGGCGATGGAGAGTACGAGGTCAATAAGCCAGTTGTGGGAACCCAGAAGGATACGATCATCGTGGACAAACCGGTGGTGGGTACTGTAAAGGACACGATACACACTCCGACCGTCGAGGTAGGTACCACCAAAGACACTGTGGTCATTACCAAACCGACGGTGACTGTTCACCCGGCAAATTCAAAGCCCTGAAGTCAATACCGGAGATGTCCGCGCTTCGGCGTGCAGAGCGAAGCGAACAAATCCCCTCGGTGTGAGGGGATTTTATTTCGGCCTCATCGAGATCCTGCGATCTCCAGCTCTTCAATGCGACCACGACTCACCTTCATCACCGCGCCCTGGTAGATAAGACAGAAAGGGCGAGTCTCGTCTGATGAGTACTCGCCCACTATTCTTGCCGCCTTCCGCTTTGCTTCCTCAAGTTCCTGCAGCAACCTGCCCGGGGATTTTCTGGAGGACTCGCCTTCTCACCAAGGCACGCTCAAGCTCATGGGTACGCTCGCTGCCGAACTCCGTAAGCGGACGCATTACCCCGCCCTCCAGCGCGGCCATCGGCACACCGTCCTCGAATAGAACGCGATTCTTTCGAAGCGCGGGGACGCGCTCACCCGGGGTGACGATACCCACCAGGTTGAGCGGATCCGCCGCGCTGATGCTGATGAGCTGGCCTCGTGCTCCTTCCTTGCGAATGGCACGTAGCTGCCCGACTGCCTCAGGCAGCGCAAACTGTTCGCCGGACATGCCATGGACAAAACGTCCGCCGCGAATCTCCCCGCGTGCCTCGAGCCGGCGGTAGAACATGGCCAGTTTCCGCCAGGGAACCGGGAGACTCTCCCGTGCGAGTACGCGCTTGAAGACCACGCCGTAACGTCGGAGGTAGCACCAGGCTGCGGCCGCAATGGCTTCCTCTTCAGTGCTCGTGTGATGGTCCGGCCTGAGGAGGGACCACCGGCCGGCATTCTCGACACCGGTCGCTGCCATTCGATGACGTCGAGTACTGTTGCCGAAGGGTTTGCGTTTGTCGGAAGGCACCAGCAGCGCACGAAGTCCAGCGAAACTGTCTGAAGTCACCAGGCCGGTGGCCGACAGCTCGGCCAACGCCTGCTCGACCTGGGTAGGAAGAAGCCCTGAGCCCTGCGCCAGGTCGTGAAAGAAGGAGGCGCCACGACGAACCAGAACCTCGAGCACTTCTTTGGCATAAGTGGAAAGCCCTTCTACCCGACTCGCGCTATCGGTTCCCCTGCTCAGCTCGAGCCATTGTTCTGCGTTCGCGCGAAGAAAAAGGGCGATCGGAGTTGAACGGATCGGACGAGCCGGGCCAGAGTGGGCGACCGTAAGCCCCTCGGCAGGCCGTCTCGAAACCTCAGCACCCAGTCGTCCCCACGCTACCCGGCCAGTGAGACAGAGCGTGTCCAGCTGCGTTGCGTCATAATCGTCGGAACGAGCGCCGAGAATTTCGCTCTCCCACGCGGCCGCCGGGCATTCATAACCATCCAGCTGGGTGATCACTGCAGCCAGACCTTCGGGTCCACGAATCCGCTGCTCCGGTCTCACTTTCTGCCAGGCAAGCAGGAAATTCATGAACTCCGCAGCATTGACCGGCGCAATCTCCGACCGAAGCCGGTTGATCGTGTACCGGTGAATCCGGGCGAGCAGGCGGCGATCGCACCATTCAAGCTGCCCGGATCTGGTGACGGCTGGTTGGCTATCCGGATTACCAGGAGGCGGAGTAAAGTGGCCGCGGAGAACGACGCCCTCATGCTCCAGCATCGCCAGCGCAATGTCGGCGTCAGATGTCTCGATGCCGAGCGATGCTGCAAGCTCCGGCGCTGTCGTCGGCCCCACTATTTCCAAACGCCCGCGAAAGAGTTCCCGGATCGCTTCTTCGCGGGGAGCCGGGGAAGGGGGGAGACGGGGAAGAATGGGTTCGATCGTCGCGAGAGGGTGAACATTCAGGATTTCACTGAGGCGTTCAGCTGCCACCCAGAATCCCCCGCCATCTACCTTCACCTGGAACGCACGCCCTGCACCTGCCAGCGCATCGAGGAATTCAGTCCACCTTCCGTTCTCATTCGAGTCTTTTTCTTCTCCGCCTTCCGGCGCCCCAGCTTCGCTGCTTCCGATGAATCCCGAAACCATGAGGGCATCGTGCATTTCGTCCGCATCGCGCGGATCAGGCCACGCCTCTTCCCGTACACGCTCGATCGCTGCCGCGTCGAGAGCGCCAAGGTCTCCAGCGGAGGACGGATCGAGCGCGCGACGGGTCATTACGGCCTGGGTCCGGCGCTCCTCTAGCGGCGCATCGTCCAGAAAGGAATAGGGTTTGGCGTTCAGGATCTCGTGGGAAAGCGGGGAAGGCTCTGGCAGATCTCTCGCCACGACCTTGATCTCGCCCCGACCCATCCGGGCAATGACATCGAGCAGCCGGTCGATATCCATGACCTCGTGAAGACAGTCATGGATAGTCTGTCGCGCGAGTGGATGGTCGGGGACTTCCCGGTCTCCCGCGATGTTTTCGATGCAGGCGGCCGCATCAGGGAACACAGCCGCGAGTAGGTCCTCGGCCTGCATTCGCTGAAACGGCGGGGGAACCTTGGCGCCTCCTCGACTCCGAGGCACGGCCAGCGAGATATTGGCATTCCAGCGCCAGCGGGTGCCGAACATCGGCGCGTCGAGCAGCGCCTGGACCAGCACGCGCTCGACCGATTCGGTGTGCAAAAACCGGAAGACATCTTCCAGCGGGAACGAGTGCTGTGGTCCGAGAGACAGCAGCAACGCCTCGTCTGTCGCGGCGGCCTGCAGCTCGAAGTTGAACGATTGGCAGAATCGCTTCCGCAGGGACAGACCCCATGCGCGGTTCATCCGGCCGCCAAACGGAGAATGCAGAACCATCTGCATTCCGCCGGCCTCATCGAAGAACCGCTCGGCGACAATCGTTTCCTGCGTGGGCAGGACCCCAAGCATCCTGACCGATTCCCCAAAGTAGGCAACGATCTGTTCCGCGGCTGCCATAGTCGGCCCGCTGTCCGAGCCAAGCTCCTGGAGAATCCAGCGGACAGCTCCCTCCCGATCCTCCAGCCGTACTTCAACTTCTTTTCGAAGATCGGCTACAGCGGCGGACAGCTCGTCGCTACGGGCCGGCGCTTCGCCGAGCCAGAAAGGAATTGAAGGCGGCAATCCCTTCGCGTCCTCTACTCGCACTGTGCCGCTTGCCACCTGGAGAATTCGCCAGGAGGTATTGCCGAGCTGAAAGATGTCGCCGGCGATACTCTCGATCGCGAAGTCTTCATTGAGTGTGCCGATGGTCAGCCCTTCGGGCTCGAGCACCACGCGGTAGTCGGCATTCTCGGGAATCGCGCCGCCCGACATGATCGCCGTCATCCGGGCGCCCCGCCGGCCGCGAATGCGATGATTGATCGCATCGTGGTGGACCAGTGCTCCTCTCCGCCCGCGCCGGGTGGAGAAACCTTCCGAAACCATCTTCACGACTTCATCGAACTCGGCTCGCGTGAGGCTGCGGTAGGGCAGGGCACCGCGGAAGAGATCGAAGAGCGCCCCTTCGTCCCAATCTTCTGCCGCAGACTCGGCGACGACCTGCTGCGCGAGCACGTCCAGCGGCTTGTCCATCAGGATCAGGCTATCGAGCTCACCATGCCGAACCGATCTGATCAAGGCCGTGCACTCAACCAGATCGTCCCGAGTGAGGGGGAAGAGCCGACCCCTGGGCTTCCCGAACACCGTGTGCCCCGAGCGGCCAACGCGCTGGAGGAAGGTTGCGATCCGCCGGGGGGAGGCGATCTGGCATACCAGGTCTACGTGTCCGATATCGATGCCAAGCTCGAGCGATGCTGTGGCGACCAGTGCCTTGAGCTTGCCGGTCTTGAGCCGCTCCTCGGCATCGAGTCGCTTCTCTTTCGCGAGACTGCCATGGTGTGCAGTGACCGCATCCTCACCCAGGCGTTCTGCCAGCTGGCGCGCCAGTCGTTCAGCCAGCCTTCGCGTGTTCACAAAAATGAGCGTCGTCTTGTGCTCGCTAACCAGCACCGTCATCCGCTCATAGAGCTCGGTCCATACCTCCGTTGACATGACCGCTTCAAGGGGAGATCCGGGCAGCTCGAGCGCGAGATCAAGCT
>JBDTQP010000112.1:0-9631 GCA_039932125.1 Gemmatimonadota bacterium
CTGTACGATCCCGAGCTGGCACCGGCAAGCCAATAGCTGGTGTACGGTGGCGTTTCATCCCGCTCAACGGTCCTCCCGCGCATGTCGCGAGTGAAGTGGTTCCATCGGCACGCCGCGGATACGTTCAAGGCATTCACTCCCCAGGAGCGTGCCTGGCTGCTCGCTCGAACCGCAAAGGCCGCCGGCACCGGTGAGTACGAGCCTTTCAAGACGACATCGATCTTAGACGGCACAGCGGAAAATCCCCGGTGGTTGGGAGAGGAGTTACCCGAAGTGCAGGGCTGATGCAAAACTGAATAGTGGATCGGGATTGCGCGGGGGAGCGTCTGGCTCACCATTAGTCATCCTGGTCTCTGCCCCCGTTCAGGAATGATGCAGCAATGGTCACCGCTCCGGAGTCCCGGCCGAGGAGTTTTACGTCATCACCAGACTCCACATCGCCTTCCACCGCGACCGCGAAGTAGAACCCGCTGCGCCGGCTTCGATAGAATCTTTTTACCATGTCGGATCTGCCGAACCGGACGCCCAGTTTGTAGCAGGGCATCCTCGGTTGCGTGACGATGAACTCTGCCGTTCCGATTCGATAACGGTCCCCAATGCAGACCTCGGTTTCCAGCATCCCCTGGGTCGTCAGGTTTTCGCCGAAAGCGCCCCAGTTCAATGTGTCGAGGATGAGCTCCCGACGCCAGAAATCGTAGTGCTCGGACGGGTACGCGTAGACCGCCTTATCGCGACCACCGTGCACCGAAAGGTCCGACTGTTCATCGCCCTCGAGATTCTCCCGGCCGGCGTGCACCCGACCGGTGCGTGGCTCCTTGAATATGGAGGTCAGGACACGATCTCCCCGCCATTCTACTTCCCGCGGTCTCCCAACGCTGATCGCCACCACTTTCATCTTCCCCCGCTGGTTGTGGTGAGCGTAAAATAGCCGACCCGCTCGTGCTTAACCTTTTTACAGCTGCCTGCCGATGATTTTCTGCTGATCGATGTGCTGACCGGCTCGGAACCCTTCACTTGTGGTAGCAGCCTCGAACAGCAACACGAAACCGCGAAAGAGGGAAAACGCGAAATAAATACTGGTTCCCGCTCTCCCCTGACAAATCCTCCACTACGTAGTTGTTGAAAGTGTTTATAGAGTGCCGGGACGTAGAGGTCGCAACACAACGACAAACGGTATGATCCAGGCCTGAATACTCTTCGCGTTTTCGTTCTTCGCGTTTCCGCGGGCGGTTGTTGGACCTCGCTTTGATCAAAAACGTGACTCAGTGCGAGCCTATTGACAGCGGTAAACAGCAATGCTATACTGAACCATATGGTTCAGTATAGCAAGCCACTCAATTCCACCTTCGCGGCGCTGTCGGATTCGACGCGCCGAGGTGTCCTCGAATATCTCGGGCACGAGGATGCCTCGATCAGCGATCTCGCCACCCGCTTCGGCATGACGCTCACCGGCATGAAGAAGCATGTGGCCGTTCTGGAACAATCTCAGCTGGTGACGACGGAAAAGGTCGGGCGGGTTCGCACCTGTCGCCTTGGTCCCCGCCGTTTGAACCAGGAGGTGGCGTGGATGGAGAAATACCAGCAGATGCTGGAAGCCCGATTCCACCGACTCGAGGCATTCCTCGAGCGAACCAAAGAGGAATCATGACCGTCGAAACCAGGCAGGGCCAGGAGAAGGCCATCGTCACCAAGCCTTCCGACCGGGAGATCCGGGTCGAACGCATTCTCAATGCATCGCGCAGTCGTGTCTGGCGTGCATTTACCGATCCCGCGCAGGTTGTACAATGGTGGGGCAGGGGACACACGCTGGTGATAGAAAAGCTGGAGGTGGAACGCGGCGGTCACTGGCGCTTCGTTGAGCACGCGCCGGACGGCGTTCACGGATTCGAGGGTCGTTTTCGGGAAGTCACGCCTGAAGAGCGTATCGTACAGACCTTTGAATGGGACGGGATGCCCGGCTATACCATCCTCGAAAGCCTGACGTTTGAGGATCTGGGAGACGAGCGCACCAGGATCATCACGTTGATGCAGTTCTACACAACCGAGGAGAGAGACGGTTTTCTCCAGTCAGGAATGGAAGGCGGCATGAACGAGAGCTACGCCGCACTGGATCGCCTGCTGGCCAGGAAGTAGTCGCTTGAGCTCCCGGCCGGCCGATAGGCCGGCTACCCGCCGACCCAGGAAATTTGTCGAGCGCCGCAGGCGCGGCACCTGACTGCACAAACGTATGTGTGTGTCGGCCCTGCGGGCCTCCGTTCATTGCCATCGCGTTGTTGGCCGGCCTGACGGCCGGCCCTCTCGGCCCCGAGGCCCTCCAGGCCTCACCATTCAGACCCCTTTCGCCCTTTCACGCGCAGCTGTCCACGTGAGACTGATGCAAGACCCCGAATTGCACCGATCACTGGTTACTTGTAGGCTTCGACCATGACGCTCCAGACCGACTTCGCCCTTGAACCTCCCATAGAGCCGATGCTGGCCAAGCTGGCCAGCGTGCTCCCGCTCAAAGGCGACGTGCTGTACGAGCCCAAGTGGGACGGTTTTCGCGCGATTGTCTTTCGCGGCAAGAGCGAGCTTCTGATTCAGAGCCGCGATCTCAAGCCGCTGGATCGATATTTTCCGGAGCTGCACGCCGCGCTCCTGAAGCAGTTGCCGCCGGGGTGCGTGCTCGACGGCGAAATCATTCTCATCGCCTCCAATGGCCTCGACTTTGACGCTCTGCAGCAGCGAATTCACCCGGCGGAGTCCCGCATAAAAAAACTGGCCACCGAAACACCCGCATCGTTCGTGGCATTCGACTGCCTGGCGGCAGGCGGCCAGAGTATGCTGGAGACGTCGCAGCGCGACCGTCGAAGTATCCTTGAAACGCTTCTGACCGCCGCAGAGCCGCCGCTGTATCTCACCCCGATGACCGAAGACCTCTCGACTGCGGCGGAGTGGCTCCAGCGTTTCGAGGGAGCAGGACTTGATGGTGTGATTGTCAAGCCGGCGACCGGAACGTACCAGCCGGGCAAACGCGCGATGATCAAGGTGAAGCACGAACGCACCGCCGATTGTGTGGTTGCCGGGTTTCGCTGGCATAAGGCCGGCGAGGGTGTTGTCGGGTCCCTTCTCCTCGGCCTCTATGACACGAAGGGAATACTGCACCACGTTGGCGTCACCTCGTCCTTCACGATGGCTCGCCGGACGGAGCTGGCGACGGAGCTGGCACCACTTCGGAAGGACGCGCTCGACAGTCATCCCTGGCGGGAGTGGGCGCAGGCGAACGGCGAGTCCCGGAGAATGCCTGGCGCGAAGAGTCGGTGGAGTGGAGGAAAAGATTTATCATGGGAGCCGCTTCGGATCGAGCGGGTGTGTGAAGTAAAATACGATCACCTGCAGCGTGACCGGTTTCGCCATGCCACGACGTTTCTTCGCTGGCGCCCGGACAAGCCGCCAGCGGATTGTCGCTATGATCAGCTGGAGGAGGTTCGGTCCTTCGAACTGGACAAGGTCTTCAGCGGCAGCGTCCGATCCACGGGGTAGGAAGCTGGGCTCACGCTTTCTCGTCCGGGTCGAGCGATTCCTGGTCCGGCCGGAGTTCAGCGGGCACATGCATGAGGTTTACCCGGATCCTGGTCCACGTTGAATACCGCCCGCGCATCGCGTCGACCAGGATATCCGCGGGCTCCAGGTGTGCCGCCACTTTTGCATGCCGAATTTTCCAGCGGTCGAGTCCGGCCAACGCATCCTCCTTCCGGCGACCCCGCCCGATTTCTATCAGCGGATGTTTTGAGACGCGCCGTTTCGAAGGCTGGACCCGGCGAGGCTCACCCTCCTGCTTCCGGTAATGCGGCGGCCAGGGCGCATCAGCCTGGCCTTCACCTTCCTGTTTCGCGGAGAGCTCGAGCAGAGCCTCGAGGGAATCGGGACGCAGATCGATGTCCGCATGGCGGTCCCCAATATCCTTGAAGCGGGCGGGCATGGTGCGCACGGTAAAGTCTGCCGGGTCGGCCGATTCTACCTCGTCCCAGGACAATGGCGCAGAAACACGGGCATCGGCCTTTGGTCTTACCGAGTAGGCCGCAGCGACCGTGCGATCCTTCGCGTTCTGGTTATAATCGACAAAGACGCCGTGGCGTTCTTCCTTCCACCATTTGCTGGTCGCGATCGTCGGCGCTCGCCGCTCCACTTCACGCGCGAGGGCCAGGGCAGCTCGTCGCACCTGATCGAAGCCCCATTCGGGCCGGATCCGGACATTGATATGCATGCCGCGAGAGCCAGACGTCTTGGGCCATCCCGTGAGACCGTGATCGTTCAATGTCTCATGGACAACCGCGGCAACCTGCCGGACCTGTTCCCAGGTCACGCCGGGCACAGGGTCAAGATCTACCCGGAGCTCGTCGGGATGATCGAGATCGTCGGCACGAACCGGATGGGGATGGAGTTCGAGGCAGGCGAGATTCGCCAGCCAGACCAGCGATGCAGTATTCCGAGGAACTATTTCGTCCGCGCTCCGTCCCGACGGAAACTTGAGGGAAACGATTTCGATCCACTCGGGACGTGAAGCAGGTGCCCGCTTCTGATAGAAGAACTCACCCGTAATCCCATTGGGATAGCGGACCAGCACGTTGGGACGGCCGCCCGCCGCGCGGAGTGCGCCATCAGCTATTGCGATGAAGTAGCGAGCGAGATCAAGCTTGGTAAGACCCGGTTCGGGGAAGAGGATCTTGTCCGGATTGGAGATGGCAATATCGCGGCCTTCCACGTGAAGAACCTCAGATGGCATTCGATGGTCTCCAGATCTGGCCGGGCTCCACTTCCTCTTCCTGTCGCTGGAAGCTACGATAAACTGTTCCATTTGTCATCGTCAGGACGGGCACTGCGACGTATCTCGCAGTCGGCCATGGGCATCTTCTGCTTCTCTCAACCACCGAGGACCATGAGACGTTCCGGCATGTTCGCCCTCGCACTGTTTGCTCAATTGGGCTGTTCCCACTCTGAGCCGTTTCCGCCCGGGAATTTCGCGACTGATCAGCCTTTCATTCAGGGCCCCCCGGCCCGGCTTACCGCGCAGACCGGTGATGATGATGACCTCCGCCTTACGCCAGACGGCTCGTTTGTCTACGTGGTGAACCATCAGTGCATGGCGTTTCTGCTTCCCCATCAGGCCCGTGACAGTCGATGGATCTGCCCGCCCCGATTCCAGTTTGTCACGGATGGATATGGTTTACCTGTCCTGTCGCAAAGCCGCCGGCTGGCGTTCGTTCTGACCCGGCAGTTTGAAAATGCGGGTTATCCTTTTTATAAGGCCCTTCTCGTCGCTCCGTTCTCTGATATACGGGACACGACCGAGGTCATCCCGATTCCCTTTCGATCGGTGGTGGATGACCTGTTTCACCTGAGCGTCAGACGGGCAGCATGGCTCAGGAGTGATACGCTGGCCATCCTGACGGATGGCCTGGTCTATCTGACCGATCCGGCGGATACCACGCGGCCGCGACCGTTCGTGCGTCTTGCCCTGTCTGGCGTGTCCAGCATGGAATCGAGTCGTGATGGAGCCAGCCTCTATTTCAAGCTTGCTGGAGATAGCAGAATCCAGGCTCTTAAGATGGAAGGAAGGACGCTGTCGACTGTGTTTGATTTCGGCGCCGACTCAGTCGGCCTGTTCACGATAGGTCAGGAACATCTTGCCGCCGCCACGGCGGGAGAGCTGACCCGCATCCACCTGGGAACCGGTTCGTCCACCCGGTTCGCAACGTACGGTCTGGAGATTCGGGATCTGGCCATGACAGCCGACGGCTCTGATATCGTTGTCTCGGCAGTCGACATCGCTGGAAATGGCACGTCGGATCTTTACCGACTGTCACAGTGAAGCGAGGCGTTCACCCAGACCTGCGGTTAGAGCTGAGGGGCGGCGGATCAGATTCTTTCCGAGAGCGTGGTTACTCAGGTATCGCGTCATTGCCGGGTTCGTGCGAGCGGTGAAGTCATGGGTTGCTTTAAGAACGCGATAAGGCGAGGTGGCGTTCAACCGAAAGCGGTGTTCGCGTGACCAAACTGGCTGGTGCTGTCCTGTGTGCTCTCCTGCTTCCCGGCTGCCGGCGACCAGATGCTTCTCTGGTTCCGCTGATCCGGCTGACATCGCGTGACTACGCGTTCTCCGCGCCCTCTGAAATCCCCGCTGGTGTCGTGCATCTCCGACTCGTCAACGAGGGCCCGGACATCCACGAGGCGATGATCGTGCGATTCGATGGCCCGGGGTCCGCCGCGACCTATGTAGACGCTGTGCGGGGTGGCGACGACTTTCCCGCCTTCGCGATTGATCTGGGAGGAGCTGGACTCGCGAGCGCAGGGGATTCAACTGACATCTACCTGAAGCTCGAGCCGGGCCGCTATGCGGTGGTGTGCTGGAAAGGCGATCACCTGCAACGGGGGATGGCGCACGACCTGGTAGTCCGGGAGGCGGTACCGTCGATAGCGCGAGCGCCCCGGGAGGATGTCACGATCATCATGCGCGAGTACGGCTTTGAAATGCCGGCCACCATTGCTCCCGGGCCGCACATCATCAAGGTGACGAACAGGGGCGCTCAACCGCATGAAATGGATATCGTTCAGCTGCGGCCCGGCAAAACGATGCGGGACTACACGGATTGGCTGGATCATGATGAGGAGGGGCCGCCCCCGCTCAAGGTGATTGGCGGTACTGGAGATTTCTGGAGCGGGCGGGAGGTGTGGATTCCGGTGATGCTCCCGGCGGGTAAGTTCTTTCTCCTGTGCCAGGTTCCGGACGCGGGTAACGGGAAGCCGCATTACCAGCTCGGCATGACGCGGGAATTCGAGGTGAAGTAGTTCCTTACGTCCTGGTGAGCGCCCTCCTTACCGCTGGAACAACCTGGTCGCCGAACAATTCTATTGATCGCATCAGCTTCGCGTGCGGCATCGTCCCGACGCTCATTTGCGCCAGAAATCGCTGGTTTTTGAAAAGCTCGTGCTGGAAGAGAATCTTGTCGGTCACCTCCTCGGGGCTTCCCACCAGGAGAGCGCCTCGAGGTGTGCGGAGCGCGTCAAAATGCTGGCGCGTCGTCGGAGGCCATCCTCGTTCCAGCCCGATGCGTGTCATCGCTTCCGCGTAGGATGGAAAGAACTCATTGGCGGCCTGCTCGGAAGTATCAGCAACGTAGGCATGGGAATTGATACCCACCGGCAGAGTCGCCGGATCGAGGCCCGCTTCTCTCCCTGTTTCCCGGTACAGCTCGACCATGGGGACAAATCGTTCGGGGAGCCCGCCGATAATCGCCAGCGCGAGCGGAAGGCCCAGCCGGGCAGCGCGAACGACGGACTGGGGTGTTCCTCCGACCGCCAGCCAGATGGGCAGTGGATTCTGCAGCGGACGGGGATAAACGCCAAGACCATTGATCGCGGCCCGGTGCCGTCCAGACCAGCTTACGCGTTCTTTTGCTCGAATGGCCAGCAGCAGATCCAGCTTCTCCTCGAAGAGGGCATCGTAGTCGTCCAGGAGATATCCGAAGAGGGGAAACGATTCGATGAAAGATCCTCGCCCGGCCATGATCTCGGCCCGGCCGTTGGACAGCAGATCAAGCGTGGCAAAGTCCTGGAAAACCCGCACCGGGTCATCCGAGCTGAGGACGGTGACGGCACTGGTGAGCCGGATATGGCTGGTGCGTTCCGCGGCGGCCGCGAGGACAACCGCCGGAGCCGACACGGCGAAGTCCGGCCGATGATGCTCACCGACTCCATAAACGTCGAGGCCGAGCTGGTCCGCCAGCGTAATCTCCTCCAGCAGATCGCGCAGCCGCTGTGCCGGGGAAATGACCACTTTCGTGGCGGGGTCCGGAGTTGTCTCGGCAAAGGTATAAATCCCGAATTCCATGACATCCGTGCAAAGTTGGAGAAGCGAGCGCGTCCGAAGAATAGTTTGTCGGTGTTCTCCAGGGTCGTCTCAGTCGGCAACTCCGCTTGCGCCGGGTGTTGCCGGGCTTATCTTTGCTTCGGCCCTGCAATCGATGGTTTCGCTCACTGGTGAAGCAGCCAAACGATCGTCAGTCAGCCCAACCCCTCTCTACTCAGCTCACTAAAGTTGGTCGCGGATGGATCAATCGCACTATCTGCACGTCCTGATCCCCGGACGTGGTCAACTGACGCTTTCATTTCCCGACGGAGTTGAACGGGCACTCCGCGCCGGCCGGCTCTCTCCTGATGCACTTGCCTGGTTCGATCCTGAACATATCTGGATTTCCTTGAGCACCCATCCTCTGGTTGTGAACCTGCTCAACCTTGGAGGCGTGGTTGGTCGGGCAGAGCAGGAGCCATCCGCGGAGGTGCTCGAGCTTTTTCCCGGGGTATCCGCACCGGCAGGGCAGGTAATCACCGATGCCGAGCTCGATGAGCTTTTTCGGGAATCGGCGCCCGCCCCGGATCCCTATCAGCTCCCTCTGATTCCCCTGGCCGAGCAGGAGCATCACTCGGAATTCACCCAATTCCTGGCTCGCTCCTCGGAGCGTGAATTGCGTCGCGAGTCCATCAGGAACTCGGGAGGCAACCGGTCAGGTGAAGCCCTGCATGTATTCGTCACCGGTGCTCGGCAACGGCAAGAAGTGGCGGGCAGGGGCTATCGGCGCTGGTGGCGCACACGGTCGCGGCTGGCCCGGGCCGCAGCGGTGCTTGCCATCGTGTTCGTTCCGGCAGTGGCCGCGGGGCTCATCTTCGCAATGCGCGCCTCTTCCGCCGGGCTCGCGGCCGAGGAAGTCAGGCTCATGAATGAATCGTCCGCCGGCCGATCCGGCCGCTTCGAGACTCCGGGCGGCTCGGTGTCCCGGCACCTTTCGACCGGAGCGGAACGCCCGCTCCTCGTTCCTGAAACCGACCTGGAAGTGGACCTCGAGATCGCGGAAGCAGTCACCTGGCGGCCCGCCACGGATTTTTCGTCGGAAGAACAGATTCTCCGGGCGACGCGGAAGGTGGACGCGGTGGGCAACGTGATCAGTCTCTATCGTGTCTCTTCCTGGCGCCTTATGAACGGTGCCCGGAGGGAAGGCGATCCCTGGCTCGAGCCATACCCCGAGTCGAGCCGTATCGATGAAGTGCTCGGCGTGATGAAATCGGCAGTGGTGCTTCTCGATTCGGCAGCGACCCGCCTCCACGTGGATGGCGACAGGCTGGTGCTCGACAATCCGTCGGAGGCGGAGCGGTATACTGCGCTTCGCCATCGCGCGGACTCACTGCTTCGGGCGCCGGTCGAGCTCGACTCCTTCCCCGTGGCACGGGCTCCCCGTCGAGTTGTCACCCGTCTGCTGGCGACGCTTCCCCCCGCGGTTTCACCGTTCAGGGTCCCCTAGCAGCCTTCCGAAATGGGTCTCCCGCTCCGGCGAACTTGAGATTCCGGGTGGTGGGGCGGTCGGCTGCGTAAGGTCACAAGAAATTCCCTGAGAGATCTGGTCTCTCCTTCCTACCGGACCCACCTGCGCTGGCTTGGCAGGTGGGGTTTTCATTTGCGAAGGCCGGGGGCTTGGAACGAGGGAGTCCCCGGCCTGTCCAGCTCGAAAACTGGGGTATCCAGCGATGGTTCGCTCTCTTTCCGTGATGTGACTAGGTTTGGGGTTGTCCTCACCGTTTCACGAGAATCACCTCCGTT
>JBDTQP010000113.1:0-9567 GCA_039932125.1 Gemmatimonadota bacterium
CAGGCGTTCAGCCGATCCCAACGACGTCCAGGAAGCGCAGTTCTCCATCGCGCCTGGCAAGCCGGCCGCTCGCCTCGAGGTCGAGCAGCCCGGCAATCAGCCCGTGCTGCGGATGAAACACAATTGAATGAAGCGCCCGCGAGGTTCGGCTTCCGCCAGTGGCTGGATACTCCCTGAGCGGCAATTGAAAAAAGGTATGCAGCTGGACGGACTCCGCACCCAGGCGTGCGTACGCGAGCAGGACCCTGCCCTGGCAAATGTTACCGGTTCCTGAGAGAGTAAGCCCCGGCGCAACCGACCGCGCCCGGGCCATGTCGAGTACCTGGAGATTTCTCCCGCTCAGCTCCCATCCACCGAACGCGACCTTGCGCTGGTCATCAAAGAGCCGGTTGAACACCACGGCGGCATCAACTTTCACTTCCGCTGCAGCATGCAGCATTTCCAGCTGGAACTCGTCGCCGAAACGGGCGTTCATCAGTTTGAGAGCAAGGGCAACACCGTTGGGAGCAGCCTTCCGGATCTGGGCGGGCACTTCACGGATCCAGCGGAGAATGCGCGCGCGTTCGTCCGCCAGGGAATCTCCTGCCAGCGTAGGAGAAAAATCCTTTTCGAGAAGAAGCCGAGTCGGCCCCCACGCATCCGCGATCGCCCTGGTGGTGAAACGATATTCCTGCTCACGAAAGGGTTCATTCAGAAGTGGGAGATGAAATTTGGCGGAAGGAATACACAGGAGGCGGCGGTCGCGCGTGTAGTCGCGCCCGGCCCGCACCAGCCGAAGGTACTCATCAAAGGACCGGTCCCAGCCACGGCCTTTCCACGTCACGGTCCACCCGGTCAGACCACCAGGGGCAGGAACCTGCTCAACAGCCATCCGGGTCTCGTGAATTGCCCAGGCGGCCATCGCCTGCGATCCTGCCTCGTCCTGCGCGATGACGGTCTTCAGAACGACGAAGGCAAGCCCGGCGTCGGCATCGGTCGCGAGTTGTTCTTCCCTGAGAGAGAGCTGGCCGGATCCTTTGCCGATCGGATGGGGAATGGTCTCGCCGAGATAGCGTGCGGAAAGATCTATTCGATAGGCCTCGCGCACGTGCGCGGGAAAATCCGGCGGCAGTGCTCTCCCGAACCGCTCGAAATCACGCTCGAGCTGCGCGCGCATTGCGTACCGCTCTGACAACGTTCTCGTGATCCTCGGAGGAGAGGGCCGGACCCCATGGGTCATCGCACGAGTCCTCCGGAATAATGCCCTCCGCCGCAAGGCTCCAGAGCATGCGCCGGACGTACCCTTCCATGGGGCTGGTGAATGTTGCGGCGCCAAACCGGTCGCAGATAGAGCAGAGCCGCTGAAAACCGGCCGAGTCGCCCCGTTGCGAAGCGCTGAGCAGCTCAGCCTGAATATCGGTCAGGGCCGAGCCCATGCCAACGAGTGCCGTGGTTGCGCCCATCATGACGGAGTACCCGAGAAACCGGTCTTCACCGGTGATGAGCAGCTTGCCTGGATGCTGCTGGACCAGCGTGGCAATGTGCTGGAAAGTCATTACTGAGTCGAGAGTGGCAACCTTGATTCCAATGACTTCCGGGAGTGCCATCAGCTGATGAATCGTGTCGTCATCATAGGCCACACCGCCTGCGGCCTCATACAGATAAAAGGAAATTGCCGGGAGTTCCCGGCCGAGCCGCCGGTGGTACTCGACTGCATTCTCTCTGGCAGGAAAGGCGAGAATCGCATCGGCGTGGCCGCGGCGAGCCTCGATGGCCATCGTCAGATCTCTGGCTCCAGCGATGATGAGTCTGCCCGGCAGAGCTTCGCGCCAGACTTCGAGGACGAGTCGCCGCTGCTCCGCCGTCAGGTGAGGTCCCCGCCCGGTGTGCGCCCAGATTGCTACACCGGCGACCGCCTGAGTTGCCATCCAGGCGGCGTACTGCCGAAGGGCCGTCTCATTGATGACGGTTCCGCGAAACGGGACCGGCACTGCGGGAATCAACCCTCCGTTCAGGCTCTCGAGCTTTGCCATGGATTACGACTGCTCCATGCCAGACAGACGGCGGGCGTTGCCCGACTCGATCATCGCGCGGTGCTCGCTCGACATATTCGTCAGGTCGAGCTTGGCGACACCGTTCTCGGGAATGCGAAGCGGCATCGCCGTTCCGTACACGAAACGATCCGGCCCAACCGTCGAGAGAAGGGTTGCGAGATGATTTTCCGGTGGTCCCCAGATCCAGCAGATATCCCACCAGATTCGCGCCGCTTCCTCTGGAGTTGATCCGAAGTGCACCTCTTCCACAAAGCTCCGCTCCGCATTCGTTATTGCAAAACGGGTTTTCGGATGTGAGCGCACCAGCGCCCGCACAGCCCCGGGCGTCAGGTCTGGAGCGGCATCATTCGGGTGACGCTGACGAATGTCCTCCAGGCGAACGGCCATCATGAGTGGCAGCCCGATCTCCCCGCATGCTGCAATGAGTGAGCGGATGGGGGACCCCGTCGGATCCATACCATGGAAGCCCGGATCGCATCGCACGGCCGGCGCCTTGCGCGCCTTCGCCTCATCGAGAATCTCTTCCCAGTGCGCCAGCTCCGGCTGAACAGCGGGAACTGGACGAAGCGACGGTTCCATTCCACTTACCTCGTACAGCCAGCCATTCCCTTCGGCGGGATCCTTCCAGAATACACCCGGCAAATGACTCACCCACGCTTCGTCCGTTCCCACCCGCTCCATCGCCTCGAGAATAGCCCCGACGGAGGTGCCCGGAATCCGCCGGAAGGGGTAGGAGCCAAGGAAGACGTTGACGTCAGTTCTCATATCAGTCCGTGATGGCTGTGAAAGCACCCGGCGGAAAGATGCTGGCCGCGTTCTTCCAGCGGATTTTTTCGAGATCGTCCTCCTCGACAAGATGCTCCAGGTATCGCAGCTTGGCCCATCCGGTACACAGCGTAATGTCCGCACCCCAGAGCAGGCGACCCGGTCCGACCGCATCGAGACAGGCTTCCAGCATTCCTCCATCCACGCCGCTTCCGGAAAGATCGATGTATACGTTCTCCACGTCGCGAGCGGCGTGAAGCGTATGAGTCCAATCTCCTCCGCCGCCGATATGAGCCAGGATAAAAGGCACCGAGGAATGACGGGCGGCGAGCTCGCAAAGCTCGGCGGCGTCGCTGGCTTCCTGGCCCCCCCATTCATGTCTCCGGCGCTGCCAGATATGGTGAAGCACCGGGACACCACGCTGGCGCGCCAGTTCACCAATCGGATCGAGGAGCGGGTCATTGGCGCGCCGACTCGCCGCGAGCTTGATACCAATCATGCCCTGAGCAAGACACCTCTCGATTTCACCGAGAGCATGCGCCGTATAGTTGGGGTTGACCGCCACGTAACCCCGGACACGGTCCGGATGCTCCCGCTGCATGGCCAGCATGAAATCGTTGCCGAACACGACGTCGTCCGGGGAGGGGAAGTAAACCGGAGAGGTCTTCCCCCAGGTGCCCAGCACCGAGGCGACGTGAAGAGAAATGCCGATCTTCTCCCCAGCCTTAAAACGGCTCAGGTTGGCTTCCCGCCAATCCGCGCGAGGACTCCGCTCATGGTAGAAGTGCGCGTGGATGTCAACCAGCATTGGGGGTGGGGTGAGAGTTGAACAGGGTTGGATGAAGTCTGGTGGCGTTCAGTCAGGTGCGAAGGACGATCGAGCCGAGTCGTTCAATCATAGCTGGTTTTTCCACTCATCCACTGCTTCTCAGGCCCTCAAGGACCTCGGCAAGAACCGTCAGCGACCACGTTATATCACCTGGGCCATGGCTGAGGGAGACAAAGTTATACCCGGTCCGCTTGAAGATGAGCTTGCGCCTCGCTGCTTCGCGCGCCACAGCCGCCGAAATCTGTTCGTCCCTGAACTCAAGGTGACACATCACCGGTACCCCGCGAACTGCGGTTATCAGTGCCGGGTGGCGCTCAGCGAGAGCGTTGAGTCCAGCCAGCAGACTCTGTCCCGAGCGATGCAGTGCCTCTGGAACACGTTGTGTCACCATGACCTCGAGCGTGGCTCGTGCCGCGGCGAGGGCGACGAGCTCCGTCGCCAGGGTGGATGAAATCCAGGTCCGCGCGAGCGAGCTCATGAAGTCGCTGCGCCCTCCGACCAGTGCGAGAGGGAAACCATTCGCCAGCGCTTTCCCAAATACCGCGAGATCAGGCCTGACCCCGTAGCGTTCCCCTGCACCGCCGATCGCAAGGCGGAACCCGGTTTTGATTTCATCGAATATCAGGACGATTCCCGCGCGCTCGGTTTCGCTTCGCAGCGTGTCCAGCCACTCCTGGCTGGGCTCCCGTTCTATCACCGGTTCAACTACGATCGCCGCGATGCGATCACCCGCACTGCGGCACTGCCGGCGAACGTCTTCTGGATCGTCGTAACGGAGTGTGCCGAACGACGCCCTCGTTCCTGCCGGCACCGCGGAATCACTCGCCTGGCACCAGTCGAGCCAACCGTGATAGCCGCAGCCGAGCACCACCTCACGACCGGTGTGCGCCCGGGCGATGCGCACGGCCGCAGCGACGGCTTCGGCGCCGGTCTTGAGAAAGCGGACGGATTCAAGCCAGGGAATCGCATGCGCGAGATCGGTGGCAAGTCGCTCCTCGTGCATCGGCGCGAAAGGGCCGACTACCCCAGCGGCAATCGCTTCGATTGCCGCCTGATTGACCGTGGGATGTCCGTATCCCAGCGCGACTGCGCCGAGGCCCATGATGAAGTCCACGTATTCGCGTCCTTCCTCATCCCATACCCGACATCCCGAAGAGCGGATCATCCGAACCGGCAGATCAGGATCCCATTCAGGTCCATAGAGCGCATCGGGGCGCTTGGATCCGGTAGACGAAAAGCCGGGGATCATCAGAGTAGTCTCGTAAGGGCCATCATCAGACCAGGTGCAGGATGCCGAAGTTCCGCGGGTCCTGGCGATCTCCCCGCAGATACACCCAGCCGTTCCCTCCGCTCCACACCAGCTGGCCGGCGCGCCGCTCACGGCCGGGTCTCATTTCATTCACCAGGAGATCAAACTCGAGCGAGTCCACCCCGGTCAGGGACCAGCCTGGACGAACAGCCAGGGTGATTCTGTAGCCGTCACGAGTCCTGGTCCAGTGGCCGCGTATATCCGAAGGGTTGCCCGATGTTCCTTCTACCGGGGAAACGCGAAGCCCATCGCCATCAGCTACCGGCACGATCAGAAATCCCAGCACTCGTCCCCCGCCCGCGAGGTACACCTGGAGACCGTCGCTGTTTATGTCATCCACTTCGTTATCGAGTGCAAGCGGAGCCGCCTCGGCGGGTCGCAGGACAAGGTCCTGCTTCACGACATCAACCATGACAAATAGCTCGTCTTCCGACCAGTTGAGGTGCGCCGTCGCGGAGAGTTCCTCGGGACTCGTATACGGCTCTTCACTGCGACGATACTGAAGCTCGGTATCGAGCGTAAGCGGATCCGACACGACAAAACCACGCGGCGTGCCATCGAGTGCCGGCTCGGTTTCCGCCCAGACCGCGGTCGCCTCCGGCCGTTCGATACGCTCGCGAGTAATCACAGGCTCAGGTCGCTTTTCATTGCGGACCGGACCCAGAAGCCTGGTCACCGTTCCACTGCTCTCGATCTGCCAGCCTTCCAGAAGAGGTGTGTGCCGATCGACCCCTCCTTCATGTCTGACCTCCACGACGTCTCCCGTCGTTTGTATTTCGCGAACCGTCCCGCGCCCGGAGAGGTCCAGCACCGAAACGACTCTGACCAGGTTTCCTGTCCCGCGGCTCACCACGAACATGGCTTCAGCACCGCCAGGTGCGCCTGGCGCCAGGGCGCGAAGCAGGCTTCCGTCGAAGGCCAGGTGAGCTTGACAGGTCCTGTCTCCATTCTGCGCCCTGACAAGAAGAGTTCCTGACTTTTCGGTAACGAACTGTTCGGCGTCGCGGACGAATTCACCGGATAGGAGACCCGGCGCGCTTTCCCACCGGCCCTCACTGGGCACGTCAATGGTGCCGGAGAAATGCCAGGGCAGATCCAGCTGGCCTGAGATGGCATCGGAAAAGGTGACCATGTCGAGCACATAGTCAGGCCCCTGCACCAGTGTTCTCTCGAATGATTCGAACCGCCCACGTACCCATCCCCAGGTCGCCCCGGCGTCGAACATTTCGCAGGTTGCTTCGCCACCGGGCTGATCGAGGCCGTTCAGCATCGGCGCGTTGTGTCCCAGGGTCGACCGGTACCAGAAGAGGTCTCTGCTCACATACGAACCGGTGCCGAAATCCGGCAGCCAGTGCACGCCGTTCGCATGGACGGTGAGGTGGAGCCGGTCAGCATGCCCATGTCCCCCGCCGTGTGCGCCACACTCCAGACTCACATAGCGATCGTCCCGCCTGAGCACCGCAAGTCCCTGTGATCGGAAATACCGGCTCACCGGTTTCCACGGAGTCGCCTCGCCAGCTGCCGGCGGCATGGCCAGCAACGACCACCACGAAAGATCGCTCCTGGTGCGAGAGGCCGGAGCCGGCTCGCCGGCCTCATGCAGGTAGGATTCGAACGCCATAGCCGGCTGTGCCGGCACCTGGTACAAGGCGTGAAGCCATGAGGTCAGCTCAGGATCTTCCTTGCCCAGGAGGCTACGTCCGATCTCCCAGCTCTCCACATACATCGGCTGGCCGAGCGAGACGCCGAAGCGCGAATCCTTGCGAGCGGGAAAGGTCAGATCGGGCAACGCGGTCAGAGCCGGCGCTATGAGCGCCGAGCGCATGTGTGCCGAAACCTCCGGATCCTCCAGCAGTTCCGCGCCAAGGGACCGCGCCCAGGAGAGACCCGTCAGCAGGCCGCGCAAGGCGAAGAGATGATAATTTTCCCCTTCGTACCACGTACCATCGTCTCCGAAGCCGTCGGCCAGGTGCCCCAGCAATCCGGTACGACCCTCGATGGAGTTGAGTGCGAGATCTTCGTCGCCGAACCATGCGGCTACCGCCGTCAGAGCGGCGGCGTGCCAGGTCTGCCGGTTGGAGAAGCCTTCGTTAAACTCGCCAATGACGTTCGCCGCTTCATCGGCAATGCGGTCAATCGCATCGCACTGATCCTGATCGAGTTTCCCGGCCTCGCGCAGGATGGTCGCCGCGGCGAGCATGTTGAGTATCCAGAGCGATTCGAGATAGGTCGAGAAAAAAAGATGGGTTGGCCCGAGGACGTTGTCCTGGTTGGGCAATTCGAAATACAGGTCCTTGTAGGCACTCAGAATTTCCCCGGACCGTCTCGTCGCCCGGTCATCGTCGTTGAACACCCCAACCACGGCGAGGTGGGCAGCCCGCTCGGAGACCCAGAGATGCTGGAACCTGGCCCAGTGGCGATGGTGCCGATCCCCTTCATAGGTGTTGCCGCACGCCGGACACCGATGTCGGTTCGGACTCCACGGGTCGAAGATGAGCGCGGTTCCATCCCGCGGACACACGCCTCCATCACTCGACAACAAGGCCTTTACCACCGGAATGTGAGGCATCCGCTCGAGAACAGGCTCCGCTTTGCGCGCCAGCTTTTCCAATAATCGCGTCAGGTCCTCCGACGACTGGATGACCTGCCGTCGCGCATCAAGATCAGAAGCGGTTACCACACGCGCACTCCTTCACCCACCAGGTTGACGTCAAGAATTGTTGCACCCACGGCCCGGGCTGCTTGCGCTGCCAGGCCCGGATCTGACGGACAGAGAAAAAACATGCATCCGCCGGCGCCGGCCCCCGCCGCCTTGCCGCCGAGCACACCTGCATCGGCCATCGCGCGCTCGAGTCGAGCCATTGGCCCGGTCTGCATCCGCGAGTCCAGCTGACACTGGTTCCGCCAGTTTTCGGAGAGAAGCCGCCCCACACGGGGCAGGTCGGCAGCGCAGAGTGCACCGCGCATGGCCGCGGCCGTTTCTTTCAGCCGCTGGAGCGCACCGGTTATACCGGAGTCGCCCCTGGCGTATCCTCCCATTACGCGGGCAATGGTATCGGCCGAAACGCGCGATGTGCCCGTGTAGCAGAGTAAAAGATGTCGCCGCAGATGTTCGGTGAATGCCTCGTCGAGGGTGAGCGATTCCGTCTCCACGTCAGAATCGCGGAATGTCATTGCCCGAAACCCGCCGAGTGCCGCTGCATACTGGTCCTGTTTACCTCCGGCGAGCCCGGCGTCCTCGACCTCGATCTGCCAGGCGCTATGCGCTATATCGGCACGATCGAACGGTTCGCCCCGGGAATGACGTAGCGCTGATACCAGGGCAACATCGAGCGCGCCCGAGCTGCCGAGTCCGGATCCCGAAGGCGCTTCCGACCGGCTGATCACCTCGCACGGTCCAACGGGGAATCGTTTGACCGCTGACTGAAGTAGCGCGAGTCGCCCGCGGGGATGCAGGTCCTCGGGACCGCTGACTCGCATCTGGTCGTTGAGGTCGAGCGAGGTGAGCAGGATTCCTTCCCCGCCGGGTTCCACCGAGGCGTGCGCGTAGAGGCCGATAGTCGTGTTGACCACCAACCCGCCTTCACGTTGTGAAAATGGGGGGACATCGGTCCACCCGCCTGCGAAATCCAGCCGGAGGGGAGCCGAGGCGTGGGCGACTCGGGGGTTGGTCAACTCTATGGGGTCAGTGGGTATGGTCGAAGCCTGGCAATCGCGTCAATGATGAACGGCTTCCTTCAGGCACCGGAAAGGTGCGCAGCTAACCTAATCATTCAACTGCCGTTTTGTCGGTTCGCGTCAGGGATTGACTGGATCGTCACGCCAGTCATGCACCGTCGCCAGCTCGCCACGAATATCCATGCGCACATTCCGCATTCGCCGGTTCATCCCCTGGACCCCGCGCGCATGATAGAGGAAGGCAACCGGGAGTGAATCATGAAAGACCTGCTGAGCCTCAATTCTGTCACGAGGCACCTGGATGCCAGCGAGCTCACCGAGCGTAGACAGGTATCCGAGACCGAGATCGCCTGAGGTGCCCATCACCGCTGCGCCGAATTCAGGATGCCGGCTGTTCACCCGGTCCAGAAAGGCGGTGAGCTCGAGCTGCCGAATGGTCACCTTGATGCCTGCCCGGCCCAGCTGCGACTGGATCATCTGCTCAAGGGCCGCCTCTCCGCTCCCGACCGTAAGCAGCTCGAATTCGAGCTTTCGGCTCGCCAGGGCTCGCGTGCTGTCCGGGGGAGAAGCGTCATGAGGAATGGATACCGCGCTCGGAATCTCAGGAGGGACGGGGCCATATGCTTCGGACCCAAATCCATAGAGAAAACCGTGCACGATCTCCGTCCTGTCGAGCGTCTGGGAGATGCCTCGCCGTATCGAAACATCGTTAAAAGGAGCCACTCGGGTGTTGAAAACAATGCCGTAGGTCAGGAGCAAGGGGTAGGAGACGACTTCCAGACGAGGATTGTTCCGCACGAATTCAGCATGTGCGGGGTTGATCCCGGCGAAATCAAGTTCCCCTGAAGTCAATGCGGCAAGCTTGGTGGTCGGTTCATCGACGATGGCTATTACAAATCGCCGGAGCGCGGGAGGACCACCAAGCTCCGCCGGAAAATCCGGATTCGCCGCAA
>JBDTQP010000114.1:0-9498 GCA_039932125.1 Gemmatimonadota bacterium
GCGGGCGGATCTCCCTCGACTGCTCGCCGACCCCATGCTCCCGCATAAGGCGGCGACATTCGCCCTGGAGCGCGCCAGGACAGAAGCTATTCCCTATGATTTCGCGATGGACTATCAGGACCCCGGCAAGCTCTTCTGCTCGGAAGTCGCGTCGGCGGCCTACCATGAGGCGGGACTTGATCTCTGGATGGGTATTTCTACGATTTCCAGCCCCGGCCTGCGTCGCTGGCTCTCTTCCTTTGGTGTTCGTCATTTCGAAACGCAGGAACCATCCGACCTGGAGTACGACCCGCAGCTTGTCATCGTCGCCGAGTGGCGGGAACCGGAGACGCTGATGAAGGACCATATCGATAACGCGGTAATCGATGCGATGCTGGAAGGTGCTGAGCGCGGCGATCGGCTCAGCTATCCGTGGTACCAGCTGCCGCTCGTACGGATCGCCAAGGCGTATAGCTGGGTCGTCGAGCGGTTTGGTGGAATCGGCCCCGTGCCGTCTGGCATGTCGGCCACCGCGGCGCTTCGAAACAATGCCTTTGGGAAACGTGAGGCGGCCTTGTCCCGGCAGGTGCAGGTCCGGGTTGATAGCCTGTCGCGAACCGAAGGATATCCGCCGCCCTACTGGAAGATTCTGCAGATCGCAGAGACAATCACGCAACAGTAAAGCGGAAGCGAATCAGGGAGTCACGTGCTGCAATCCGAGTAGAACGACCAGCCCGCTCGCCCGCGGTGGGCGACGAATCAGCCGGCCCAGCCATCTTCGCAGCGTATCCGTTGGCCGACATTATGTTTGCTGGAGTAAATACTGCCGCGCGACCCTGTGATCACTTACCGGAGTCAAGTATGAACCGATGGATTTCCCGAATCGCTGTCCCGGTCTTTGGAGTGCTGGTAGCTGTCAGCACCGCCCGGGGGCAGGACCGGCTCAAGACGTATCCCGGCTATCAGCAGGCGCAGTCATACCAGACGGCTATTCGCGGGGTGGCGGTGGCGCTTCAGTCAGGTGCGTTGCAGACCAGGTGGGTAGACAGCACGCATTTCGAATTCAGCCAGGCCGGAAAACGTCTTCGCTATGATGTCACCAGCATGACGTCGAGCGAGACGCCACCACAGACAGCTACCTCGCAGAACCAGGCAAGCGGTCGTGCGCGCGGACGTCAATTCGACTTTGCACTCTCGCCCGATCACACGCTCCGGGCGTTCTATCGCGACCGGAATCTCTGGTTGTCTAACGCCGATAGCAGCAATCCCGTGGCCATTACCACGGAGGGGAGTATTCAGGGCCGCACCAAGTTCGGCAGCGCGAGCTGGGTATATGGAGAGGAACTGGACCAGATCACCGCTATGTGGTGGTCTCCCGATGGCAGCAAGCTCGCTTTCTATGGATTCGATGAGACGCTGGTTCCCGACTATTTCCTGCAGATGGATCAGACCAAGCTGTACAGCCGGACTGATACCGAGGCCTATCCCAAGGCCGGCCAACCCAATCCGGTGGTCAGCATTTATGTGTATGACGTGGTGACAAAGAAGGTTTCACGGCTCGACCTGCGAGACGGGAAGCCTTTCGAGCCGGATGTGATCGGGTATTACGCGTACAATGTAGGATGGACGCCCGACTCGAAGGAGCTGACCGTCAATCGCACGAACCGGCGGCAGAACATCATGGAGCTCACGGCCTGCTCCCCGGCGACCACGAAGTGCCGGACGGTCGTGCGGGAAGAGTGGCCCACGGGCTGGGTCGAGAACGCACCCGAGATGCAGTACCTCGCGGATGGGCAGCGGTTCATCTGGGCATCGGAGCGTACCGGGTTCCGGAACTATTACCTGTATGATCGCACCGGCAAACTCATCGCGACGCTGACCAACCACCCCTATGAGGTCAACGGCATCGTCGCTGTCGATGAGGCAGGCAGGACGCTCTACTACATGGCGCGGAGCGGAGACAACCACATGAAGCTTCAGCTTCATCGCGTTGGACTGAATGGGCGGAACGATCGGCGGCTCACCGACTCGACGCTCAATCACGCCGTCACCGCTTCTCCGGATGCGCGTCATTTCGTGGATGTCGCCCAGGCTCACGATATCGCTCCGCGGACCCAACTGCTGGACCAGGCCGGCAAAGTGCTCGCGGAGCTGGCCTCAAGCGATGTGAGTGGCTACGAGCAGCTCCATGTACCGCCCGTAGAGCTCTTTACATTTACCGCGGGGGATGGAAAGACCACGCTGCACGGGTTGCTGCACAAGCCAGTTGGCTTCGACTCGACCCGGCGCTATCCCGTGCTGGTCAGTGTCTACGCCGGCCCGGCGACGAATGGCGCGAGTGAACGGTTCACCACGCCGAGCTCATTGACGGGATACGGCTTCCTGGTCGCCACTCTCGATTCGCGCAGCGCGGCGGGGCGAGGCAAGCGCTTCCTCGATGCGATTTATCAGAAGCTGGGCACAGTGGAGATAGATGATCAGGCTGCTGGTGTGCGCTCACTCTGCTCCCGTTCATATGTGGATTGCTCGAGTGTGGGAATCTTCGGGACCTCGTACGGCGGCTTCGCATCGGTGATGGCGCTGCTCCGCTATCCCGATGTCTTTGCAGCGGCGTCGTCGTCGTCGCCGGTCACGGACTGGCGCCACTACGATACCATCTACACTGAGCGATATATGTGGACGCCGGAAGGGAACCAGGCGGGATATGATGCAGGTTCAGCCATGAAATATGTGCAGAATTTAAAAGGGCGCCTGATGCTCTATTATGGCACAGCAGACAACAATGTGCATCCCAATAATACGATGCAGTTAATCCAGGCCCTGAGAAGCGCGGGCAAGAGCTTCGAGGTGCAGGTCGGCCCCGATCAGGGCCATAGCGGTCTGGGGGTCGATCGGATGATGGAATTCTTTATTGAAAACCTGGTGCTCAACAAGCAGCCGGTAGCCGGCACGCACTAGGCGGCACCCATCAGGTCAGCGCTGTGGTTCGGGAAAGGGCGGGCATTGGTGCTCGTCTTTTTTTTGGGGGGGGGAACGCCCGGATGAGGCCAGGCATGCTGGACCATCATGGTCTGTCCTGATGCTCGCGCTCACCCGAGAACGTATGGATACTTGTTTCTGTTCATTGTGATTCTTGGCGATCAGGCAGGTCAAGAAAATGTTTGTGTTCTTCTCCGTGTCTCCGTGTTGAAAAGGATTGCATGCCGGACCAATGTGATTGCTCAATGATCGAGGCGAGCACTCTTCCATGACTCTCCGGTATCACTCAGCGCGCGGCCGCCTTGTTCTGGTGGCCGCCATACTCGGCTCCGGGATGGCCTTCCTGGACGGCACCGCTGTGAATGTGGCTCTGCCCGCTATCGAGAGGGATCTTCACACCGGGTTTGCCGGGCTTCAATGGATACTGAACGGATACCTCCTGGCGCTCGCGGCACTGGTACTGCCTGGTGGTGCGCTCGCCGACCGACTGGGGCGACGCCGGATTTTTATCACGGGCGTGATCTGGTTTGCGCTCGCGTCGCTCCTGTGCGGCGTGGCACCCAATACTGAAATTCTGATAGCTTCACGGGTACTCCAGGGAGTCGGAGCGGCGCTACTCGTGCCGGCGAGCCTGGCCCTGCTGCAGGGAGCGTATGTCGCGCAGGACCGAGGAGAAGCAATTGGCGCCTGGTCCGGGTTCTCCGGTCTCACCACGATTATCGGTCCCCTGCTTGGTGGCTGGTTCTCCGATACCGTCTCCTGGCGTCTGGTGTTTCTCATCAACCCGGTACTCGCTCTGGTCACTCTGTACGTTGCCTGGCGCTGGGCTCCGGAATCACGAGACGCTGAGGCGCGTCCACCGGACATCGCCGGCACACTGGCGGCGGCGGCTGGTCTCGGTGGAGTCGTGTTCGCATTGATAGAGGGTCCGGACATGGGATGGCGTCACCCGGCCGTGGTCGTCGCGGCGATACTCGGGGTCGTTGGAGCGGTCACTTTCCTGCTTGTTGAATTCCGATCAGCGCATCCAATGCTGCCGCTCGGCTTCTTTCGCCGCCGCCGGTTTGCCGGGGTGACCGCCGCGAGTGTCACCATCTATTTCGCGCTGGGCGGACTCATGTTTCTCCTGGCGCTGCAGCTTCAGCAGGTGCTGGGATATACTGCCCTCAAGGCCGGGGCGTCGCTCGCACCGGTGACACTCATGCTGCTGATCCTCTCTCCACTTGCCGGGAAACTTGCGGCCCGGATCGGTCCGCGGCTTCCTATGACCATGGGCCCATTCCTGGCCGCGATCGCTGTCGCGCTGATGTCGCGAATCGTGGCAGGCGTGAGTTATGTCGGAACGATTCTTCCGGCCGTGCTGGTATTTGGTCTTGGCCTCGGATTCACCGTAGCGCCGCTGACCGCCGCAGCCATGTCCGCGCTGGAGGATGAGCATGCAGGGCTCGCGTCGGGGGTGAGTAACGCGGTGACTCGCGTGGCCCAGCTCCTGGCCATCTCGGTGTTGCCGTTTGCCGCTGGCCTCTCCGGACTCGGACGAGTTGAGACCGCGGCATTTTCCCACGGGTTCTCGCGGGCAATGTGGATCGCCGCCGGTATCATGTGCGCTGGCGCGCTGATCTCGTTCCTCACGGTGCGCGGCCCCATGCAGGCGAAACCCTCATGATTTTCAGCACTAAGGCGGTGAGGTTCATTGCAGCGCATAGAAGTACCCATCGGTGCTCCCTACATAGATGACGTCTCCCACGGGGACGGGTGAAGCCATGATCGAGCCGGTGAGTGAGTTGTGAAAACGCACCATCATGTTGTCATAAAATGGCCGGTCGGCGGCGGCGCTCGTGTCTTGTGCGGCGGCGTTTGCCGCCATCATGTACGCCGCGCTTGAGGCGGCCGATTCTGGTGTCTGAAAGACCCAGGCCGGTGTTCCCGTCGTCAGTCTGAAGGCTGTCATCTTTCCATCCATGCCGCCGACGTACACGAGGCCGCCGGCAATGGCAGGTGACGAGAAAATGCCGCGATCAAAGGTGAAGGTGAATTCCTCTTTGCCTGTGAGTGCATCGAGGGCACGCAGCTCGTGGTTGGATCCGGTCCCGAACCACACCTTACCCTGGTACACTGCCGGTGAGCTGCTGACCCAGGCTCCACCAGTGAAGAAATCCCACTTCCAGCTGCCCGTGGCGGCATCCAGCGCATACAGGTGTCCATCACGACAGCCGAAATACACCATGCCATCCACGACTGCGGCTGAAGACGGAATGCCCTGCTGATTATGAATGTCGGGGTCTTCTCCGGTCTTGAAGCGCCACTTGAGCGCTCCGTTCTGCGCGTCGAGCGCGTAGAACCAGCTGTCCCAGCTGCCGATGTACACGACACCATCTGTCACTGAGGGCGACGCATGCACGACATCGCCCGTCTTGAATTTCCAGCGGAGGGTGCCCGAGAGCGCGTGAAGGGCGTACACGTTGCCATCGCCACTCCCGACATACACGAGCTCCCCGACGACCGTAGGGGAGGAGAGAAATATGTCGTACGGGTCCGGCATGGCTTCCGTTGCCGGGATGGCGCCATGAAGATGCGTCGCGGTAAACCGATGCTCACCGCCGGTCACAAATCGCCACTGCTCCTTCCCGGTCGCGACATCCAGTCCGTAAATGTTGCCATCATAGCTGGAGACAATCACCAGGCCCTTCGCCACGGCCGGGGAGGACGTAACTCGGCCCTCGGTCGCGAAGCGCCACCTGACCGTTCCATTCGAAAGGTTGATGGCGTATACCCCACCATCAGTACTTCCCACATATCCCACCCCACTATCGATCGCTGCGGAAGAGTAGATCTGGCCGGCCGTCCTGACTTTCCACGCCACGTGACGAAACGACTGGAGTCCAGATCCCTCATAGACCCCGACATGGGAAGGTCCTCCATGAAAGATCGTAGTCTGTTGAGCGTTAAGAGCCTGGGGCAGGCAGAGGAAGAGTACGCCAGCCAGCCTGAGAAATCTGCGCATCGAGATTCCTGGGAGAGAGTGATGATCTTCCCAGGAGCCTACGAAACCTTGCGCATCGGGAACGTGCCGGGATTGTTACTGTTGTGTAAAGTGGTGGGAGAGCGGCAGGTGGGCATGAACGCCTCCGCCGGCAGAACTAACGAGCGAGTACTCCTCTGATCTCCTTTGCTGCGCGCTCGCCAGACTCAACGGCGCCTTCCATAGTCGCGTTAAAGCCGTTGCCAACAGTGGCCTCGCCCGCAAAGAACAGTGTATTCTCGATGGGCCGAGCAAGTGTTTTATGAGCTTCCAGGCCCCCTGCGAGGACGTACGTATATGCGCCAAGCGCGAAGGGGTCACTGTTCCACTCGTGCAGGTGCCAGCTTACCAGCTGATTGTTCAGCGTCTCTCTGGGAACCACGAGTGCGGCCGCAAGCGAGGTGATCGCCAGCTCGCAGAGGCGCTCCGGATCGGTAGTTCCCAGGCGATCGGACTGCGGTCCGCCCGCCCATCCCGTGAGCATTGGAGCGTCGACTGGCTCCATTGTCCACCAGGTGGGAAACGGCTGATCGAATGCATGAAGGAAAAGCATTTGCGCCAGGGGCCCGATACTCTTCCAGAAGGTTTCCCGGAATCGGAAAACAATTTTTGTCGCCTTGCCCATCGCCATTTTTTCGAGCGCCGCGGAACGCATCACAAGTGGCGGGCTGAATTCGACGTGCGAGGGGTGTCCAGGAGGCGCCTGCAGAATCGAGAGTGGCAGCGTCACCAGGGCTGCATCTCCCTCGATCGACCGGGATACTCCATGCGACTCGACCTCGATGGAAACTCGGCCCCTTCTCCAGCGTACTGCCCGAACGACTGTGCCGAGCTCGACTCTCGCGTTGCCCGCGTGCAGCAGCAGCTCGGCAATCCGGGCTGTTCCTTCCATGGTGCGCAGGCCAGATGCATCAGCCGGCTGGTTCTTCTCGACTTCGATAAACCAGCGCGAGCTGAGCCGGGCGGGATCCGCCGCGTGAAAGCCTTCGACGTACCCGATCAGCTCGGATTGCGCCGCTTTGAGCATCGGTTCATCACAACAGAGACGAAGCGACTCGACGAGTGGTCTATCGTCACCGCCCAATGCACTCATCTTTTTCATGATGATGTGAGTCACGCTGGTCAAATCATCCAGGTTCTCCCATCGATTTCCTTCCCGTCTCCAGCGATGACCTCTTGCCGCCCTGAGTTGACCACCGCGCTCCCTGAGCAGGTCGTGGACGGCTCCCTCCCCGCTGATCCATTCGGGCCCGGCTTCAATGGGAAAATCGAGCCCTGGCTCCCAGCTGGTGGCGACCCGTCCCCCAATGCGATTTCTTGCTTCGAGGATCGTGACGGGGATCTCGGCTGATGCCAGGTGGCCGGCAGCGGAGAGTCCCGCGAGACCCGCGCCGATGATCAGGACTTCCATTGTCCGGCTGCGAGCAGGAGGTGGCAGAACATTGCAGATCGAACAGAGATGAGAGAGATCGAAGGGATGACAAGCGTGCAGGACTTTATGCTATCTGGAGTATAAGGGAGCAGCGGAAAAGTTTCCTCCGTCCTCCCGGCGCTGCGAGCTCTTACGGCTTGACATCCGTCTGCTCGAGCTTGAGCAGCTCGTCCCTGATCTGCTGTGCCTGCGGCAGGAGCGCGGGTTCGGGGTCAGGACGAAGGGACAAGTAATGACGATACGCGGTGATGGCAATGTCAGGATGACCGGCGAGCGCCGCCAATCGACCCTCTTCACGGAGCTGAGTGGCGAGATAGGCCTGGTCCTGGTTCCACCAGACGGCTCGACGTCTAGCGGCAGCGAAAGCCCGTTCCCGGTCCCCGAGCGTTTCATAAATCAAAGCAGTCACAATACCAGCCAGCGCATAGCGTCCGGAGTGCGCGGACTTGTAATCGGTGACGGTCAGCAGGGAGTCCAGGTGATCGACCACCTGCTTCAGGTTGGGTCGCTTGAGCAAATGCGCAGACATGGCTTCGATCATGGCGATCTCCACCTCGCTATCCGTCGTTGGGCCGCCGCTCGCCTGTTCGATCGCATGGAGCCGATCGATGGAGAAACGCGTTCGCGTGGTATCACCTCGAGACAATCGCCAGGGTTCCATCACCCGGATGCTGGCCCGCAGGCGGGAACGCGCGGCTGTATCCGCCGGTATCGGCTGACGCTCAAGGCTGCTCAGGTAACTGGCGGCGCTCCGGGCGCTCACCGTGTCCCCATCCGCCATCATCGCGTCGCGCACCGACGTAATCATGGCGTTGACGTCGTAAGGCTGCGTGGCCTGCTGCTCCAGGTATGCCGCCGCGGCCTTGGGTCTGCCCTGCAACAAAGCGATCACCCGCGCGGTCCCGTAGAAATTGGCGCGATCCTCTTTACGCGGCGTCTTGACGATGAGTGACTGCACGGCATACCACGCATCCTGGATTCCTGTGCCGTTGTAGAGCGCGTGATCGACAAAGCGATACAACATGTTCTGGCGGGTCGGTGTCACCGAGTCACGAAAGGAGAGAAACGTCGTGCTGTCGCCATCGAGGTGAGCCCGATACCAGCGATACGGAACCAGCCAGCTTTGAGACACGCTATCCGGCATGCGGGACGATATGCGAAGGATGCGGTGCTCCAGCGCAGTGTCACCGGTTTGTGCAGCCAGAAGAAGGATGTGGGTGAACGCCAGCGCATTGGTCGAATCCAGGTCCACCGAGCGCTTGAAGGCATCCAGTGAACTCTTGGGAGGGTCAGCGAACCCCAGGATCAACCCGTAGTGGAAAATGTCATCGGCATACAGCTCCCAGGCGTCTGCCCGATCCGGCGCAAGCTGCTGATACCTTTTCCTGGCTTCGAATTGCTCATAAGTCGAAGCCGGTGCAGGGTAGTGCGGCCCGGCGAGCGCGTCGAGGAGCGCGCGGTCCCTGGTGCTCAGTCGATTCTTCGACCGATACGCGGCACGAAGACCCCGCTCGCCAAGCACGTTGTCCCCATACCATGACGTCGCTATGCGGAGGCCAAGACCGGCAAGCGCAAAGGTGCTGTCGATGTCAAGCGCCCTGGTGAAGTGGCGAGCTGCCTGGATCGCATCGCCCTGGCGGAGTCGCGCCTTGCCATCCAGGTATGCGCGCAGCGCCGGCAGCGACGAGCTGGTCAGCGCGGAGAGAGGCTGATCGGTTTCACCGGACGCCGTGGTCAGAATTTTCGCGGCCATCTGGTCAACCAGCTGCGCCAGGCTATCCGGGGGGCCTTCTACCGAAATTCGAGCGAGTTGCCTGCCGCCCGGCACCTCGAGGAGCGAGGCATTGAGTACCAGGCGTGTCGGTGTCCCGACGACATCACCCAGCAGCAACCGGCCAGCTGTCAGCCGTTCCGCCATCTCGAGCGAAGCATCGGGCCCGAGATCGGCTGTGGCCGATCCCCCCTTCCGGGCCCACTCGGTCAGCACTACGCGTGGCTCGGTCGCGCGGAGCCCGCCTTCGCCGGTGAGCTTGGCAGCAAGAAGGTCGAGCATTCCATCGCGTAAGTAGTGAAGCGCCGGATCGGC
>JBDTQP010000115.1:0-9478 GCA_039932125.1 Gemmatimonadota bacterium
GGTCCCGGCAGACGCGGCCCCACCTCGGATGAAGGCTCTCTCGACCAGTATCTGCGCGAGATCAGCAAGTATCCCCTGATCTCACAGGATGACGAGGTCGATCTCGCCCAGCGGATCCGCACCGGCGAGGCCGAAGCACTCGATAAACTGGTCCGCAGCAATCTTCGTTTCGTCGTATCCGTTGCCAAGAAGTATCAGAACCAGGGTGTCTCCCTCGCCGACCTGATCAACGAAGGAAACCTGGGCCTCATCAGGGCAGCGCACAAATTCGACGAGACCAAGGGCATCAAGTTCATCTCGTATGCTGTCTGGTGGATCCGGCAGGCCATTCTCCAGGCACTGGCAGAGCAGAGCCGCATCGTGCGGGTGCCGCTCAACCGTGCCGGGACGCTGCACCGGATCGGGAAGCGGTCCTCCGCCCTCCTTCAGGAGCTGGGACGGGAGCCCACGCCTTCGGAGATTGCCGAGGGCATGGACATCTCCATGGAAGAGGTGCAGAAGACTCTTTCTATTTCACAGAATCACTTGTCGCTTGATGCGCCGCTTACGCCGGGCGAAGACAACAAGCTGCTTGACTATCTGCCGGACAATCAGAACCCGGGCCCTGATTTCGAGACCTTCGAGCACGCGCTCAGCGAGTCCATCGAGGAAGTTCTGTCCACGCTGAAAGAGCGGGAAGCCAAGATTCTCCGCCTGTATTTCGGGCTGGACGGTCCTGAGCCCATGACCCTCGAGGAAATCGGCAGCCGGCTTGGCATCACCAGAGAACGGGTACGGCAGATCAAGGAAAAGGCGCTGACTCGCCTTCGCCACGTGAGTCGCGCCAAGGCGCTCGAGAGTTTTCTGACCTGATGGCGTGTTCCGCTCGTCCGATGTCGATGTGAAAGGAGCATTCCAGTATTCCCAGGACCCCGGCGCGCCAGCAGGCCGGGCCGTCCATGATGGTTACCCGCCGTTTTCTTCTGACCTCCTGAAATCATGGCCGCGAATCCTTCCTTCGATGTCTCCACCGGTGCCGATCTGCAGGAAGTCGACAACGCGGTCAATCAATCGCTCAAGGAGATTGCCCAGCGGTATGATTTCAAGGGCACACACTGCACCATCGAGTTTGATCGTGACGCAGCCAGCATCAAGCTTGCCGCGGACGATTCTTTCCGGATGGATGCCCTGGTGGACGTCCTCAAGACCAAGATGATCAAGCGGGGGGTTCCGGTGAAGAATCTCAAATTCGCCGATCCGGAAGAGGCGAGCGCCGGGAGCGTCCGCCAGGCGATCGAGCTCAAGCAGGGTATCGACCAGGAGACTGCGAAAAAGATCGTAAAATCCATCAGGGACAAGGGATTCAAGAAGGTGCAAGCAGCCATCCAGGCTGAGGAAATCCGTGTTTCCAGCCCCTCGCGCGATGAGCTGCAGGAGGTGATGGCCTTTCTGCGGGGCCAGGATTTCGGGTTGGAGCTCAAATTCGGGAACTATCGGAGTTGAACCGGTCATCGGCTCGGACAAGAGGGGCGGTATCCTGTGCTGTTCTAGCACTCGCGGCCATCGCGTGCTCTCGTCCCGAATCGCCCGTGGTGGTCGGTCCTCGCAGCGTTGAGCCGTCGATACGCGTCGGACTTGGTATAGGGCTGGCACGGATCCAGATCGGAGGCGGAGCTCCGCTGATCGTATCCGGTCGGAACCACGCGGTTCGCGCCCAGATCCCCAAGGGAGGTCAGGTCGAGATCACCTCCGCCGGGACCGATCTCCGCGTCTCGGGCTCCCTCAGCTGGTCGCCGGCTGCCAGCGAATCGCTGACGTTTTCTCCCGTGGCACCGGACGACTATGTTCAGTTCGGCGCTCGAGAATACCGCGGCGTCGTCACCATATTTCTCGGCCGAAACGGTCTCACGGCTGTCAACCGGCTTGGCTTGGAGAGCTACCTAGCCGGGGTCGTGTCCTCAGAAATGGGGCGTCGCGACTCGACGGAAATCGAGGCACTACTCGCCCAGGCCGTGGTATCCAGGACGTACGCTCAGCGCAATCGCGGTCGATGGGAGGCGCTGGGATTCGATTTCTACGCCTCGGTGGTGGACCAGGTGTATGGTGGTGTGGGCGCTGAAACGGCGATTGGATGGCACGCTGTCCGGGCGACGGCGGGACAGGTCGTCACCTGGCACGGTGCGCCGATTGACGCATTTTTCTTCTCCACCTGTGGAGGGAAAACCGCCCAGGGGACGGAGGTTTTTGCCGGGGCGGATCGCCCATACTTGCTGTCGATTGATGATATAGACCCGAATGGCCTCGCCTACTGCCGGATCTCTCCTCGATTTGACTGGCGGACTGAATGGTCCGGCGAAGGTCTTCGCGATATCCTCCGGGAGAGTGTTCCGGCAGCGCTGGGAACCAGTCTGACTCCAGGCGCCGTTATCCAATCGGTTCGCGTCGCGGAGCGTTCGAGCTCGGGTCGAGTTTCCCGGCTTGCCCTCTCGGTCGACGGACGGGAGATCGCCGTTACCGGTGCGGCCGTGCGCCAGGTCCTCCGGCCCTCGCGCGGTGAAATCCTTCGGAGCGGTTTGTTTACACTGAGCGAAACGATGTCCCACGGCAGCATTTCACGTCTCGTGGCGGAGGGCCATGGTGCCGGTCACGGCGTCGGGATGTGCCAGTGGGGAGCGGTCGGCCGCGCCCGGGCCGGGCAGGCATATACTCACATTCTCGCGGCCTACTTTCCCGATACTGACATAGAGCGAATCTACTGATGCTACGACGCGCCCTTTTCCTGTTGCCTCTCCTCGGCGTTACGCCAGCACTCCTGGCGCAGCAGCCTCTCGATCGCTTTACCTATGATAACCTGGGCTTCAAGGGGCTCTGGCCAGAGGTTGGGATCCTCACCTCGAACCGCCTGAAAGGAACCGTTTCGTATGGACTCAGGGTGGACGTTGGTCAGTTCGCGCCGCGGCTTCGCGTCCTGGTGGGTGGGTCCTACTACCGCAGCGACTTCAAGACGGACGAGATCAACCAGTTCGAAGAAGCACTCCGAAACGTCGTCACTGATCCAACCGGCGATTTCACGATCGACCTTGGCGAAATCCGCTGGTCAGATATCGAGCTGGACCTGGACCTGCAGTATATCCTGACGACGACCACGTCATACCGGCCCTACATTGGTGCCGGGGCAGGTATGCACCTCCGAAATGGATCAGGTAAAGCGATCAACGGGACTTTCGTGGAAGATGCCCTCGATATGCTTGGCGCCGGTGTCTCCCTCACAGCCGGCATGGATGTCATGCTGAGCCGAGGCTTCCTCATGAACCTCGGGGGACGAGCCGTTTTCAGCAGTGATCTGCAGACCGTTGGACTCACCGTAGGTCTGGGCTATCGCAAATAGGGGGCGCGCTGTGTCCGATGTCCTCAAGGTCGGCATTATCGGGGCAGGGGCAATTACGCAGGTCGGCCACCTGCCCGTGCTCAAGAAGCTCAAGGGAATCGAGGTTGCCGCCATCTGCGACAGCGATCTTCTGAAGGCGCGGGCGCTTGCGGATCGCTTCCAGATTCCCGATGCCTTTGACGACATTGATGAACTGCTCTCCTACGAGAGCCTCGATGCGGTCGTCATCTGCACGCCGAATCATCTTCACGAAGCTCACATCATGGCGGCGCTCTCGGCCAATCTCCACGTCCTCGTGGAAAAGCCTATCGCCACGATTTCGACGAGTGTCCAGCGGATCATCAAGGCGGCGGAGAAACGATCACGAGTTCTGATGGTTGGCATGAACCATCGCTATCGCACCGACGTGCAGATCGTCCGCAGCTTTGTCCAGAACGGCGAGCTCGGAGAAATTGAAAGCGTCCGGGGCAGCTGGCACGTTTTCCGTCCCAGCCGGGCCCAGCTTGGCTGGAGGCAACGAAGGGAACAATCTGGCGGCGGCGCCATGCTCGATCTCGGTCTTTCGATTCTCGATCTTGGTTTCTGGCTCGCAGGGACCCCCAGGCCAGTGCGGGTGAGCGCGAATCTCGACATGGCAGGACGCGATCGTGGCGTGGAGCAGTCCGGGAGCGCCTATGTCGTCTGTGAGAACGGCACTTCTATTTTTGTTGATGTTACCTGGCATCATGTCGGGGCGGGAGAGCGCTTTGGCGTGGGTCTGCGTGGCAGCAAGGGCACGGCTGGGATCAACCCGATGCATGTCTGGAAGGAGCTGCATGGCGTGCCGACGGATGTCGCGCCGACCGGATCGGTGGGCCGGGAGAATGCTTTCTTCACCTCATTCAGAGCTGAGTGGGCCCACTTCATTGCCGCCATCAGAAAGGAAGCCAAGCCACCCAGTCTCGACGAGCACGTCACTCTCCACAAGGTGCTCGATGCCATTTATCGCTCCGCCAGCGATGGTCGCGACGTCGCCCTGTGAACGGAGGGATGAAGCGCTGGATTCGTCTGGCTGGTGTTTCTCTGGCCTTCGTTCTCCTGAGCGGAACGCTGACGGCGCAGCAGCAGAATGGATCAGGCGGTCCCGAACCCGGTTCCGCGCTGACTGTCTACCTGATGACTTTCGGCCCGGGTGAAGATATCTGGGAGCGTTTCGGCCATAACGGAATCGGGGTGCGGGATGCTGCTGCCGGGACTGATTCAGTATTTGACTATGGCCGTTTCAGTTTCACGGAGAAGGGATTCCTTCTCCACTTCATGCAGGGACGGATGTTCTACTGGATGGGCGGAGCGGATGCGCGGGAGTATGCTGCCTTCTACCGGCGAATGCACCGGTCGGTCTGGATCCAGGAGCTGAATCTCACCCCGAAACAACGCCTCGAAGTTCGCGATTTTCTCCGCTGGAACGAGCAACCGGAAAATATCCGCTATCGTTACGACTATTACCGCGACAACTGCTCGACCAGGGTGCGGGATGTCATCGACCGTGTGCTCGGCGGGGCCATCCGGCGGCAGACCGACACCGTCGCGACCGGCACCACCTTTCGCTGGCACACGCAGCGGCTTACCACGGCGGATATTCCGATGTACACCGCACTGCTCTCCGCGATGGGACATCCCATCGATCAGCCGATTTCCGCATGGGAGGAGATGTTCCTCCCTCCATCGGTGCAGAAGTATGTGCGAAGGGTGAGCGTGCCGGGGCCGGATGGCCAGCCCATTCCGCTCGTCCGGGCCGAGCACACCGTGTACGAGAATTCGGAAATAGAGACACGCGACTCGCCGCCGGCATGGACTTCCAGGTACCTGCTGATTGGAGTATTGATTGGCGGTCTTGCTCTCACCCTGGCCCGGCTGGGTAGCTCCCGTCACTGGGCGAGACTGACATTCATGACGATAGGCACGTTCTGGTATCTGCTCACCGGCATCGGCGGGCTCGTGCTGATCGGCCTCTGGGCTTTCACCGATCATGCCGTCACCTACCAGAATGAAAACGTGCTCCAGTTCAACCTGCTGGCACTCCCGCTGGCCTTTCTCCTGCCGTCAGGGATCCGACGTGGAGGTAAACGGGGCCACCTGGTGGCGCGCCTCGCGCTTCTGGTTGCTGTTGTTTCGGCGGCTGGGCTCCTGCTCAAGGTGCTGCCGTGGTTTTATCAGGTAAATCTTCAGATTATCGCGCTCATACTGCCAGTCACGATGGGAATGGCCGCGGGACTGATGGCCCTGGTGCGGAGAACTAGAGAGGCAGAGTTATAGCTCGCGCTGAGTTTCGTCGAAGACTTTCGATTCCACGAAGATCGTAAACAGCCCCCCATCCAGCATACCACCGGCGACCTCCGACTTCATGATGTCCAGTGCCCTGTCGGTCGGGACCGCTCGCTTGTACGGGCGATCCTTCGCCGTCAGGGCATCAAAAATGTCGCTGATGGTCATCATCCTGGTCTGCACGGGAATGTCACCGGCCTTCACCTTACGCGGATAGCCGCTGCCATCCAGTTTTTCGTGATGACCGTGCGCGATATCGGGAACCCGGCTCAGGTTCCTGGTCCAGGGAATGTCCCGCAGGAAATCGAAGGTGTGGTTGACGTGACTTTCGATTTCCACGCGCTCAGCGTCATCCAGCGTTCCCCGCCGGATGCTGAGATAACGGACCTCGTCCGCGGACAGGTATGGCGCCGCCGCGCCATCGATTCCATCGTAGGTGCGTTCCGCGAACTCCCGTAGCGCTTCGAAATTCCCCTCAGCCAGCACGGTCGGCCGGTTGGATTCGGAAACCAGCCGCAGAAAGCGCTCGAGCCCGGCTCTTTCATCCGCAAATCGCGCATCAAGATCCTGGAGAAACGCGGCATACCCGGTCTGGCCATGCTGAGACAGATAGTCCGCGCGTGCCTGTTCATAGTGCCATTGCGCGGTGCGAACGAGGAACGCATGACGCTGGTCAATCAGCGAAAGATCCGCGGGGTAGAGCTTGTTCTCCTTGACCAGCACCTTTTCCCGGACTCCGACTTTCCCGAAGTCGTGGAGGAGCCCGGCGTAACGCAGTTCCCGGATCTGCTCGGCGTTGAATCTGATGAGACGATACGGTCCCTGGTCCATGTGGTCCACCACCTGGGCGAGGGCGACCGTCAGGTCGGCAACGCGCTCCGAATGGCCCGACGTCGTGGGGTCCCGCTGTTCGATCGCCGTGACCGCCGCCCGGACAAAGCCCTCGAAGAGTCTCTCGATCTCCTGGTACAACTGGCTGTTCTCCAGTGCGACGGCAGCCTGTCCCGCGAGCGAGCGGACCAGCTTCACGAGATGGGAACTATACGGTTGCACGTACTTGTCGCTGTCGCTCGGCGTTTCCAGCCGTGCTGCAGCGTCAGCCTTCCGGTTAATCAGCTGCACGACGCCGATGACCTCGCCGCTGTGATTCTGCATCGGAATCACCAGCATTGACCGCGTGCGATACCCGTACCGTTCATCGAATGAACGATTGAACGAGTAGGCGACGTCCGGGGGGAGGAGATAGACATCGTTGAACACCAGGGGCTCACCCTCCGCCGCTGCGTATCCAGCCAGCGACGTATGGTTGATCGGCATGGTGAATTCGACGAACGGAATGTCCGGCCGGCTGTCGTTCTGAGTGAGCTTGAAGCGGAGCCGCCGTTTCCCCTCTTCATCCGCCTCGCAGAGATAGAGGCTTCCCGCATCGGACTGGGTGATCCGCCGGGCCTGGTATAGAATCAGGTCAAGAAGGGTGTTGTAATTCTTTTCGGTGGTGAGCTTGATGCCGATTTCTGCCAGCTCGGTGACCTCTCTGTTGCGGGCGGTAATGTCCCGGCGTGCCTGCGCCACTTCGCGGCGAGCTGTGGCTTCACGATATGCGGTTCGCAAGGCGACCAGCAGCTGACGTGGCTGGACCGGTGCCGGCACAAAACCACTCAGGAGATCAAGTGGCAAACCAGCCGGAACATCGTCCTCTCCTGGTGCTCCGAGTCCCACGATGGCGATTCCCTTTTCCCGCATGGAATCGAGCGATGGCCCGGAAATCCTGCTACGCGAAATGGGGTCTAACACGAGGACCGTCGGTACGCCATCCACCTCTGGCGTAAATGGCTCCGCCAGAATCACCGCTTCCACCTGTTCGGCCGCCAGCGCATCGGCGATGGAAACCGGGTTCCAGTCCGATGTATGCAGCAGCCGGAATCTCATGGTTTGGCTGGGCCGCTGCCGGATACCGGCTCAGGTACCGGTGCCGAATCCATTTTTAAGGGTGCCACTCCGGTGATCATGCGGAGCGGACGGCGACTGACCTGGTCAAGGAAATGTTCCAGCTTGGCGGACAGGACATAAAGATTCTGTGCCGTGGTGCGCACGACATCGCGATTTTCACCGGCGATGGACGACGCGGTCGAGGCGAGGCTGTCGAGATGACTCACCATCATCCGGGTCTGGGATAGTGTCGCCGCGATCGAGTCATGGATACTTCCCATCTGGCCCTTCGCCACCGACATGAGCGTATCCGCCCTGGCCAGTGTCGGCGTGAGCTGGGTCAGCGCGACCTGGATATCCTGCATGGTCGTGCGAACTTCGGGGCCGGTACGCCGAAGTTCATTTTCGGCAAGAACGACCGTGCTATTCAGGTTCGCTATCAGAGCCCGGGTGTCCGTGAGCACCAGCGCAACCTGGCGTTGGAGTGAATCCGCAGTCTCGGCGATCGCCTCCAGGCCCGACGCCCGGCGCACGGAGTTGATGGTGTCGCCAGGGACAATTCGACCTACGTTGTGCTCCGGTAGCCGGAGACCGATCGCCGCGCCGCCGAGGGCGTTCACAGGAACGATATCCGCCTCAGTGCCGAGCGGAAGGTGAAGCTCAGTGCCATCCTGGTAACGCTCATTGACCCGCAGGTGAACGACAAAGTGCAGTCGGCCAGTGCTCGAGTCCACCTGCGGGGCAACCCCTTTCACTTCTCCCACCGCGAGATACTGCAGGTACACCTTGGTATCGGCGTTCAGGTCCTGCGCGGTTTCGGATCGCATGAAAAGATCGAATTGCCGCTTGTTCCAGCCTTTGGTGAGGACAAAGGCGATCACCAGGATAATGGCCGCCCCAACGACGAGGGCGCCCACGAGCAGATCGGAAACACGCTGGGTAATCATGATATGGGTGCCATTCGCCGGCCGTCCGCTATATGAAATACCCGCTCCACACGGCTTCGCAAAAGCATCGGAATTTCCTGTCCCGTGATGAACACCGTTCGCCGAGCGCCTTCGGCGGTTTCTCCGCCTCGGGCCAGCTCAAGCAGTTCGGCCGCGACCCGGTCGGTGAGTCCGACAAAAGGCTGCTCGAGGAGAACCAGCTCAGGATCAAATGCAAGTGCGCGGCCAAGCGCCGCCCGGCGACGTTGTTCTTCGTTCACCTGAGCGGGCCGTTCAAGTGCCACGCGCTTAATGCGAAGCATGGCCAGGATGACTTCCACCCGGCCTTCTATTTCGTCTGGCTTGAAGTTGCTGCCGAACCGGAGAGGGAGACGGATATTGTCCTGCAGATTGAGATTGCTCAGTAGTCCGTCACCGGCCGGAAGGTAGCCCAGCCTTCGGCGGAAGGCGAGCTGTTCCCCACGGGAGAGCTGAGCGACCTGGACGCCGAAAACCGTGGAGTATCCGACTGGGACCTCCTCGAGACCAAGCGCAATGGCGACAAGGCTGTCAACGCCGCTGTTCTCATCCCCCACGACAACAACAGTCTCCCGCGGTGTCACTTCGAGGGAAAAAGCACCGGCCGCGCTTCCCGTCAGGGGGATGCCATGGAAAGTGAGGAGCGGAGCCACGCCGGGTGACGCGGTCACGTGATGATCTCAAAAAGTGCGCTGACCACGAAAATCATGACAATTGATCCGACCGTGGACCGAATGACCGCCTGGGGTATCTCCGTGGGTCCCCGGCTAACCGAGAGTCCGTGAAAACTTGGCCACAACCCGATGACGGTGCCAAACAGGATGCCTTTCCCGAAGGTGACCACGACATCGCCAGGCGTGAGTGACGCGAGCACTACGGCCAGGTAACGGCTGCCGCTCATGCCCTCAGCGCC
>JBDTQP010000116.1:0-9393 GCA_039932125.1 Gemmatimonadota bacterium
GTGCAATGTCGAAAAATGTTCTCTCGCCCAAGCTCCTGCTTCGCGGTTTTGAGATCTTCCTCCTCATATCGATGGTCGGGTATGGGGCGGTTCTTCTATACGGCAACAACCTTCCCGGTTTCCTCGAATCTCTCAAAGGTGTACGCTGGCCCTGGCTCATTGTCGGGCTCGGGCTTGCTTCCATGGACTGGCTCGGCGGCGGGCTTCGGCTCTGGATCGTCGCGCGGCAGATTCATCCCAACCCTCCACTGAAGGGGATGATTCTCGCTGGCGGCATGAGCGCCTGGGCTGCGTACCTGACTCCGTTCCAGTCGGGTGCCGGTCCGATGATGATGTACACGATGCGGCGCTACGGTGTGAGTCTGCCGGTCGCGGTTACATCGACGTTGATGACGTTCATCGCCACGGTGGCCTTCTTTGCGATCGCCGGGCCGATGGCGGTCGTGTTCGGAGCCGGGAAGTCGCTTGGGGCGAAAGGCAACGTTCTCGGTCTCTCGCTCTACGATCTCTTCCTTGGCAGCCTCGGCATCTTCGGCGTGATCGGCGTGGCGCTGATCTTCGTGATCTTCTTTCCCAAGCTGGTCCGTAACTTCATTACCTGGATCATTGAACGTGTGGGGCGGCGCAGCTCCCGCGTCTCGGGGCGGCTCGAAAAGTTGCGGGCTGGAATCGATGAGAGTCACCGCAGCGTGCTGGCTTTTAATACGCCACGCGGATGGATTGCCCTGTTCTGGGCAACCATCATGAGCGGACCCTCACATGCGAACAAGCTTCTGGCGGGTTATGTCGCGCTTCGGGTGGTGGGCATTCACGCCAACTTCGTCGATGTGCTGCTGGTGCAGACGCTGATCACCTTCCTGCTCTACTTCGCTCCTACGCCCGGCGCATCCGGGGTGGCCGAAGTGCTTTCGACCCTGGTGATGGCGGTCTATGTCCCCAAGCCGGTCCTGCCGTTATACACCCTTGTCTGGCGCCTGATCCTCAGCTATTACACGATTGCATTCGGGTTTTTCGTCTTTTCCTCCTGGGTGCGCCGGAGCATCAAGGGATTAGGCGAAAACCCGGGGAGCGAACCTCTTACGGAAGGTGGAATCGAGTAGGTCTCCCCAGGCCCATTACCCGACAACATCCGTTTGTCTCTCCGATTGTTGGGCTGCCCGACTTCATTATTATCCCTCGATGCAACACGAAGAACCTCTCGAAAGCGGCTACGATTCGGCTTTGCTCCGCCGGCTGGTGCGCTACCTCCGGCCCTATCGGTGGTACGCCCTCGGCGCCGTCCTGCTCCTCCTCACGACCGCCGCACTATCACTGGTTGGACCACTGCTCACCCAGCAGGCGCTCGATGTCGCGGTGCCTCGAAAGGATTCCGGCCTGCTGGTGACCCTCGCCGGTCTCTATCTTGGTGCCCTGCTGCTGGAGTTCGTCTGCGAGTACGCGGGGAGTATCCTCGCCGCTTTCATCGGCCAGCGGGTCATGTACGACCTGAGAATCCAGATCTTCACCCATCTTCAGCAACTCAGCATTCCCTATTTCGACCGGAATCCGGTCGGACGGTTGATGACGCGGGTGACATCCGACGTCGAGACGCTGAACGAACTCTTCTCCTCGGGGCTCGTTACCGTTTTTGGAGACCTGTTTACCCTCTGCGCGATCATGACGCTGATGCTGGTGCAGGATTGGCGCCTTGCCCTGGTGGCGTTTGCGGTGATTCCGCTGGTATTTCTCGCCGCCTCGATCTTCCGGCGGCGGGTTCGGGACGCGTTTCGGGATATCCGGGTGAAGCTGGCGAAGATCAACACCTTCCTGCAGGAGCACCTCGGCGGCATGCGGATTGTGCAGCTGTTCAATCGGGAACGGGAGTCCGCCCGGCGGTTCAGAGAAATCAACAACGAGCACCTCGACGCCCATCTCCGCTCGATCACGATCTACGCGGTTTTTTTCCCTGTGATGGAGCTTCTCACCGCGGTTTCGGTTGCCGCTCTTCTTTATTATGGTGGAATCCGGGCACTCCAGGGGACGATGACTGTCGGTGTGCTGGCCGCCTTTATCCAGCTCACTCGGAGATTTTTCCAGCCACTGCAGGATCTTTCGGAGAAGTACAACCTGCTGCAGAGCGCGATGGCCTCTTCCGAGCGGGTGTTCCGGCTCCTCGATACCCCGGTATCCGTCATTGAACCGTCGCATCCCCTCCATCTTCCAACCCCTGCACGCGGCCGCATTGCCTTCGAAGATGTCTGGTTCCGCTACTCGGAGGATGGCCCGTGGGTGCTCAAGGACATCTCCTTCATGGCGCCTGCCGGGAGCACTGTGGCACTTGTTGGACACACCGGGGCTGGCAAGACGACTATCATCAGCCTGCTCCTTCGGTTCTACGATCCGACCCGGGGGCGGGTTACCATCGATGGCGTGGATATCCGGGAGCTTTCCACGCTTGAGCTTCGGGGCATGATCGGATTCGTGCAGCAGGATCTTTTTCTGTTTACCGGCGACATTCACCGGAACCTGGCACTCGATGCGCCCATAGGTGAGGCCGAGGTCAAGGCGGCCGCGGTCCGGGTCGGAGCAGACCGGTTTATTACCCGGCTGCCAACCGGATACACCCATGTCCTTGGCGAGCGGGGGCGCTCGCTGAGCGTTGGCGAGCGACAGCTCCTGAGCTTTGCCCGGGCACTGGCCCGAAACCCCAGAATCCTGGTCCTGGACGAGGCGACGAGCTCCATTGACACCGAATCAGAGGCGCAGATCCAGCAGGCCATCTCGGAAGTGATGGCTGGAAGGACCAGCCTGGTGGTTGCCCACCGGCTCAGCACCATCCTTCATTCCGATGAAATCCTGGTGCTGCACCATGGAGAAATTCGCGAGCGGGGAAACCATCGGGAGCTGCTGGCACAAAATGGGTTATACCAGCGTCTGTATCGACTTCAATTCGAAGACCAGCGGCCGGCGAAAACGGCGTAACCTTCGGTCGCTTGCGCCCTTAATGGCTCCCCGGGTACGTTTGTCGAAAACCCGTAACGATCAGGAATCCTGTTCATGATGCAACTCGAGTTCGGCGGGCGGCGATACGAGATTCCCGCCGGCGAACTGGCTGTAGGGTCGGACCCCTCCTGTGAGGTCACACTCACCGGAGAAGGTATCGCACCCCGGCACGCGCTTGTCCGCGGCACCTCCCAGGGCGGTGCCGTCATTCAGCGTGGGAGCGCCGATTCGGAGACTCGGGTCAATGGTGTAAGGCTTGGTGCCGAGCCGTCGCCGATCCTGCATGGGGACAAAATCCAGATCGGCGCGGAGGAGCTGCTGGTGGTAGACAGCCAGAAGAGCGGAAGCACGCAGTTTTTCGACGCCTCCGCGCTATCGGGTATGGCAGCAAGCGCACCCTCCAAGTCGAGAGGAGCGGGGCCGGCTCCGGTCAGCGGCGGTCGCCTGGTCTGCCTGACCGATGGGCGAGAGTATACGATAGAAGAGATACTGGTGTTTGGCCGGGAGGCGGGCAGTGATGTCGTCGTGGAGAACACCCAGGTTTCCCGATGCCATGCCGAGATCAAGGCAACGCCTGAAGGGTACGTGCTGACGGACCTGAGCACGAACGGGACGTATGTGAATGGGCAGCGTGTGGAGGGTTCACGAACCCTCGCCAGGGCGGATATGATCCGCGTGGCGGATAATGAATTCCGTTTCTACGCAGACGCGCTTCCCGCCGCTCCAGCCTCTCCCACGTCACCTCCACCCGAAGCAGCTTCATCATCCGGCCCGCTTCCGCCAACGGATGAACCGCTCGAGGGCCGGACTCCCCCCAGCAAGATGATGTCGAGTGGACCGGTCGTCCCCCCGGCCGGCGCTTCGCACCGGCTTAACGATACCCTGCATGGCCAGTCGTTCCGGCCCTCGTCCGGCACGACACCGCAGGCGACCCCCGTCGAATCCAGGAATGTGAGCTCGCCTCCCATGGCCTCACTCCTCATCCGGAGCGGCAAGCTCAAGGGGACGAGAATTCCCGTGCGGGTGCCGATCGTCAACATTGGGCGAGCCGATTACAACGACATCATCCTGGCCGATGACAGCGTCAGCACCGCCCACGCCAAGTTGCAGCGGCGCGAAGGGGTCTGGACCCTGGTCGACCTGGGATCCACCAATGGAACCTTTGTGGATGGCGAACCGGTGACCGGAGAAGTCCCGCTCGGACCCGGTGTGACGGTCCGGTTTGGCCAGCTCTCGGTCCTTTTTGAGCCGACCGATGATGCGCTCGGTGTAGCGAAGGGTAGCGGAACCCGGATGATGGCTCCGGTCCAGGCACCCGAACCGAAAATTGCTCCACCCCCGGTTGCTCCGGTTGCTCCCACGCCGCCTCGACCTTCACCAGCGTCTCCGCCAAGAGAACAGCCGGTGCGTCCGGCGACCCGGCGGCCCGTGATCGTGACGACGCCAACCCAGAGCTCGTCCCGCAAGTGGGTCCTGCCAGCGCTGGTTGCCCTCGCGCTCGCCGCCGTCATCTACTTCCTGCTTCAGCGCTGACCCCCGTGCGTTTTATCTGCGCTGCCCGCACTGATGTCGGAATCGTCCGCTCCGGCAATGAAGACAACTACCTCATGCTTGCCGATCGTGGCGTGTTCATTGTCGCCGATGGCATGGGCGGGCATGCGGCGGGCGAAGTCGCCAGTGAAATGGCGGTTCGGATCATTTCGAAAGAGCTCGGTTCGCTGCGCGGCATGTCTGATGAAAACGTCGGTGAACGCATCCGGCTTTCGATTCGCGCCGCCAACGAGGCGATCTTCGATCGCACCCTCTCCGAGCACGACAAGCGCGGCATGGGCACGACGGTCACCGCGCTGACGCTGCTGCCACGACGCTATTTAATCGGTCAGGTGGGGGACAGTCGCGCGTACCTCATGCGGGAGGGCCGGTTTCTCCAGGTCACCAAGGATCACTCCTACGTCCAGGAACAGGTCGATGCCGGTCTCCTGACGCCGGAACAGGCCCGGGTGCATCCCTACAGCAATGTGATCACCCGTTGCGTGGGTGCCAGCAACGATGTGATGCCGGATCTCTACTTTGGGAGCCTCAGGGAGGGCGACGTCCTTCTTCTTGCGTCGGATGGGCTGACCGGCATGCTGGAGGATGAGCAGCTGCTCAAGATTCTTTCGTCCGAAGGCGGTCCGCAGGCGTGGGTCGACCGGATGATCACCGAGGCCAATCGCCGTGGCGGCCTCGATAACATCACGGCGATCATCGTGAAAATCGAAACCATCGACGCTCCAACCGGCGAGCACCCTACAGCGCCCACCAATGCGGTGAAGACCGCATAACCGCTGGTTTGTTCAGGTAATAGAGGCTCGCCCCTGGCGGGCTTTTTTGTTGGGCGAGGCCTGGTAGGTGCATCGTCACAAGGAGGACCCCGAGAGGAACTACTTCATCACGGAGTCACGGAAAGGACGGAGATAGCACGACTGTTTTCGTGGCTCCGTGTTGAGAAAACGGGGAAATCCTTAATCGAGCGATGCCATGATCGCTGCCGCCGGCATGGTTATCAGGTCAAATAAGCGTTTCTCCGAAGGCCCACCGGATCCAGCCACGAAGACCCGGAGCCTGCGGGCACTCTGATACAGCTGCTCCGACACCTGGGGGAGCCCCAGTTGGCCGGCAATGCCTCGATCCGTAAGCCGCTCGACGGTGCCGGACCTTGTCCGCAGCGGCAAGTCTACCGACAACATGTTGCCCCGGGCGGGGAAATCGAGCAGGAGTCCACCTGGATCAAGTCCACATTCCGTCGCGAGTCTGTCCTCGACTCTCTCCACCAGGTCTGGATCTTCCCAGATCCATGGCTGAGTTTCGCTGGGGACATCGCTGGCAGGAATATCCAGCGCCCGTTTGTAGAGCCGCCGAGCGTGTACCGCCGCGGCGAGACCAGTGGGATCCACCGGAAACAATCGCTCCATCAGGCCGCCGTCGTTGGTTCGCGCGATCGACTGCCGGGTAATCCCGCCTGTGGCGACGGCCGCCCGAACCGCCCGCTTGAACATGCAGGTGGCTGACCTGACCGCATGATGCCAGTACACGTTCCGGTACATCTGGTATTTGGCAAAGAGCAGCGATTCGAGGGCGCTTACCCCTTTCTCATGCACGCCCACCTGGTGCCCCTCCGGCGTCTCGATCAACGTCAATGCGGCCATAAGCCGGTCCACGTCGACGGCTCCGTAGGGCACACCGCACATGCGTGCATCGCGGCTCAGGTATTCGATCTTGTCCAGATCGAGCGATCCGGAGATCAGGCCTCCGATCGGGCTTATGCTGCGTCCCCGAATCAATGCGCCAACCTCGAGTCCCAGCCCGTTCACCCCGAAACTGGCCAGTCCCTCCGCGAGATCCTTTTCCCCTAGCAGGTTGACGCCGAGCTCCTCATGGGAGGGGAAACCGGCTTCTTCAAGCGCGTGGGAAAAAGGGTAATGTCCGATGTCGTGGAGCAGTGCCGCCAGGCGTACGGCGAGCTGGCGATCTTCCGGCACAATGGAAAGCTCGCCGCGCTCCTCGAGTGCTGCCAGGGCGAGTTTGGTGAGATGATAGGTGCCGAGCGCGTGCTCAAAGCGTGAATGGGTGGCACCGGGGTAGACGAGAAAGGCGTGCCCCAGCTGACGCACATAGCGAAGCCGCTGCACCGGTGGAGAATCGACCAGCCGCATAACACTGCGATCCACCCTGATGTTGTCCCAGAGTGGATCGCGGACGATCTCGAAATCAAGCGATCTCCCGGTCATTGACTCGCGGTCATCGCGGAATGTTTTTCCTTCACTCAGGATTTGAGCGACTCACGCGCCGGGTCCTGCGTTGCTCACGGAATCCGGAACCTGGCCGGCGAACCTGGCAAAGTTCTCATGGAACATTCCCGCCAGTTTCTTCGCCTGCGCGTCGTACGCGGCGGCGTCCGACCAGGTATCTCTTGGTGTCAGTATCTTCTCCGGCACGTCACCCACCGCGGTGGGAACTTCGAACCCGAAGATCGGGTCCTTCCGGTACGTCGCCTTGTCGAGACCACCGGCCAGGGCGGTGCGGACAATGGTTCGGGTGTGCGGCAGGCTGATGCGCGAGCCGGTTCCGAACGGTCCACCAGTCCACCCCGTGTTCACGAGCCACACGCGCGAGCCATATTTCGCGATGCGCTCACCCAGCATTTTCGCGTACACGCCGGGATGCAACGGGAGGAAGGGCGCGCCGAAACACGCGCTGAACGTCGCCGAGGGTTCGGTAACGCCTCGTTCGGTCCCGGCCACCTTCGCGGTGTAGCCCGAGAGGAAGTGATACATCGCCTGCTCCGGCGTGAGCCGCGCGATCGGCGGGAGCACGCCAAAGGCATCTGCCGTCAGGAAAATGATATTGCGGGGAAGTCCGCCGGTGCCGGCCGGCACATGATTGGGGATGGAATCGATTGGGTAACAGGCGCGGGTGTTCTCGGTGATGCGCGCGGAATCGAAGTCAATCTTCCGGGTCGTGGCTTCGAGATCGACGTTCTCGAGGATGGTTCCAAACATCCGCGTGGTCGCAAAAATCTCGGGCTCCGTTTCCGGCCGGAGCTTGATAACCTTGGCGTAGCAGCCGCCTTCAAAGTTGAAAACCCCGTGCTCGGACCAGCCGTGCTCATCGTCGCCAATCAGGCCCCGCGTCGGATCGGCCGAAAGCGTCGTCTTGCCGGTCCCGGAGAGTCCAAAGAACACCGCGGTGTCGCCACCATCACCGATGTTCGCCGAGCAATGCATCGGCAGCACGCCCTGCTGCGGCAGCAGGTAATTGAGCACCGTGAAGATCGCCTTCTTCATTTCACCGGCGTATCGGGTGCCGCCAATCAGCGCTTTGCGCTTGCCGAAGTGAAGCATGATAAACGTGCCGGTTCTGGTTCCGTGCACCGCGGGATCTGCCTGCAGCTCGGGGGCGTGCAACACGGTAAATCCGGGGGTGAAACCGGCTAGTTCCGAGACGGGTGGACGAATGAACATGTTCCGGACAAAGAGCGCCTGCCATGCGTTCGGCGTAAGGAACCGCACGGGGAGGCGGTATGTCGGATCGGCTCCCCCGTAAAGATCCTGGACGAATACCTCCTGTGAAGCGAGGTGCGCCTTGACATCCATTTCGAGCCGATCGAACGCGGCTTCCGAAACTTTCGCGTTCTTTTCCCACCAGATCTGCCCGGTCGAGCCCGGTTCATCAACGACAAACTTGTCATTGGGTGAACGCCCGGTATGCGGTGAGGTGACCACCGCGAACGCACCACCATCCGCGACCATTCCTTCGTTCCGGCGAATGGCATGCTCGTACAAAGATGGTGCGGTCAGGTTCGAATGAACCTGCCTGGGTTCGAAGCCGAGATGAGAAGATGTATGCATCGAATGCGTTTTCGGGGCAGTCTGAGTACTCATGGGTCTTTCCGCGCGGCATGCGCGTCTCAAGTGACGAAGGCCGGCCGTCAGAGGGTGGCCTCGGCCCGAAGCCGGCTGGATCGGGGTCGGGAAAGATCAACGGATAGGCACCGGGCCGCAACCGGCGACGGAGCCTCCAGGGCTGGAATCAGCCGCTTCCGGGCAGCACACAAAAACGGCCCAACCGCTTACCGGTGGGCCGTTTAGCTTCGTGAAACTGGTCCGTCAGGGCCGGACCGGAATCATGTCTGCATCCCGATGGTACAGAGCCTCAATGGTTGAGACGTCCCGGTCACTGAGCTCCTCCGCCACTGGATTGGAGAACATGATATCCAGCGGATCCGACGTATGCTGAAAGAGTCCCATGGAATGTCCCATCTCATGCAGCGTCGTAATGTCGAGGCACAGATCCAGGTTGGGGTCGCTGGCTAACCGCGGGTTCAGGTACATGCGGACCGGCAGCCGGAATTCGAGCCGCGTCGCGACTGTGTCGACGTCGGTGGCACCGTCGCATTCCGGCCGGAGACTCCGGAAACGGAGCGTTGCCGGCGCGGGTTTGGGCGGAGGCTGAAGCACTCGTACGATCACATCCGCTGCGGAAGAATCGCTGATCACCCGCGCGTCCCATTCACCGTACAGGAAAGCCGCTTTCCAGCGACTGATCGCGTTGCGCACGTGGGCAGGTTCGCCAAGGCTATCCTCCACCCAGTAGGTGACCGGCAGCGACGATCTGGGCCAGTGGAACCGGAGGCTGTCTATTGAGGGTTGCCCGTTGTCATCAAATGGAATGAACAGACGCGACTCATAGGGCACCGCCCTCGCCGGCGCACCAATGTCGGTGCAGGCGAGCGCCGAAACGGCGATTACTCCGCCGAGCAGGAAAATCGTTCGTAGCTTTTTCATTTAGAAATACCTCGCGGCGCCCAGCTCGACACCCACGCGATGCACCGCCTGTCCCCGGGAGAATCCGCTCGCTTCGAGCTGCCTG
>JBDTQP010000117.1:0-9370 GCA_039932125.1 Gemmatimonadota bacterium
AGCAGGCTTGCCGTTCGAGAGAAGCCAGTTCGCCGTTTCTGCGATGCAGGTATCGCCGAAATAGACCTACAAAGCAGGCTTGCAGCGACGAATACAGGTTCTTTCCCTGCCCCTTTCCCAGTATTTTGGATTGTGCCGGAACTCCCCGAAGTCGAAACCATTGTTCGTGATCTCCGCCCCGAGCTGATGGGGCGGAAGTTCACCCGCGTGTGGCTGACTCATTCCGATATTCTGCGCGGTGTGGGTCGCACGCGGCTCACTCGGGATCTCACCGGTGCCCGGGTGAATGAAATGTTTCGACGGGCCAAGCACGCCGTCATTAACCTGGGCGAGCAGCGATTGGTGATTCAGCCGGGCATGACCGGCGCGCTGCTCATTCACCCCGAGAAGCCGTCCACGGTCGAAGGCCGCTATAACGTTCTCACCATCCGGCTGGATGACGGCCGTTACCTGGTGTACCGGGACGTCCGACGGCTCGGCACCATTCTCCTCCTGAGTCCCCGGGGTTGGGAAAAGTATGATGCCGCGATCGGGCCCGAGCCGCTGGCAATCGATTTCACCCCCGAAGCATTTCGATTCGGTCTCAGTCGAAGCCGGCAGGCCATAAAGAAGGTACTGATGGACCAGAGATATATCGCCGGCGTGGGGAACATCTATGCCAACGAAGCGCTCTTCGCAGCCGGTATCGATCCTTCCAAGCCCGCATCGAAAGTCCCGGCCGAAGCCTATGAGGCTCTCTATCATGAGACCCGGAGAATTCTCGAGGCGGCAATCCGCTCGCAAGGCACCACGTTCAGGGACTATCGCACCGGCACTGGTCAACCGGGAAATTTTCAGCTGGAGCTCATGGTGTACGGCCGGGAGCGCCTCGCGTGCCGCCGTTGCGGCACGACTCTCGTCGGAACGCACGATATCGACGCGCGGATCACCGTGTTCTGCTATCGCTGCCAGAAGTAATCCTCAAACACCAGGCAGACCTGATTAGATTTCGTCCATCACGCTACTGATCTGACGGCCCAGCCAGCATACCGACACTTTTCTTTCTTAAGCGATGCCGGATTGAAGAAAAAGCACCGGGGACTCCTTCCCCTTCCCGCGACGGATCTCGAAGCGTTGAAGCTGCGCGTCAGCCGACTGGCCGAGAACCGCCCCGCTGTTTACCGCATGCTGGACCCCACCGGGCGCGTGCTCTACGTCGGTAAAGCCAAGAAACTCCGCACCCGGCTTCTCACATATTTTCGCGCGGCGTACCCCGATGACAAGGCGGCTCGCATTCTCCATGCGGCCGGCACCATCGAATGGGATTATGTGCCCAGCGAGTTCGCCGCTTACCTCGGCGAGCTTCGTCAGATCCGGCGGCATCGTCCACCGCTCAACTACAGCCTCAATCGCACGCGGCGCGCCGCATTCATCAGGGTGCAGGGCGGTCCGGCGCCAAGGATTTCCAGCGGATCGACCGTCGGGACACCTGGAGAGCTGCGGTGCTTCGGGCCCTTCAACGCCGGACCCCGGGTCCAGGAGGCGGTGCGAACGCTCAACGATCTCCTCGGCCTTCGAGACTGTGCTCCCAACATGCCGATTGTCTATGCTGGCCAGATGGATCTGTTCAATGGGCCGCTGGCGGCAGCATGCATCCGGCATGAGCTCGGATTCTGCAGCGGGCCATGCGCGGGGTTTGTAACCGAGATGGATTATTACAAGCGAGTAGATAAAGCAATCGCGTTCCTCGATGCTCGGGCCATAGCTCCGATCGATCGCGTGATCGACCGTATGCAGTCGGCAGCGGAGGCGGCCCAGTTCGAGCAGGCGGCCCGGTGGCGGGAGAAGTTCGAGATGCTCGAGTGGCTGCTGGCGGCCGTCACTCGCGCGAGAGCGAACCTGGATCTTCTCACTTTCGTCTACCGTGATCCGGGCACCTTTGGGGACGATCGGGCCTATCTCATCCGGCGAGGGCTGGTCAGGGCGATGTACCCTTACCCTACGACTCCTATCGAGCTGGACGCCTTCAAGGCCGTTGTTGCTGAAGAGATGAACCAGCCGGAACCCGGGCTGGAAAGCCTGGCCGCGCAGGGCATGGACGAGGTGCTGCTTATCATGTCCTGGTTCCGGCAGCACCCTGATGCCTTTCGCCGCACGACCAGGCTCACGGAGTGGGTTCACTAACCGGGAAATCCGTCCATACTCTGCCCCGCACCACGTCTACATACTGTGTCCGTTCTCCGCCCTTCCCTGGCCCTGGCATTTACTGCCCTGCTGCTCACCAGTCGAGCCGCGAAGGGACAATCTGTCCAGGATCGCCGAGCGCTTGAGGCTTTTCGCGACTCGATTGCAGTGATCGCTGATGCGGGCCAGCTCGCGCGGATCGCGAAGGCAGCCGAGCACCTTGCTAGAAGCCGCCGTTCGGACCCGGTGCCGGGTCTCCGTCATGGCTTGAGCCTGCTTCGACGAGCCGAGATCGAGGGGAGGCTTTTCGATCGAGCACGCGAAGCGTTTGAACGAGCAGACCGCGCCGGCCACAAGCTGGTGTACTCGAGCTACGGGGTCGGTCTGGCGGAAGAAGGAAAGGGAGACTGGCTCGCCAGTGAACCGGCAAACATCGGGATTCGTGTTGGGTATGGCGCTTATCAAGCGGCGGTGCGGGCGTTTCTCACGACTCTGACTCGCGAAGCGGATTTCGAGCCCGCTCTACAGGAGCTTGCCAGACTCTCGGAGGTTCTCCGGGACACGGCGACTACGAGGATTATTCTGGGAGCTCACCAGCGCGCGGCAGCCAGGGGAGTCGACGCTACAAGCTTTCTGCTTGACCTGGGTCGGCTGGAGCGACAGGCCGGCTCTCTCGATTCATCAATCGCGATCTTTTCGCGTGTGGCGAAGATGACTTGCGCCCCATCAACCACACTCCTGGAACTCGCCCGGACGACTCTCGCCAGGGATACTGCCGAGTCGGCACTGTACCAGTTGATCACTTCATCAGATGATTCGATTGTCCTCGCCGGTATCCGCGCGGACCTGGCGCCCATTGCCGCCGCTAGTGAGATGCTCGCATTCGATGGCGCAACGAGTGGCAAGGCCCGGGCCGATCTTCTGCGGCGATTCTGGTCCAGGAGGGATGCGATCGATCTTCGCGCACCGGGAGAACGGCTGCACGAACACTATCGGCGCCTGCTTTACGTGCGCCAGCATTACGCCCTCAGCAGTAACCGCCGATACTACGGAAGCAGCGACCTGTATCGAGCAGCCGGGAACGATATCGACGATCGTGGCGTGATCTACCTGCGCCAGGGGGAGCCTGACCTGCGTCTCACGCCACTGTTGTATGGTCTCAATCCCAACGAAACATGGGTGTATCATCGAGCGGATGGCGACCTGGTACTCCATTTCAGCTCTGGCGGCCAGGGCACCGAAGGTGGCGACCTGGCGGATTTCCGGCTGGTCGGAAGCGTGCTTGATCTTCGCGGGCGGGATGTACCGCAGGACATGCTGCTCCTCTCCCGGGTCCCGGTGTCCGTTCTATACGACCGGATGCTTGCCTGGGGACCCTTCGGGGCTGCGAGAGCGGCGCGAGAGGAGCGGTCGCTCGGCGAATCCAGTGCAGCAGAAGCACTCGGCAGCGACCGGGATCCTCTGCAGTTCACCAGCCCGCTCAACGCGGCAGCAGACCTGGTATCAGTCGGGCTGGACGGGACGCAATCCCTGACGCACCTGGCCTTTTCACTGGATCTTGACCACGAACAGGGAACTCCGGGGACATCCGTTCCCATACACGTTCGTCTCGTGTTGATGACCGGGCCCGATTCAGTAGCTGGAACACTGGACACCGTCGCAACTGCACTCGTGAACGATGAGCATCGCGCGACCGGTATGGTTTCCCTGAGGGTGCCGGCCGGTGATTTCCTCTATCGCGTCGCCTTGATGGTCAATGATTCGGTTGGCACTGTGTTGCCTATCTCGAGAACAACAATCCCCGCGTACGCCGCCGGACAGCTCGCTATCAGCGGTTTGGCCCTGGGGCGGCAAGGCTCAAGTGCCCAATGGTATACCGCAAGCGGTGATACCATCCTGATTGTGCCGCAGAAAGAATTTGAGCCCGATGGGGACCTGCACCTTTACTATGAGATCTATGGCCTGGACCCGGGCGAATCCTACCAGACGGCCATCGCCGTATATGAACGAAACGGAGATCGCGCAGGCAGGTCCCGGCTGAAGTTTGCTTTCGAAGGGCGCTCGATTGCTATGGTGACCCGGGAAAAACGGGCCCTTCGCCTCAGCGGAATCGCTCCCGGCAATTACTGGCTTGAGGTCACGGTATTCGATCGTTACGGAGGCAGAGTGACATCGCGTCAGCCCCTCCGGATCTCGCATCCTGAGAGAACCTCAAGAGGAGACTGACCGGTTTCTGAAATGCGCGCGACGACTCGATATCATGGATGACGCGCCTCGTTCCAGTCTGAAACCAGCGGATGGCTTCCGTCGTCTAGCTCATATCTCCTTCTCGAGGAACCGAATGAAGTATGGTCATTTCTTGGTCGCCTTTGGCAGTTTAGCGCTGGCCGCGGCGCCCCTCCGAGCGCAGGAACAACTGCCGGCTGATTCGATGGAAATCGGTCGCAAATACACGACCTGGTTTTACATGGCGATGACGGACAGTCTCATTGCCCACATGGTAGACAAGACTGGAATTTCATCCGATCAGATCATGCAGTCGCTTGACCAGTTGACGGAGCACGCGGGCCATGAAGTCTCAGTGGTGGAGGAGAAGTTCATCACCAGGAATGGCAAGAGGCAATACTGGCGAACAGCACAATTCGATCAATTGGAGGAGCCGTTGCTCTTGCGCTGGGTTATCACTCCCCAGGGCGAAATCGATGGTCTGGGCCTGGGGCCGTTAAGCCAGGCACCCCCGATCGATCCACCGAAATAGTAGAATCCTTGATATAGAAAAGCCCCCGTCCCCGGGGGCTTTTTTTCTTTCTCTTCCAGCTGCTCGCTCCGGACGGAGCCGGGACTATTCAAGAGGAACAAGTCGGGCCCGGGGCGGGATGCCCGCTTCCAGCTCCATGATCCCCACTGATGGAGGAAGACCAAACCGGCGCTGGCCGGCGCCCCCGGGGTTCATGACGGTCACCACGATATCAATACTCGTCAGCAACGGGCGATGGGTATGACCAAAGATGATGACTTCGGCTTTTGGATATGCCGCGTTCAGGCTGGCGGGAGCCGGCGAGCCGAGCTGATGGCCGTGGATCAGCAGAAAATCAAAACCTTCGATCCGTGTCTCGATGATTTCCGGCACTCGCTGGCGGACGTCGAAGTCGTCGGTGTTGCCCCAGACTGCAGTGACGGGCGCGATGGTCTCAAGCTCCGTCAGAAGATCAACCGGCCCGATATCCCCGGCATGCAGGATGTGGTCTACTTCCTTGAAGACCTCAAAGACCTCGGGTCGCAGCAGTCCGTGGGTGTCCGCGATGATGCCGAGCCGCATTCATCCATCTCCCCAGCGCCGGGCGATCTCGATGTCGAAACCGAACTGATCGAGAATGCGCTGGACCACGAAATCGATGAGCTCGGCAACGGTGGTCGGGCGATGATAGAAACCGGGTGCGGCGGGAATCACAACAACACCAGCTTCCGCCAGCGCCGTAAGGTTCCGGAGGTGGATGAGAGACAGCGGAGTTTCCCTCGGCACAACGATCAGTTTCCGCCGTTCTTTCAGGGTCACATCCGCCGCACGTTCAACCAGTGACCGGCTGGTTCCATTCGCAATCGCTGCCACTGTCCCCATGGAGCAGGGGCACACCACCATCCCAGCCGTTCGGCGGGATCCGCTGGCAGGCAGCGCGCCTCTGTCGGAATCGGGGAAAAACGAGACCGAGGACCAATCCCCGCCCGTTGCGGTCCTGAGCTCCGGCTCATCAGCGATGGCACACTCCTCCTGGAGCAGCCGCCACCCGTGTCCCGATATCACGAGCCAGACGGGAACCCGGTTCTTCGCCAGGACCTCGAGCAGTCGCACACCATAGGGCGCGCCCGACGCCCCGGTGATGGCGAGTACGACTGGCAGCTGGTTCAACCGCCTCTCCGGTTTGACGTTGGCGTCCGTACCTGGTGGGCCGGCGGACGCGGCGGCGGAACTTTGGTCTTTACTATATCTCCCCGCTGCGATGGCTTGGGAGTCGGGAGAAAATCGGGTTTACTTTTTTTCTTCTTGCCCATGGGTCCCTCCGGTCAGAGAACTCGATCCAGCAGTGCAAAGGCGAAGACCGTTACGCTCATCACCCCGTTCATTGTAAAAAAGGCCGGATTGAGACGGGAGAGGTCTCCCGGCTTTACCAGCTGGTGTTCGTACGCGAGAATGATGATGGCAATGGCGACCCCAACGTAGTACCAGGTTCCAAATCCCGCCGCATAGCCAAACATCGCCAGCGCGGGGAGGGTGACGCCGTGCAGAAGCTTCCCCAGCAGGATTGCGCGTCGCTGCCCAAGCCTGACCACCGCACTGTGAAGCCCTTCATCCCGATCGAAATGCTCATCGGGCAGAGCGTAGAAGATATCGAATCCCGCAACCCATGTCGCGACAGCCAGGGTAATCAGGAGCAGGAGCCACCATGGGCTGCTCCAGCGCCCTGTAACCGCGAGGTATCCGCCCACCGGAGCGATAGCCAGGCTCATCCCCAGCCACACGTGGGGCCATGAGGTGAATCGCTTCGAAAGGCTATACCCGAGTACCCAGGTCATCGCGACGGGTGCGAGAATGAGACAGAGCCGGTTGAGGAGCCCAGCAGCCACGAGGAACAGCACGCCGGCAATCACGACCGATGTCCAGGCCTGCGCCAGTGTCAGCGACCCGCTCGGCAACTCCCGCAAGCTGGTTCGGGGATTTCGGGCGTCGAACTCGCGATCCACTATTCGATTGAATCCCATTGCCATCCACCGCGCAGCCGAGAAGGCGACGACCACGAGGACAACCGCGCGAAGTGTAACTGGCGCGACGAGAGAACCGGCCAGCACACCCAGCAGCGCGAATGGGAGCGCAAAAAGTGTGTGGGGCAGTTTGACAAAACTGAGATAGCGAACGAGCAGGGAGGGACCTGCGAACGTCTGGCCTTCTCGCGCGGTGAGAGGTGAGATGTCAGCCGTGAGCGGGGCGCCGGTCGAAGCGCGGCGCACCTTCGATGGAGGTACTTCACCCTCCGGTCGACCGCGCACCGCTTACCGCTCCCCGTTCGGGAGTCTGATGCCAAGTTTCGGCCAGAGCTCGTCGATACGCTTCCGGGTGGCTTCATCCATGACGATTTTTTCCGGCCATTCCCGGTCGAACCCTTCCTCTTTCCACTTCCGGGTTCCGTCAATTCCCATCTTGCTGCCGTACGTAAAGGCGCGGCTGGCGTGATCGAGCACATCCATCGGCCCCATCGTAAACCGGACATCCCGTTCGGGATCGATATTGTTGAGCGCGATCCACCAGGCTTCATCGGGGTTCCGAACATCGACATCCTTGTCGACAACGACCAGCACCTTGGCCAGGGACATGAGCCCCTGTCCCCAGAGAGCATTCATCACCTTGCTGGCCTGTCCCGGGTACTGCTTGTCGATAGAGACGAAAACGAGGTTGTGGAAAATGCCCGGTGCCGGCATGTGGTAGTCGACAATCTCAGGCACCGTCAGCTTGAGCAGCGGCAGGAAGATGCGTTCCGTCGCGTGTCCGAGATAGAAATCCTCCATCGGAGGACGACCTACCAGTGTGGCGATGTAGATCGGATCCTTCCGCATTGTCACGGCGGTCACGTGCACCCTGGGATAGTAATCGGCGAGGGAATAGAACCCGGTGTGATCGCCAAATGGCCCTTCCAGCACCAGATCTTCTGCGGGATCGATATACCCTTCGATCACGAAATCGGCTTCGACCGGGAGATCGAGATCACAGGTGACCGCCCGGGCCAACTCGACAGGGGAGGTCCGGAGAAAACCGGCGAAGAGAAATTCATCGATAGTGGGTGGAAGCGGAGCCGACCCGGAGTAGACGCTGGCTGGATCTCCCCCGATGGCAATCACCACCGGCATCTTTTCACCGCGAGCCGCCATTTCTCGCCAGTGCGCCGCGCCGACCTTGTGACGCTGCCAGTGCATGGCCAGGGTGTTCCGGTCGAGCACCTGGATCCGGTACATGCCGACATTCCGGATACCACGCGCGGGATCCATCGTGATCACCATGGGCAAGGTGATGTAGGGACCGCCATCTTCCGGCCAGGTCGTGAGGATCGGCAGCACACGAAGATCGCACTCGCCGTCTCGCAGCACCCGGTCATGGCAGGGGGGCCGGCCGCTCTTTACCCGCGGTGGAAATTTGGCCATCTCGGCCAGTCGCGGAAGCATGGCGAGTTTCCCAAAGAGTCCTTCCGGCACCTTGAGATTGAGCATCTCGCTGATGCGTTCGCCGACCTGGTCCAGGTTGTCTGTGCCAAGCGCCAGGCACATCCGCCGCATGGAGCCGAAGAGATTGATTGCGACCGGGTAGGCGCTTCGCGAGCCGTCGTCGAGAAGCACATGCTCGAAGAGCAGCGCTGGCCCGCCGGCGGGACTCTTCATACAGCGATCAGCAATTTCGGCAATCTCCAGCTTCGCGCGCACCGGTTCCTTGATGCGAACCAGCTCGCCGAGCTTTTCGATGGCCGCGATGAATTCCCGGGTGTTATCGAGTGCCATGTTCCTCGTTCGTGCTCACGTTGGTATCGCTTCAGAGAGAGTCAGATAAATGCCCCTCGCGGAAGGCGCGGAATTCCGCGGAAGACGCGGAAGCAGTCCCGCCCATCGAACCCTATCTCTGTGACACAGGACGATTGCGTCGCTGGGAACCAACTCGGCATTTTCCTGATCGGTTGTGGGCATCTGGAACGACCTGATACGGCCCCAGCTCGCCTTATCATCGCTTCATAGAGAAAAAGGCAACTACCCCTCGCGGAAGATGCGGAAAGCAGTTCCCGCCCATCGAACCCCATAGTTGTGACACAGAACGATTTCGTCGCCTGAGAACCAATCGAAAATCCCTAATTGATTACTGGTGGATCCCGGAACAAGGGGCTGTCAGTCCAAATTTTTTCTATTTTCAAGGCGACTTAAATCTTTTGCCAATTTCCTTGTGACCGCCCCAGTGATCGAGCAGTTTTCCGCGTTTTTCGCGGAATTCCGCGCCTTCCGCGAGGGGCGGTTACGAAGCTACACCGAGGCACGAAGCTCAACCCAACGCAACAACCGGAAGCCCGTCTTACGGCTTTGAACCAACATGAAGTGCGCAGATACCGCAGAAGAGCGTCTCATACCTCACGTCGACAAATCCGACAGCGCGCATGTGATCGGCCAGCGCGTCAGGCGC
>JBDTQP010000118.1:0-9313 GCA_039932125.1 Gemmatimonadota bacterium
CGCTTACCGCTTACCGCTTACCGCTTACCGCTTACCGCTTACCGCTTACCGCTTTGGAGCTCGTGCTTAACAGCTGCCCCGCTACTGAAACAGCTGCGGCACAAACGTCCTGGCCAACCAGATAATCAACAGAACGACCGCGATACCCATGACGAGCCACAGGTACTCCGCTGCGGCGTCGCGCGTGCGCCAGGCAAGAACGCCGACGGGTCTACCGTCCCGGAACGAGGGCGGCCTGCGCTGGTGAGCTGGGATGCGATGGTCTATGGTGCGCTCGACTTGCCGGCCGCTCCAGATGACTGCCAGGAAAAAGCCGGCGATCGCGGCAATGCCGAGCCATTCACGATAGGTAATAATGCCATGAAAAAGCTGCGGCCAGAAATGATTCAGTGCCCAGACTATCGCGACGCCCAGGAGAGTGCCCACGAGCAGTTCAATGATTTCGCGGATGTCGAGATGGCGCATGGTCACTGCTCAGGCGAGTGGAAGCTCCCAAAGTACTATTCGGGGCTCAAGGTCCTGAATATACAGGCAGCGTAGCCCAGTACTGCGGGTCCCGTCTTGAGTGCCGTTGGCGTGGGACGCCATCCCCGGGCGACTCTCGCGTTCAGCATGGCCTGGTGGGCCGGTCGCTCTGGCCAGACGGCGACCGCCGTCACGGAGCCGAGTCAGGTGGTGTCGTAGACGAGATAGAGGCCGTCGCGGAACGGGATCACGACGTCGTGGGTGTATTCGTCCTGCGTGAGTATTTCAGTAATTGTAAGAGGCGGGGCCTGGCGTTTTGCCCACAGGAGCACCTGCTCGAGGGTCTCGTGGGGAGCCACCTCGTGCTCGATCAGCTTTCTGCGATCGAGCGGTAGCTCGGCGTAATCGGTCAGCAGCGGCATATCCCGGGGTCGGCGAGGCGATCAGGGCAATAGAGTCGTCAGGTCGTGAGCGGGCCGATGCATATGCGATTTAGCGCTCAGCCATCACTACGTGCCTAAAGCTTCCTGGTACGAAATCCCCTGGTTCATCCGCTCATACAGTACCTGCAGCGTTTCCGGCGATCCTGCGAGAAACCGGCATTTGTCATCGCGTCGCGAGCGGCACTCCACCTCCATGACACCCATGAGCCCGCCAGAGAGCCGTCCCAGGAAGTCAGCGAGCATGCCGCAGGAGAAATGGCATGATGGATATTGCGCTTCGCTCTCGGGATCAGCTTCTGACCAGTCGGCAGAATCGAGGCACATCACGGCCGGAGCGACCTGGTCCGGCACCAGCGTGCCCCAGCCGCAATCGTGAAAAAATCGCGACATCGCTTCCCCGAGAAATTGCACGTCGAGGTCCGCCGGGCGTTCGACGAAATAATGCGCCGCCGCCCACTCGGCAAATGCGGAAAAGACGCCTTCACCGCTGGCGAAGCCGGCCTCCTGGAGAAACGTCGCGCTTTGAATACCGGTGCCGCGCTCGAGGCTTGCCCGAAGCTGATGCAGGGCGGCATGGCTGAGAATGAGGCAGCGATGGGGAATGAGGAGCGCCGCAGCGTTCATGGAGGATCGTGTGGGAGAGGGTTAGGCCAAACTACTGGGTGTGCTGCACACGGCGCAAGAGTTCTGCCTCATCGATAATCGCCACGCCGAGCTGTCGAGCCTTATCGAGTTTTCCGCCGGCATCCGCGCCGGCAACCACGGCATCGGTCTTTTTACTTACGCTGCCCGAGACTCTTCCGCCGGCTCCTTCAATCAGCCTGCTCGCTTCACCTCGAGACAGCGTTGGCAGCGTTCCAGTCAAGACAAATGTCTGTCCCAGAAGCGGTCCTTCGCTCACCGTCGTATTCGCTTCGGTCAGCGTGAGACCCAATGACTTGAGATCGGCGACGAGTTTCTGGTTGTTCGGGTTCTCAAAAAAAGCCACCACTGCTTCCGCGATCACGAGGCCAGCACCGGGCACATTATTAATATCTTCGATCGTCGCCTGGCCCAGGCGATCCATCGATCCGAAATGCCGGGCAAGGAGTGCTGCAACGGTTTTGCCCACGTGGCGGATGCCCAGGCCGAAAAGCAGAACCGAGAGCGGCTGTTGCCTGGAATGTTCCAGTGCCTTGACCAGCTGACTCGCCGAACGCCGGGCAAATCGCTCCAGCCCGACCAGCTGGTCGACGGTGATTCGATAGAGATCCGCAACCGTCCTGATAAGCCCGGTATCGAGGAACTGGCGAACCCGCTCGTAGCCGAGTCCTCGAATGTCCATCGCCTCCCGGGAGGCGAAGTGCACGATCCCCTCGAGTATCCGCCCGGGGCATGAGGCATTGGGGCAGTACCGCATCGCCTCTTCGGGTAGTTTCTCAACCGGCGATCCGCATGCCGGGCATTTGTCCGGCATGACGAAAGGATGCGGGCCGCGTTCCCGGTCGCGCAGCGGACCAATAATCTGGGGGATCACCTCGCCAGCCCGGATGATTTCGACCCAGTCGCCTTCGCGGATGTCTTTCTGCGCGATCAGCTCCTCGTTGTGGAGTGTCGCGTTGGACACGACAACCCCGCCGCACTCCACCGGCTCGAGCACCGCATACGGGTTGAGGGCACCGGTGCGGCCCACGTTTACCCGAATCTCCTTGACCCGGGTAATTGCGACCTCAGGGGCAAACTTGCGGGCGATGGCCCAGCGCGGCTCCCGTCCGCCGACCACGCCGAGATCTTCGTGGAGGCGAAGTGAATCCACCTTGACCACGACGCCATCCGCCTGGAAGGGAAGGGTGGGGATCAGCCGCTCGTATTCGATGATCTTTTCGTTCACCAGATCGAGGTTGGCCAGCCGGTCCCGGTGACTTTCCACCTGGAAGCCCCACTCGGCGAGCAGGTTCAGCACCTCGGACTGACGACTTGCCGGAAGCGCGCCTTCGATGACCTCGACATGAAAGGCGAACATGCGCAACCGGCGGCGCCGGGTCACCCCGGGGTCAAGCTGGCGGAGTGCTCCAGCCACCGAGTTGCGCGGGTTGGCGAACAGCGGCTCGCCTTCGCGTTCCCGCTCCTGGTTCACCCGGGTGAACGCGGCAAGCGTGAAGTAGACCTCTCCCCGGATCTCCATGAGGGCCGGATGATCACTCCCCGTGAGGGCCAGCGGGATGTCGGGAATCGTTCGCAGGTTGGCGGTGATGTCCTCGCCGGTGATGCCGTTGCCACGGGTCGCGCCGCTTACGAGCCGGCCGTGGTCATACGTGAGGTTGACTGCGGCACCATCGATCTTGATCTCGGTCGTATATCCGGCGGCGGACACATCCGGATTGAGTCTCGCGTTCCTGTCTTCCCAGGCCTTGAGCTCGCCGGCATCAAAGGCGTTGGCCAGGGACATCATCGGCGCGCGGTGCGTATGCCTGGTGAGTGATGTGGCTGGAGTCGCGCCTACGCGGAGGGTCGGGCTGTCGTCAGTCTGGAGCTCGGGATTTTCAGCCTCCAGGTGCTGGAGCTCGCGAAAAATCCTGTCATACTCGGCGTCGCTGATTTCGGGCGCGTCGAGAACGTAATAGGCGTGGTTGGCGCGGTTGAGTTGATCGCGGAGGCTGGCGGCGAGCTCTGCGAACTTCATTATCTATTAACTCGCAACCTGTAGGCATGATCCAAGTGAGCGGTAAGCGGTGAGCGGTAAGGGGGAAAAATCTGATCTCACGCTCAGCTTCGGGAGACAATTCACCCCATCTGAAACGGACATGACCGCTCACCGCCCACCGCTCACCGGCCAGACGCTTCCTGCGAAATTACCGTCATCGCCACGCCGACCATGCGGTCCAGCTCCTCGGCGCTCGCCTTGGCGAGGACGCCTTCACCCCAGGGGCCTTCCCGGGAGGCGTACTCCTCCAGCAGACGCCGCATGAACCCGATGAGCGCTGCCTGCTCGCGCTCGCGGGCGCGGCTCACCGCCGTTTCTCCCCGGCGTTCCTGCAGTCGCTCAAAGCGATGGGCATTACGAAGCGCCTTGGCGGTGAGGTTGGCCACCACCTGGCAGAAGCGAACGTCGGAATCGGAGAAAGTCGGCCCATCGCGGAAAGTGCGAAGGAAGAAGGCGCCGATTGGCACACTTCGCCAGGTAATCGGAACGACCGTAATCGATTTGACCTTCCGGTTAGCCAGGGTACCCCGAATGTGCTGCAGAGAGATGTCGCTGGCCGCATCCGGAATGAAAACGGTCTGCCCCGACTGCAGGGCACGCCGGAGCTCCGGGTAGCGCTCGAGGTCTACGACGTAATTGCGGATACTCGGGTCCTCGTAACTCGCGACCAGCCGGACCGTTTTGCCTCCGCGTTCCGCAAGGAAGATCGAACACCGGTCCAGCCCGAAGGCTTCCCCCAGTTTGCGGGCTATAGATTGTACGATGTCGGTAAAATGGAGCGACGCGGCAATCTCCTGGAGGATCTCAATCACCGCGAGGAGGTGGCGCCGCTCGTGTTCCAGCGATTCCACCCGGGCGTTCAGGCGCTCGATCTCGTCCTGTGAGGATGGCGTCGTGACGGAGGTCATAGGATCGGGTGTCAGGGTAAGGGTAGTGAAAGATAGCACACCTGGGGACCTTGTCGCCTCTCCTGCCATCTTATCAGGGACGGGCGGGATTTCCCCATCTCCACGTCCCGGTGTACCTTGAAAAGAGAAGATTCCTCTGATCAGTTACACGCTCACCAGGTCAGGTACTCCATGGCTCACGACGAATTCTCACTGGATGATGATTTTAACGAGGACAGTCCGCAAATCGCCCACGGCACTCGCAATTTCATCGCCGGCCTGGCGGTCGGTGCGGCTATCGGTGCCGGCATTGCGCTGCTCTATGCGCCAGATCGGGGCGTCACGACACGGAAGCGGCTTGGCCGCCGTATGCGCCGACTCAAGCACAGCACGGGAGAATCGGTTCACGAGTTGAAGTCAGCGTTGCGCAAGGAGATGCGGCGGGTCAAGCGGGCCTGATTTCACCCACGTCTGCCCGGGGCGGTGAAGGTGAGTGCCTTCACCGCTTTCCATGTGCAGGATCAGGTTCGGTCTTTCTTGCCTTCGAGCTTTCCCAGCCAGCCCACTGCATCTTCCTTGTACCGCGGGTCCATCACATCAACATCAGGCAGGGTGGCAATCTGCTGCAGCTGCAGGCGGGCTTCAGCGTATCTCCCGCGATCGATATACACGAGGCCCAGGTCAAGGCGGTGGTAGATGTTGGCCGGAGCCAGCGCGACCGATTTCTCCATATACCGGGTCGCGCTATCCCACGACGCCTGGTTGAAGATACTTCCACCGAGGAAACTCTTGGCAAAGAAACGTTCCAGCCCGGAGAGTCGCATGATTTCCGCATTCCAGCGGCCGAGCACATGGTAGGCGCCGTCATGATCCGGGTCGAGCTCGATCGCTTTGAGCGCCTCCGCCCGGATCTCGACAGCGCGGCGGACCCGCTCCCGTTTGCCCTTGGTGAGTGACGCGCGCCCGATGGCAGCGGCGAGAACGAAGTGCCCGTCCGCGCCGGCAGGATTCGCCAGGGTCGCTGTCCTGGCATACCTTTCCGCCTGCGCGTACAGCGAGTCGCGTGGCGGACTTTTCACCGAGTCTGGTGTCTGTTTGCCGACATCGATGGACGCAAGGGCGGCGCGCCAGTTAAGGTCGTAACTGGCGGAGTCCGTCGCCAGCGCCGCCTGAAAGTGCACCAGTGCTGCGGAAGGGTCGCCCGCAAGCGCCCGCGCGATGCCCATGCCATGATGGTCAGTGGTTTGGGCGGAAAGCGAGGCGCTGATCAGCAACAAAAAGGGTAATGCTCGAGCCAGCTTCATCGGTGCTCCGGTACGGCGGGTTGGACGACCATTCGAACTCGCTGAATCAATGCGCTACGTACCCAAAGATATCAGTCGCGAGTCTCTGATGCTTCTTGCCAGTCTCATAGAAAAGAAACGGGACGGACGCCCCCTCGAGCCGGCTGAATGGGCTGAAGTTGTGGCCCAGTACACCGCAGGGGCTGTGCCGGACTACCAGGTCTCCGCACTGCTCATGGCGGTGCTCTGGAGAGGAATGGATTCTCGCGAGCTGGAAGCGCTCACCGAATCTCTGCTTCGTTCTGGAGACACCCTGCACTTCGATGGGATCACGCGGCCCCTCCTCGACAAGCATTCAACCGGCGGGATCGGTGACAAGACCTCGCTTATTCTTGTGCCGATGATTGCGGCGTGTGGCGGAGCCGTTCCCGCGATGGCGGGCCGCGGACTGGGCCACACGGGAGGAACCATCGACAAGCTCGAGTCGATTCCCGGGTTCCAAACAACCCTTTCCCTTCGCCAGGTCGAGACGCAGGTCCGGGACATCGGCTGCGCGATTTTCAGTCAGAGTGCCGAGATCACGCCCGCTGATGGCAAGCTCTACGCGCTGCGGGACGTTACCGCCACGGTGGAATCGATTCCGCTCATCGCGGCGAGCATTATGGCCAAGAAGCTCGCCGAGGGGATCAGCTCCCTGGTCCTCGATGTAAAGACCGGAAGCGGAGCCTTTCTGCCGGATATCGATCGTGCCGTCGATCTGGCGACAACGATGGTTGCCCTGGGAGAAAACCGGGGTTGTCGCACCGTGGCCCTGCTGACCTCGATGGACCAGCCGCTGGGCCGCGCAATAGGGAACGCTCTGGAAATTGAAGAGGCGATGCGGGCCCTGGAGGGTAAAGGTCCACCCGATCTCATGCAGGTGACGATGGCGCTGGCGGACGAGATACTGGTCCTGGCGGGGCTGGCACCGAATCATCAGGAGGCCCGCGGGCAGCTGGAAAAAGCAGTGGCGAGCGGCGCGGCGCTCGAACTGTTTGGAAAGCTGATCGAAGCCCAGGGCGGGGACCGGCGGATCATCGATGATCCATCGATTCTTCCGCAGGCTGGCGCCGTTGAAGTGTATCGGGCGCCGGCTTCGGATACGATCGCCCGGATTGAGCCGCGAATCATCGGTCGCGCCATGGCCGAGCTGGGCGGCGGCCGGCGGGTGCTGGGCGACAGTATCGATCACTCGGTCGGGTTCGTGATCACCGTCAAGCCAGGGGATCACGTTACGGAAGGCGAACCGATAGCCTCGGTCTTTGCCCGAGACAAGGCCGGGATAGCCGTCGGACTCGACGCGCTCTCGCAGGCCATTGTTCCGGGCGAGGCGCCCTCGATTCCGCTCATCTCTCACCGGGTGAGCGCGCGCGGCGTGGAGACCTTCGCCTGATGTGGGGCGGCATTGCGGCTCTGGCAGCACTCGGTGTCGTTCTGGTCTGGCTCCTGGCCGGACGGCACACGGCACCCCATGAGCAAACGCCGGGGAGCGAGGAGCGCGACTATGAGTCTCTCGAGGCCGCGGCCGAGCTTCGAGAGGCGGAAGAGGAAGTGCGAAATCTCGATGCTTCCGCTCAGCCAGGCGATGAGCAGCCCGGCGATGACTGGGGCCCGGGAACCAGTCGCCCGCGAGTTCCCTCATGATGAACCCGCCCTGCGTGTCAATCCATTGTTCGTCCGGTGCACCAGCGTGAACTCAACACTCTTCGACCGGCTCTCTTCCGCGCTCGCCCAGGACTACGAATTGATCCGCCCGCTTGGTCAGGGCGGCATGGCCACAGTTTTCCTCGCTCGCGAAAAGTCGCTCAAGCGGCTCGTCGCCATTAAGGTGCTCTCTCCGGAGCTAGCCAGTCCCGCGTTTCGTGCTCGCTTTGCGAGAGAAGCGGAAACGGCCGCTCAACTTCAGCATCCCAATATCGTTCCTGTTTTTCGCGTCGGCGAATCGGCCGGCTTCGCCTTCTTCGCCATGGGCTACGTCGAAGGCGAGAGCCTGGCGGACAAGCTTGCACGAGACGGCCGCCTCGATCCCGGCGAGGCCAGCCGCATCGCGAGCCAGGTGGCGGCAGCGCTGGCCGCGGCGCATCGCCGCGGCATCATCCATCGTGATGTGAAGCCGCAGAATATCATGCTCGAGGCCGAATCGGGGCGAGCGCTCGTGACCGATTTCGGTATCGCTGGTGTCGCCGCCAGTGCCGACACCGGAGCCACGGAAGATCCCGATCGGCTCACCGGGCTCGGCATGGTAATGGGAACTCCGCGCTACATGAGCCCGGAGCAGGCCGCCGGCGATCGGGATCTGACACCCGCCGCCGACATGTATTCCCTCGGGATCGTTATCTACGAAATGCTGACCGGCTCCTATCCTTACAGGGATCAGGATTCCCGCGGCGCCCGGGCCATGATGGTGCACCTGACGCAGTCGCCGGTCCCCCTTCGCGAGCGTCGCCCCGACATCACGGAAACGGTCGCCAATGCGGTAGACGGCCTCCTCGAAAAGCATCCCGACCGGCGCCCCGGACCCGCCGCGGTTCGCGCCGCGCTGGGGGAACATTTTCAGGCACCCACCCAGGTCTCGCCTGCCGCGGCCCGAACGAGATGGTCCAATCGAAAATGGATGGTCATCGCGGCACTCGCGGTGCTGCTGCTGGTCGTGGCGGCGGCGTTCTGGAACCGGCGTCATGGTCCGCCACGCGGTGTCGATCCACGAAAGTCTCTTCTGATAGGATTCTTCGACAACCGAACGAGTGAGCCCCGGCTTCAGTGGCTCCGAATCGGCGGCGTTGACCTGCTTTCCCAGGCGCTTCGCCGCTGGCAGGATCTTCAGGTCGTCGAAGTGGAGCGCCTGCTGGACCTGGCGCGTCGGGCGGGAATCGACGGTGACGCGCCGCTCAGCAAGAATGGCGCACTCGCCATGGCCCGCGCGGCCGGTGTCTGGACGGCAACGGTCGGCTCCATCGTTCCGGCCGACAGCATGCTGCGCGTGTCGATCAATGTCTATGACGTGAGCAGCGGAAAACAGCTCACCAGCGCAACGGCGCAGGTCACGACCGAAAATCTTTCCGCTGCGTTCGATACACTGGCCACGCGAGTGCTCAACCTTGCGGACGTCCCCAGGGGGGCCCTGATAGACGTGGAGCCGCCGACCACGTCGCTCGAGGCATACCATGCCTACATCGATGGTATAGCCGCCCGGAGTCGCTGGGAAATCGACTCGGCTTCTGCGGCTTTCCGCCGCGCCATTCATTTCGATTCTACGTTCGCACTCGCTTACTACGAGCTGAGCCAGTCCGTGTTTGTGCATGAGCTTCTCTCGCCCGACCCGACCTACGTCGCCCTGAGCGACAGCGCGCTCCGTTACGCGCAGAGCCGGCCGCCAAAAGAGCGCATGCTGATCGAGGCGTACAATGCTATGGTGCATTCCGATCTTCCCCGGGCCCAGCAACTCTATCGCGACCTCCTCGATCGCGACAGCATGCTCGCCGATGCCTGGACCGGTCTCGGCGTGGCGTCGCA
>JBDTQP010000119.1:0-9166 GCA_039932125.1 Gemmatimonadota bacterium
TGAGGATTCTTGTTCTGGGCCCAGGCGATCAGACCACTGCAACCGCCTCACACGAGGCCACGAATCGACAAAACACGAAAAAACAATCGCAGTTTTATTTTGCATCAAGCCTGGCTTGCGTTCTTAAGCCCAACCTGACTCGCTGTGTTTTCGCGTTTCGGTCTTTTCGCGTTTTCGGGTGAGAAGCAGGCTCTCCCTTCGAGAAATGTGTGTTTGGCCCAGCGGGCCGCGTGAGGCTATTACAGCGGCGGCAGCACCAGCACCGAGATATGCGATGGGTATCGCGGCGTATGCCAGACCCTATGCTCCTGCGCCCGGAAGTCGGCTGCTTTCGCATGAAAAATATTGGGCACGAAGGTCTGCGGATTCCGGTCGTACAGAGGGAACCATGTGCTCTGCACCTGGACCATCAGCCGATGGCCCTTGAGAAACCGATACAGTTGCTGATGCAGATCCACGTCGAATGAGGTCACCGCGTTGGCCGACACAGGCGTGGGCTGGCTCACGCCTTTCCAGTAGCGGCCCCGCATGATGTCGGCGTTGACCATGAACTGGTACCCGCCCATCCGCGAATTCTCAGGAACACTGTCTGGATACACGTCGATGAGCTTGACCACCCAATCGGCGTCAGTCCCCGTGGTGGAAGCGAAGAGATGGGCAACAACGTCGCCGGCGATGGTGATGTCTTCCGCCAGCGGCTCCGACTCCCAGCTCAGCACGTCGGGCCGGTTGTGCACAAAGCGCTGGTCCTGCTCCAGCCAGGTAGTCCAGCCCTCGCCATTGTCGGGGCGGGTCATATAGGGAACCGGCCGCGCAGGATCGGAGACATAGGAATCGTATTCGGCGACCCGTGCCGGCGGTGGATCGAACGAAATCCTGCCGTTTTCCCTCAGAAAGATCTTCCTCGGCTGGGCATTTCTGGGTGGCCATGCCGCAAACGTGTGCCACTTGTTCTCCCCGGTTTCAAAGGCCCACGCTTCCGGAAAATTTCCGTCGCCTTTGCCGTGGAGATAGTAATTGAACCATGGCCGCTGCACGTTCGCGAGAAAATATTCTCCAGTCCTGCTTCCCAGGGCAATCGGGCCCAGCGAGTCACCGGGAGATCTCGCCCACCCCCCGTGCCACCATGGGCCGAGCACAATATTGTTCCAGTCTCTTGTATCCGACTTTTCAACGGTGCGATAGGCGATCTGAGGCCCGAGGATATCCTCCTGGTCCCAGAATCCGCCGACAAAGAGCAGGGGCACCTCCGGCCTGGTAAGCACATTCTGGAGGGCCTTGGCCTGCCAGAATTCATCATAGGAAGGATGACTACTGAACTCGACCCAGGACGGCAGGCCGGCAACTCCGGCAGCCACCGCGAGCGAGTCCAGCGGCTGGTGCTTGAGATAGTAGGTGTAATGGTCGTAGTCAGGAATCGACAGGAAGTTGAAGCTTTTTGGATTGACGTCGATAAAGGCGGCGAACTCGGTCCCCTGTGATTGCCGAAACGCGCCCTGGTGGAAAAAATCGTCCCCCAGCCAGGCGTCTGCGATCAGTCCCTGCGGAGAAATCGCCTTGAGCGCGGGATGAGCGCCGACCCCAGCGAGCGCGGCGAGCCACCCGGGATAGCTGATGCCCAGCACGCCGACCTTGCCATTGTTATTCGTCAGGTTCTTGATGAGCCAGTCGATGGTATCGTACGCGTCAGTCGACTCGTTGGTCCCGGCTGGATTGCGCGGATCATGCTGCGCGCGACTGACGACGAACTCACCGTCCGAGCGGAAGCGGCCCCGGATATCCTCAACGACGAAAATGTATCCATCGGCGCCAAGGTCGCGGTATGCCAGCGGAAGCTCGGCCGTGCGGAATGTGCCAGCAGCCGAAAAGGGCGTACGGACCAGGATGACAGGTAAGGGCTGGGTCGCGTCCCTCGGAATCAGCGCAACGGCAAAGAGATGAACACCGTCGCGAACCGGGATGATGAGCTCCCGTCGCTCATATCCTGTTGTCTGCTGCGCGCGGGCGGGCATAGGGCTCAGCGCAAGAAGGAAAGCAACACCATAAACCAGCACGCTGATGCTGCGGCGCACGCAACCTCCTTGGCAGGCAGGGCGGGAGAGACCTGTTGAACGGGGCCGAACCCGAAGGCCCAGCCCCATTTCACCCCGCGATGGCGGGATGAACAACTCGGTCATGATGACCGTCAACTAGAACGGAAGATCGTCGTCTTCGGCATCGAGGGCTTCGGGAAAATCTTCGAAGCCCTCCTTGCCTTCCTTCCGGGGCGCAGCTGCGGCGCCAACCCGGGCCGGAGCGCTGAAGCCTTCGCTGTCTCCCCCGGCGCGGCCCGACAACATGATCAGCTCGTTGCCGATGATCTCGGTAGTGTAGCGGGTCTGGCCTTCCTTGTCCTGCCAGGAACGGTATTCGATTCGTCCCTCGACGTAGAGCTTGTCGCCCTTCTTGCAGTACTTCTCGATGACGTCGGCCAGCCCGGAGCCCTTGTTGTTCCAGAAGATGACCCGGTGCCACTCGGTCTTCTCCTGCTTTTCTCCGCTCTGGTTTTTCCACTGGCGGCCGGTGGCGAGGGACACGGTCGCAACCCGGGACCCGTTCGACGTACTGCGCACCTCGGGATCGGCCCCGAGGTTTCCGATCAGAGTGACTTTATTCAGGCTTCGGCTCACGGCAACCTCCTACAAGGGATAGCAGGAAAAAGGACGGACGGTGGAGTTCAAAGTACAAGGTGTTCCGTCCTGTGAATAACTAAAAGATACCTCCATGGTATCAGAAAAACGCAGTCTCCGGTGGGGGCGGGGAAGTAAGAGTTCGTCTACCCGGCCGCTATCCTCTACCAACGCACTGGTGGTGGATGAATACGTCGACCTCTGCCGCACGCTGCACCGGATCACCCCGGGGCTTCAACCTGCCCGCTTCCCTGCTTCCCCGCTTCCCCGCCGCTCCAACGAAGTACCATCGCATCCTCCACAGGATTCCGATAGTACGACCGCCGCCGCCCGATGGGGCGGAAGCCCCGCGCGACGTAAAGATCGAACGCCGCCTGGTTGGATGAACGCACCTCGAGGAAAACTGACTCGACATCTCGTTCGGAGAGTTGCGTCAATCCGGCCTCGAGGAGTGCCAGACCAATGCCCTGCCGCCGGTTTTCCGGCGCCACTGCAAGGTTGAGGATCTCGCCTTCTCCGTCCACCGCGCGAGCGATGAGGTACCCGGCTATTCGCCTGGACTTGAGCTCGGCGACCTGGCCGAGGATATAAGGATATCCGAGCATCTCACGAAACCCCTGCGCCGACCATGGATCGGTGAAGCAGCGAGGCTCGAGCTCGGCGATTTCCGCGACATCAGCGAGGGTTGCCGGGCGAATCCGGTAAGCGACGGCCATGTGTGGCCTCCCATCGGACCTGGGCTTCGGCGGGACGGCCGTACTCTGGCTCCCAGCTCTCCAGGTTGGAAACCTGTTTCGTGGCACCGTCTATCGTCAGCAGATCGAGAAGCGTCGAGGCCAGCGGTCGAGCCGCATCGCCGTTTACCCGCTCCGCTCCACTCAAGCCCGAAAGCTCGAGGGTGCTCACGAGCAGATCCGGCTCAGGCCAGCTCGCAAGCTCTCCGACTGGTGTGACAGCCCAGGGTCTCAGTTCCTGGATTGTGGCTTCGTCGATCTGGTACAGTGCCGCATAGACATCTCCCCGCAACGCATCGGTCACCGATAGCACCCGCCGATTTCCTCCTCCAGCTTTGCGCCACCCGCCCCGGGCGATGACAGCAAGGGCGGAGGCCGTTCTCAACGGAGAACGTCGCATATGGGCAAGTCCCTTCGCAACCGTCGCACCGATTCGAAGACCGGTGAAACTACCGGGCCCATCGGAGACCAGCACCCCCTCTACCCGCTTGACGGTGCAACCAGCCGTGGCGAGGAGACGCTCAAGGGCCGGGATCAGCTCGCGGGCGTGGAGCCGGGTGCCGGCAATGATCTCTTCGGCTATGGTGCCATCGGGCAATCGCGTTGCGACCGATGCACGATCTCCACTCGTTTCGCAGGCGATCCACATTGAACCGGGCGAGGTCATCGAACTCCCTTGTTTGAAACAGGACTCAAGGCGCGGTAACCCCGCTTTGCCGCTGCTCAATGGCAAGCCATCGGAGGTCATCCTGCTCCACATGCTCGAGCCGGCAGCGAACCAGCGGGGCAGGAAGATAATCCCCTGCCCGTTCAGGCCACTCGATCAGCACCGCATCGCCATCGCGGAGCAGGGTCTCCCAATCGAGATCGGCAGCCTCATGCGGTGTGCGCAGGCGATAGCAGTCGAGGTGAAAGACCGGGCCGCGTCTCCCCTGGTACTGATGAACCAGGGAATAGGTCGGGCTGGTCGCGCTGGCAGTTACGCCTAGTCCTCGGGCGATGGACTGAACCAGCGTCGTTTTGCCGGCTCCCAGGTCACCTTCGAGGAAAACGACACTACCCGGAGGAAGCGAACGCCCGAGCTGCTCGCCTCGATCGCGCAGCGCGGACTCGGAGTAGATCCCGTTCATGCCGGGGAGCGGTGAGCGGTGAATGGCGCACGAGAAGCGGTGCTCATGAGGCGGACGCTCATCCGGTCCGCTGGCGGCGCCTGGAGGGCGCGCGTCTGGGCTCTCCGCTCCCCATCGCTTTCAGCTCGATCAGCTGATCGCGAAGCATCGCAGCCATTTCGAACTCCAGATTCGCAGCGGCCTCCCGCATCTGCTGTTCCATCGCTGCGATCGCCACGGCTCGGCGAGCGGGATCATGCAGGTCGCCACCGGCGACAATCGCCTTGAGCTTCTCCGGCTTCTCCGACCGGGCGTCCGCGACGCGGGTCGAAAGCCGGACCTCCTCCAGGGACTTGATGATCGAGACGGGCGTAATCCCGTGCTCGGTGTTGTATTGCCGCTGGATTTCGCGACGGCGATCCATCTCCGCCAGCGCCCGCTGCATGGAGCCGGTCATGCGATCAGCATACAGAATCGCCTTGCCATTCACATTTCTCGCGGCGCGACCAACCGTCTGGATGAGCGACCGATCGGATCGCAGAAAACCTTCATGGTCGGCATCGAGGATTGCAACCAGCGACACTTCAGGGAGATCGAGACCTTCCCGCAACAGGTTGATTCCGACGAGCACATCGAAATCTCCCAGGCGGAGCCCGCGAAGGATTTCCATTCGCTCGATGGCGTCGATATCCGAGTGCAGGTAGCGCACGCGGACACCCGTCTGCTGGAGGTAATCCGTCAGGTCTTCCGACATCCGCTTGGTCAGCGTGGTCACCAGCACGCGCTCGTGGCGGCTCACCCGCTCGCGAATCTCGTGGAGCAGATCGTCCACCTGGCCCTTGACGGGGCGGATCGAGATCTCGGGGTCAATCAGGTAGGTCGGGCGAATGATCTGTTCGACCACCTTACCGCCGGCGAGACCCAGCTCGAACTCGCCAGGCGTGGCGGACACCGACACCATCTGGGAGACCAGTCCCATGAATTCATCGAACATGAGGGGGCGATTGTCCAGCGCCGATGGAAGCCGGAAGCCGTAGTCAACCAGCGTCAGCTTGCGAGCGCGATCGCCGTTGTACATCCCGCCGATCTGCGGCAGACTGACATGAGACTCATCGACGACCACCATGAACTCCGGCGGGAAGTAGTCGAAGAGGCAGGCCGGCCGCTCACCCGGCAGGCGGCCGCTCAGATGCCGGGAGTAGTTTTCAATTCCGGCACAGGTGCCGATCTCCAGCATCATTTCGATGTCAAAAGTGGTCCTCGACTCCAGGCGCTGTGCTTCCAGCAGCTTGCCGGCGCCCCTGAGCTCCAGCAGTCGGTCGGCCAGCTCTATCTTGATTGCGCGGACGGCGCGCTCGATCGTGGCGCGCTGGGTGACGAAATGCTTCGCCGGATACACCGCGCAGCGGTCGAGCTGCTGCAACACGTCGCCGGTGAGCGGATGGATCTTGGAAATCCGCTCGACCTCATCTCCCCAGAGCTCGATCCGAACCGCCACTTCATCGTAGGCCGGGAACACCTCGATGGTGTCACCTCGAACCCGAAAGGTGCCGGGTTCGAACGACAGGTCATTTCGCTGATAATGAATACGAACGAGATCCTGGAGGATGGAATCGCGGCCGCGCTTTTCTCCGACCGTGACGGCGGTAATCATGTTCCGGTATTCCACCGGATCGCCCAGGCCGTAAATCGCGCTGACAGTGGCCACGATGACCACGTCATCGCGCTCAGCGAGGCTGGTGGTGGCCCGTAGTCTCAACGATTCGATGTCTTCGTTTATCGAAGCGTCTTTTTCGATGTAAACATCCGTCGAAGGGACGTACGCCTCGGGCTGGTAATAGTCGTAGTAGGAGACGAAATACTCGACGGCGTTTCCGGGGAGGAACTGCCTGAGCTCTCCGTAGAGCTGGGCCGCGAGCGTCTTGTTATGCGAAAGGACAAGGGTGGGTTTCCCGATATTGGCGATGACATGCGCCAGCGTCATCGTCTTGCCGGATCCGGTGACGCCGAGCAGTGTCTGGTACTTCTGGCCAGCCCGAATCCCGCTGGTCAGCTCCGCGATAGCGCGCGGCTGATCTCCAGCAGGCTCAAACGGGGCGACGACTTCGAATCGGGGGCTGGGCATAGATCAAGATAGCAGTTACGGGATTTGTTCGGTAGAGAGCGATGTAACGGAGCGGACGCGACTCGGTGCCAAACAATCAGGAGTTCTTGCAATCGCACCTAGGTGGCCATCCCCAGAATCCGTTTCCACAGGTTTTCCGAAACCGGAACGACCGAAAGCCGGCCGGCGCGGACAAGCGCAAGATCGGCGAATGCCTTATCGGCCTTGATCGCCACCAACGTGACCGGAGCGCCGAGCGGATCCCCGGCTTTGAGATCAATGACCGCGAGCTTTTCATTCTTCGGATCTGGCCGGGGATCTGATGCGACCGACGCGAGTCCGACGACTGCCTTGATGCCTCCGGTATGGTACACCATGACCTGGTCGCCCTTCGCCATCGCACGGATATTCCTGACGGCCACGGGATTGGCGACACCATCCCAGGTCGTCGTCCTGTCCCGGCAGAGGTCTTCGAATGAGTAGGTCGATGGTTCTGTCTTGAGGATCCAGTAATTGGGCATGGGAACAATATAGCCGAGCCCGCGGGCACGTTTTCAAGTCGGGATGCATGCGTTTCCATCCTCCGCCAATGGGTGTCAGCCCGGTGCAAAGCCGTGGTCCGGGTGAAACCAGTTAGCTTCCCATGACCTGACCCGACAGTATGTTGGCCCACCTGGGCAAGCAATACATGGGTGACCTCCTCCGACAACTTCAGCAGTCCCTGGGTCAACGCTACCAGCTTGAACGCGAGTTGGGCCGTGGTGGAATGGCTGTTGTCTACCTGGCGACCGATACCCGACACCACCGCGCCGTTGCTATCAAGGTGCTCCTGCCGGAGTTGGCGAATGCCGTCGGCCAGGAAAGATTTCTCCGTGAAATCCGCTTTGCGGCCGAGCTCAATCATCCGCACATCATCCCGCTCCTGGATTCCGGGACAGCGGAGACCGAAGGCACTTCCCTCCCATATTTCGTAATGCCCTGCGTGGCTGGCGAATCGCTGCGTGCTCGTCTCGCGAGAGAAAAACAGCTTCCGCTCTTAGAGGCCCTCGCCATCGCACTCGACGTCGCGTCCGCGTTGTCCTATGCCCATGCTCGCGGTATCGTGCACCGCGATATCAAGCCGGAAAACATCCTCCTCACCAATTCGGAAGCGGTCGTAGCCGATTTCGGAATTGCCCGGGCCATCGACCGCTCAGCTGATCCCGACGCGCTCACCAGTTCCGGCCTCGCCGTGGGTACTCCCGCCTACATGTCACCGGAGCAGGCGAGTGCCGAATCCGAGCTTGACGGTCGAACCGACGTCTATGCTCTCGGATGCGTGCTCTATGAGATGCTGGGTGGCGCGCCGCCGTTTAGCGGTACGAGCGCCAACGCAATTCTTGCGCGCCACCGGATGGATTCGGTTCCCTCGCTTCGCATCGTCCGGCCAACGGTATCTCCCGCCGTTGAGCTCGCGATTATGCGGGCGCTGCAGAAGATCCCCGCCGATCGCTTCGCCTCCGCAGGACATTTCGCGGCCGCCCTCGAAGGGCAGATCTCCCCGACACCGACTCCGGTCTCCATAGCTGTCAGGCGCCGGGGCCGCCACCGGGCGCTGGTGAGTGCACTCGCCGGCCTGGGTGTGCTGGCCGTAATTGGTGCCGGCATGTTGCGTCAGCGCTCGAACGCCAAGGCGTCCGGCTGTGCGCCTGAAGAACAATGTGAGCTGGACACGACGCGCTACGCGATTCTATCCATGGAGCAGAGTGACGTTTCTCCCGAGGAATCGAATCCGGCGCAATCACTCCAGGATGCTCTGGCCCGATGGGACGGAGTCAACGTCGTGGATCCGTTCCAGATCCGGGATGCGCTCTCTCGAAAGAATCCCGCGAGCTTGCGAGCTGAGGACTGGCAGAGACTCGCAATCAGCCTGGGGGCAGGGCGTTACATACGCGGCAGCGTTTTCCGAAAGGGCGACTCACTGCAGGTGCGGGCCACGCTCTTTGACACCCGCCGAAACGTCGTCATCGAGACCCAGAGCGCAGGGATAGGCCTTTCTGTACCTGGAAGGGATCTGGTATACACTCGCCTTGCCGACCAGCTGCTGTTTGGTACCGCTGAACGGAGCGCCGGAACGGAGAAGCAGGTGGGCACCAGGTCGGCTCCGGCACGACAGGCTTTCAGTCGTGGGCACGCGGCCCTGGTGGACTGGAATCTCGCAATGGCGGACACGGCCTTTGCGGCAGCAACGGAATTTGACGGTCAGTACGCCGAGGCTTTTCTGTGGCTGGCTCTGGTCCGTTCATGGTCAGGGGCGCCGGTCGAATCATGGAGCTCAGCCTCGGAACGAGCGGCTGCGGGACTGGCAAGACTGTCGGGACGTGACCAGGCAATCGCCAAAGCAGTGCTCGAGGAAAGCCGGGGGTCCATGGTCCAAGCCTGCCTGGGATGGCAGCAGCTCACCCGTTTCTACCCCTATGATTTCGCAACCTGGTATGGCTCCGCGGACTGTCAGGCGAGGGATGAGAGCGTCATCAGTGATCCATCGAGTCCGTCGGGATGGCGCTTTCA
>JBDTQP010000120.1:0-9064 GCA_039932125.1 Gemmatimonadota bacterium
TCGATATGCCGGTGTCGAAGTTGAAGGCCGAGATGGCGCGCCTCCTTCGGGACAACCATTACATCGCGGACTTCAAGGTCCTCGAGAACGGCGACCAGGGTGTGCTCCGGCTATACCTCAAGTATCACAATGAGGCGCCGGTCATCCGGGAGCTGAAGCGGGTGTCCACTCCTGGTCTCCGCCGGTATGTCAAATGTCGCGAGCTTCCCCGGGTCAAGAACGGACTCGGCATGGCGATCGTCTCGACCCCCCGCGGGTTGATGACGGATCGTGAAGCCCGCACGGCTAATCTTGGCGGCGAGCTGCTCGCCGTCGTGTGGTAGAGGAGCGAGTATGTCCCGAATCGGAAGGAAACCGGTGGTCGTCCCCCAGGGCGTGACCGTGTCGCTGAACGGACAGACCGTCTCGATGAAGGGTCCCAAGGGCGAGCTCTCCCGCACCTTTCACCCCGACATGGTGCTGGCGTTCGAGAATGACCAGGTGACGGTGGCGCGCCCGAGCGATGGGCAGCGGCACAAGGCGCTGCATGGTCTCTCGCGCACGCTGGTCGCCAACATGGCGGAAGGCGTCTCGAAGGGATTCCTCAAGACGCTCGAGATCCAGGGCGTCGGCTACAAGGCGGAAATCAAGCCGTACGGCGTCGACCTTATCGTCGGCTATTCCCACAAGGTGCCCTACAAGGCGCCGCAGGGTATCAAGATCACAGTTGAGAACAACACGATTGTGAAGATCGAAGGCGCCGACAAGGAGAAGGTCGGCCAGGTCGCCTCCGAGCTCCGCAATGTGCGCCCCCCGGAGCCCTACAAGGGCAAGGGTGTGCGCTATCAGGGTGAACAGGTTCGCCGCAAGGCGGGCAAGACAGGAGCCAAGTAATGCGCGCAATTCACGCCCCCAAGACGCGGCAGGAGCTCCGGCACCGCCGTCACCTCCGGGTGCGCAAAAAAGTTACGGGAAGCGCCGAGCGCCCCCGTCTCGCGGTGTTTCGCTCGCTCAAGCATATCTATGCCCAGCTGGTCGATGACGAGCGCGGTGTTACCCTGCTCGGCATCGCGGATACGAGCGAGGGTATCTCGGTGGACGGCAATGGGAAGGTCGCCCGCGGCAAAGCCGTTGGTAAACTCCTCGCCGAAAAGGCAAAGGCTGCGGGATTCAGCAAGGTAGTGTTTGATCGTGCTGGCTATCGATATCACGGTCGCGTCCAGGCGGTTGCCGAGGGCGCGCGCGAAGGCGGATTGGAGTTCTGATGGCGAACGAACAGGATAACAGCGGGCCCGAAAAGGGCGACCTCGGCGCCGAAACGCGGGACACGGCGACTGCACAGGCACCAGCCCCAGCTCCAGCCCAAGTCCAGGCCCAGGCCCCCCAGGGCCGTGGACGGCGCGGGGGCGGTGGTGGTGGTGGCGGCGGTGGTACCCGCGGCGGCCAGTCCGGCCGTGGTGGTGGGGGTGGTCCCCGGCGTGACCGCGAGCACGCGAGCGGCGACATGGTTGAGAACGTCGTGGCGATCAATCGCGTGGCCAAGGTTGTGAAGGGTGGCCGCCGGTTTTCGTTCAACGCGCTCGTCGCTGTGGGCGATGGCAAGGGCAAGGTCGGCGTTGCTACCGGCAAGGCCAATGAAGTCTCCGAAGCCGTACGCAAGGCGGTAGAAGCGGCCAAGCGCAACATGATCGAGATGCCGCGCATCGGTGCCACTATTCCTCACGAGATCATAGGCGAGCACGGCGCCGGTCGCGTGCTGCTCAAGCCGGCAGCGAGTGGTACCGGAATCATCGCGGGTGGTCCCGTGCGCGCGGTGCTCGTATGCGCCGGCATCACTGACATTCTTACCAAGAGTCTCGGGTCCAACAACCCGCACAACATGGTTCGCGCGACGATGGACGGCCTGAGTCGCCTGGTCACCGCGAGACAGGTTGCGAGGGAACGTGGCATCGAGGTAGACCAGATCCCCTTCCGGGGACGCCAGGAGGCCACCCATGCCTAGCACAAAGCGGGGAAGCGCGGAAGCGGGGAAGCCGGCCGCATCAAGGAAGAAGTCTGCGCCAAGGAAGAAGACTCCGCCAAAGAAGAGTGCCGGCGGGCAGCTCTCCGTCAAGCAGGTCAGATCGGGGATCGGTCATGCGGCGACGTTTAGAAGGACATTGGAAGCCCTGGGACTCCGGCATCATCAGCAGACCATCGTGGTGACCGATAATCCCTCCGTTCGTGGAATGTTGTTCAAGGTGCGGCACCTGGTTGAGGTGTCGCCGGTGCAGGAGGCGTAATGGCCGACGAGAAGAGAACCCCGATCACGCTGTCCACGTTGCGGCCGGCGAAGGGGTCAACCCAATACAAGAAGCGGGTCGGGCGTGGTGTAGGCTCCGGCATCGGCAAGACGTCCGGCAAGGGCCACAAAGGGCACAAGGCGCGGACCGGTGGTGGAACCAACCCCGGATTCGAAGGCGGCCAGATGCCGATGTATCGGCGTCTCCCCAAGCGCGGCTTCACCAATCCCTACAAGGTCACGGCCCAGGCGATCAACCTCAAGGACCTGGGGAAGATGAGCGTTTCCGAGATCAATCCGGATACGCTCACGACGGCTGGGCTCATCAGCCGTCCGACTGCCGCGGTCAAGATTCTGGGTAACGGTGACGTGTCACGGGCCTTTACCGTGCGCGGTGTGCCGATCTCCGCACCGGCCAGGGCCAAGATCGAAGCCGCTGGCGGCACCGTCGAGGTCTGACGTGACCGCCCCCCGCGTTCCCGGTCTCGCGATTGATTCCGAGCTCAAGCGGAAGATCCTCTTCACGCTGCTTGCGCTGCTGATCTATCGTATCGGCGCGCACATCGTGGCGCCGGGCGTCAATGCGACTGCCCTCGCTGATTACATCAGGAATTCCGCTGCCGCCGGTTTCTTCGGTCTGTACGACATGCTTGGCGGCGGGCTTTCCCGGGCAACCGTATTTGCCCTGGGAATCATGCCGTACATCTCCGCGAGCATCCTCTTCCAGCTGGCCGGCGGCGTCGTGCCCTCGGTTGGCAAGATGCAGAAGGACGAGGAGGGAAAGAAAAAGCTGACGCAGTGGACCCGCTACGTCACCATTTTCATCGCCGCATCCCAGGCGTATACCTTCGCGCTGTTTACTGAATCCATCCCCGGCGCGATCGCCAATCCGGATTTCGGATCGCGGCTGATGATGGTGGTCACGTTGACCGCCGGCGCCGTTTTCGTGATGTGGCTTGGCGAGCAGATCACCGAGCGCGGGATCGGAAACGGGATGAGCCTGCTCATCACCTTCTCGATCCTCGAGCGGCTGTGGCCGGCCATGCTCCAGAGTTTCCAGTTCCTCAGGGCCGGTGTCGTCAGCGCATTCGGCATCATCGGCTATGTCGTCCTCCTCGTGCTGGTCGTCGCCGCTACCACGGCCATGACGATCGCCGCCCGGCGAATCCCCATCCAGATTCCCCGCAAGGTCATGGGCCGCGGGCGGGTCCGTGAATCGCAGAAGACGTTCATTCCGATCCGCCTGCTAACGGCCAGCGTGATGCCGATCATCTTCGCCCAGACGATCATCATCGTCCCGGGGACGCTGGCCAGTGTGACCAAGAGCGATTTCCTCCAGGGGCTGGCCGATTTCTTCACGCCCGGCGAGCTGCCCTATATCATCATCTTCACGGCGATGATCCTGCTCTTCAGCTACTTCTACACGTCCATCATCTTCAACTCGGTGGACCTGGCCGAGAACCTCAAGAAGCAGGGCGGATTCATTCCCGGTGTGAAACCGGGTGCCAGCACGGCCGACTACATCGATACCGTGCTCGCCCGGGTGACACTTCCCGGCGCGATATTCCTCGCCTTTGTTGCCCTGGTTCCAATCATTCTCTCGAAGCAACTGGGTTTCCAGTCAGCCTTTGGTGGAACGTCGGTGCTGATCGTGGTCGGCACCCTGCTCGACACGATCGCCCAGGTCGAACAGCATCGCCAGCTCCGCAAGTACGACAGCTTCATGAAGACCGGACGAGTCAAATTCCGCGGGAGACAGCAGCGGTTCATGTAGTTTCTTCAGCGGTCATGCCCTGGTGAGCGGTAAGCGGTAAGCGGTGAGCAGTGAGCGGGATAGGGATCCATGATGGCCGTGGTGAACCGATCTCCCCGACACTCCCGCTTACCGCTCACTGCTTACCGCTCACTTTATCTGGGAGCCCGACAGCCGTGGATATTCTCTTATTGGGCCCTCCGGGAGCTGGCAAGGGCACCCAGGGCGCTTTGATTGCGACCAGATTGGGAATTCCCAAGTTCGCCACTGGAGATTTGCTGCGTGATGCGGTGAAGCGCGGGACGCCCATGGGCTTGCGCGTCAAGGCGACCATGGAGGCCGGGGAGCTGGTCAGCGACGACCTGATCATGGGCGTGGTGCGGGATGAGCTGGCCAAGCCGACAGCGGACAATGGGGTGATCTTCGACGGCGTCGTGCGGACCATTCCTCAGGCTAGCGGCGTCGGTCAGCTGCTCAGCGAGCGGCAGCGTCGAATGGATTATGTGCTATTCTTCGAGATCGCGGACCAGGTCATTCTCGACCGGCTGAGCCGGCGGCGGGAGCTGGAAAAGAGGGCTGATGATGATCCCCAGGCGGTCGCGATCCGGCTCCGGGCTTACCGCGAACAGACCGCCCCGGTGCTTGAGTGGTACCGCTCGCAGGAAAACGTGAAGATGATCGACGCAGTGGGCAGCGTCGACGAGATCGCCGGCCGGGTAAAACAGGTCTTGGGAAAGTGAAACGGTAAACGGTGAACGGTAGACAGTGTGCGATGGGAATTTCCGGGATGCAGTTGAACTCGGGCAAGGCAGCTGGCATCGGTATGTCGTCCCGTTCCCCGTTCACGGTATGCCGTTTACCGGCAGTTCTATGATAACCATCAAGTCCCCCCGTGAAATCGAAGTGATGGCCCATGCCGGCCGCATTGTCGCGGCTACCCTGGCACTCATGCACGAACGCATGGCACCGGGCCTTACGACGGAAGACCTCGATACCATCGCCGAGGAATTCATCCGCAGTCATCCCGGTGCTACCCCGTCGTTCAAAGGGCTATACGGCTTTCCCAAGACCCTCTGCACGTCGATCAACGAAGAAATCGTTCATGGCATCCCCTCATCCAAACGGGTGCTACGGGAGGGAAATATCGTGAGCGTCGATGTCGGCGTTCACTTTGAAGGGCTCCACGCCGATTCAGCGACGACCATTCCTGTCGGCGAGGTTTCGCCTGAAGCGCTGCGTCTGCTCGAGGTTACCCGTCAATCGCTTGAAGCCGGTATCGCCCAGGCCCGGGCGGGGCAGCACGTCGGGGACATCGGCCATGCGGTCCAGAAGGTCGCCGAAGCCGCCGGGCTCGGTGTAGTTCGCGAGCTGGTGGGCCATGGCATCGGCACCGCCTTTCATGAAGAGCCCCAGGTCCCCAATTACGGGACTCCTCGCCGGGGACCCCGGCTCGCCGAAGGCATGACGATCGCCATTGAGCCGATGATCACCCTGGGGAGTCCGGTCACGCGGACGCTGGGAGACAAGTGGACGGTGGTCACGGCCGACGGCACTCTCTCCGCTCATTTCGAGCACACCGTCGCAATCACCCGGAACGGTCCCAGGGTTCTCACCCGGGCCGGGTAGAGCCAGGGCTTTCTTACCTCTCAATAGCTCGCTCGTGAAATCGTGAGGGCTGTCACTTCGGCCCCTCTCCCGCCGCACCTACGTTATACCACGCGCATGCAGCGCCAGGATTCACAACCTTCCGCCGAATTGGTCACCCGATTGCCTCGCAGTCTTCCCGGCGTTTTCGCGGCACGGGGGTCAACCATTGAGCGGTCTCACGAATTGATACAGAACGGATGGTCTTATGACCTCATCACGATATAACGATGACAGCATGTCCATTTCCGGGCCGGACCAGCGGGCCGAGCCGCAATCAGAGATGAACCGCACCAGTGCGACGGTGGTAGGGCTCTTCACCGACCGCAACGACGCGTCGAAGGCAATTTCGGATCTCAGGGAGGCCGGGTTCACCGAGAAGGAAATCGGGATTGCGATGCAGGAGCGGAAAGATCTGGAATCACTCAGCAGTGAGACTGGTGCGCCCGCAGCTGATGGCGCCGCCAAGGGGGCTGTGAGTGGCGGAGTTGTCGGTGGCATCATCGGCCTGCTGGGTTCGCTGCTTATTCCCGGCGTTGGCCCCATCGTCGCTGGTGGTGTGCTCGGCTCCATGCTGGCGGGTGTGAGCATCGGTGCGGCAACTGGCGGAATTATCGGAGCGCTGATTGGCCTGGGCGTCTCCAGGGAGGAAGCCGAGCATTTCGATCGCGGGTTCCGGGAGGGCGGAATCCTGGTGACCGTGGGGGCGGACGAACGGGCGATGGAAGCCCGGGCCATTCTGCGGGATCGTGGCGCCGACCTGGGTCCTTCCTATGCCGGAGGTTCCCTCTCCAGCGAGAGCACCAACGGCGCATCCGCGCTGAGCGGAAAGAGTCGTGCCGAGGGTGGTTGGGATGATCTGGATGATGAAGATGAAGACGCGCACCTGGAGAGCATCAACGATGGTGAGATGTATGTCGAAGAGACTGAAGTCACCATGATTCGTGACGCCGGCGACGATGCATGGACCGGCGGCGAACGGCGTGTGCGGCGCGACCGAAGCTATGCCGGCCCGGAGCGGAGAATGGCTTCGCCCTAGTGTCTGGCAGCACCGGTTGACAATACTGAACGGCAGAGGAGTGTATTTCTCTCTGCCGTTTGAAGTATTTTGGCGACTCTCCAGAAATCAGGAGATCGTGAAGTCAGTGACTTCCCGCGAAGGTGCGGACCGCGACCCTTACGAGGATGACCATCGCAACCACCAGGTTCGGGCGCCAGAGCTATCACGCTCCGGTAAGAACCTCAACCAGCCACTGGTGAATCGGGGGATTTCCGGCGACGACGCTCGCATGCTCGATCCCGAGATCGCGTCCGATGTAGTCCGTCACTCGTCCGCCGGCCTCGCGTACGAGGAGCATGCCGGCGGCGATGTCCCAGGCCGAGAGGCGCTGTTCCCAGAAGCCCTCGTACGAGCCGGCGGCAACCAGTGCCAAGTCGAGAGCGGCAGCACCAGCCCGCCGGATGCCGCTCGTTTCCTGGACCACCCGGCGGAGCTGGTCCAGATACTCATCCAGTCGCTCAAGGTTCGTATAGGGAAAGCCGGTGGCAATCAGGGCATCGGACTTCGCGGCGTTCGGCGAGACCGTCAGGCGCGAGGGACCGCACCAGGCTCCGCCCCCGCGCGTTGCGTGGTACATCCTGTTCACCGGTACCTCCAGCACCACGCCAGCGACGATGTCTCCATCAACGGCCGCTGCAATGGACACCGCGTGCGCCGCAATGCCGTGGAGGAAATTGGTCGTGCCGTCGAGGGGATCCACCACCCACACCAGTCCCTGCTTCACGATCTCGGGAGCCAGCTCTTCGCCGATTATCCGCGAACCGGGCTCGCCTTCCAGCAGCACCCGGTGGATGATTTCCTCGGCGGTTCGATCCACCACCGTGACGAAATCGCTCTTTCCTTTTCGGGTCCATGTGGCAGGATCGACCGGCCGTTCCACCGTCCGAAGGTAGCTTCCCGCTTGCTCGGCGGCCTGCCGGGCAAGACCCAGTAAGTCTAAGTGCGAAGCCATCTTGCAACTCCGTGTAGGGCAGGGTAGCTTGAGCGTATGGCTCGCATATTCTCAGGTATTCAACCGTCCGGTGAGCTCCACATCGGCAACTGGCTTGGTGCGGTCCGCAACTGGGTGCGCCTGCAGTCTGAGCACGAGTGCCTCTTTTGCATCGTTGACCTGCATGCGATTACCGGAAAGTACGAGGCCGGGAGCCTGGCGAGGCGCACCCGGGAAATGGCCATCGGCCTGCTGGCGTCTGGTATCGACTCCGCGCACTCACCGCTGTTCGTGCAGTCTCACGTGGCGGAGCACGCCGAGCTGCAGTGGCTCTTGAATCCGGTGACGCCAATTGGTGATCTCGAGCGGATGACGCAGTTTAAAGATAAGTCCCAGCGAATGGAAAGCGTTCCGGCGGGGCTGCTCAATTATCCTATTCTCATGGCGGCGGACATCCTGCTCTATCGGGCAACACTGGTGCCCGTCGGCGAGGACCAGCTGCAGCATCTTGAGCTGGCGCGCGATGTGGCCCGAAAGTGGAACGCGCAGTTCGGCCCCGGTGATTTCTTTCCCGAACCGCAGCCGTTGCTGACCGACGCCAAACGGATCGTGGGTCTCGACGGGCAGACCAAGATGTCCAAAAGCCTGGGAAATACCATAGGGATTCTCGAGTCGCCTGAGGCGATCTGGCAGAAACTCCGGCCGGCAAAGACCGACCCGGCCCGCGTCACGAAAACCGACCCGGGGACACCGGAGATCTGCAACATTTACGAGCTGCATAAACACTTCTCCCCACCCGAGACCGTAGCGGTCGTGGCCGGGAACTGCCGGGGTGCCAGGTGGGGCTGCATTGATTGCAAGCGCGTGCTGGCAGATAACATGTCCATCACGCTCGCCCCTATTCGCGCTCGTGCCACAGAGCTGGAGTCACATCCCGCATCCGTTGATGCCGTTCTCGCGGAGGGGGCGGCCCGAGCGCGCACAATCGCTCAGGATACCATGGGTACAGTGAGGTCGAGCATGGGTTTCCTGCGTCCACAGATTGCGTAGCTCAACGCGGATTACCCAGATTAGAATATCCGCAGATTACGCAGATTCACGCAGATTGGACTCCGCAGCCCGGGAGGGATCGTTCGGGAATGACAAGCTCCAAGCTTCGGCATTCATGGTCACAATGGTTTGTTTTTATGTTGGAGCCCTAAGGATTCGTGGACTCTCAGTAGCCACAGGACACTATCACTGATCGCACATGAAAACTCAAACACTAATTGTGAGATATCACCGACCCAATCCCGTGAATCTGCGTAATCTGCGGATATTCTACTCTGCGCGGACCTGCGGAGAAATATTCTGGTTTCAGCGATTGGACTCCGCAGCCCGGGAGGGATCGTTCGGGAATGACAAGCTCCAAGCTTC
>JBDTQP010000121.1:0-8987 GCA_039932125.1 Gemmatimonadota bacterium
CGCCAGACGGTAAAACATCTTCATCGGACTACCTCCCAAGGTAGGTGCACCGGCTTGGCGGTGCTTCGGGGAGCCTCAACATGATGGGTTTTGGCCCGGGGAACACATGTGTTCGTGCGGGTGAACTCCCAAGGGGCAAGAGTCACTCCCATTCCGCTTCGTTGCACGATGGAACTGAAATCCGGAGATGATTCGGCGGTAGTGAATACAAGATAGGAGCCAGAGAATCAAAATGCGATAGCTGACCCACTGCGTACCGCGTTCAATTCTCTGAGCTTGCAGGGCCCATGTGTGAAACTACTTGAAGTTACGCCGCGTCAGCCGGTCTTCCGACCAGTTCGCCATTGATGGTTTCTCCGCTGACTGGCGGCCGGATCCGGCGTTCTTCTCTAAGGCATTTGCGTGTAATAGCTTGCAAAAAGCTAGAGCAGGTTGTCCTGGCCCTGCCCTTAAGAGGGGCTAAATAACACCAAGCCGGGCGCCGGCTTTTTTCATAGCCGCCAGCACCGCGTCCAGGTCCTGACGCGTGTGGGAGGCTGAGATCTGGCAGCGGATTCGAGCCTGGCCCTGGGGCACGACCGGATACCCGAACCCGGTGACAAAGACGCCCTCCTCAAGCAGGGCATTGCTCATTTCCATGGCTTTTGAGGTCTCGCCAAGGATGACCGGGATGATCGGGGTCTCGCCGGGGAGTGGCTTGAATCCCAATCCCAGCAATTGATCGCGAAAGTATGCGGCGTTTTCCCGAAGCGTGGTGACCAGTTCCGGATGGGCTTCGAGATGCTCGATACTGGCCAGCGAGCTGGCGGCGACCGTCGGCGGAAGAGCGTTGGAAAAAAGCTGTGGGCGAGCGCGCTGAGTAAGGTAGTCACACACTTGAGCGGAGGCGGCCGCGAAGCCTCCGGCCGCGCCACCGAGCGCTTTGCCCAGAGTCGAGGTAATAATGTCGATCTCACCAACCATTCCGAAGTGTTCAGCGGTGCCCCGTCCATGCCTGCCGAGAACTCCGGTTGCATGCGAATCGTCTACCATCAGCACCGCATTGTGCCGGCGACAGATGTCCAGGAGGTCGGGCAGGGGAGCGATCGAGCCTTCCATGGAAAAGACGCCGTCGCTGATGACCAGTTTGATGCGCCGATCGGATGCTGCGGCGAGCTTGGCGTCGAGATCCTGAAGATTCGCATGCTGGTAGACGCCGGTCTGGCATTTTGAAATTGCCTTCGCCAGCCGGATCGCATCGATGATCGAGGCGTGATTCAGCTGATCGCTCAGCACGAGATCCGCTTCTGTCAGGAGCGTGGCTGGAATAGCCTCATTCGCATTCCAGCAGCTCACGAATGACAGCGCATCGGTGGTTCCGACCAGCCGGGCGCAGGCGTGTTCCAGGTCTCTATGAACGGTGAACGTCCCGCAGATGAATCGGACGGAGGCCGTTCCCGCGCCGAAACGATCGAGGGCTTCCTTCCCCCTGCTGACGATCGCTGGATGATTACTGAGGCCGAGATAGTTGTTGGAGGAGAGAACGATGACCTCGCCCCGGCCTTCCATGGTAACGCGAGGGCCCTGGGGGCTGTCGAGGTAGTTGAACGTTTTGTAGACGCGGTCACGTCGGAACTGTTCCAGCTCCGCGGCAAGCCGGGTGTCGAGTATTGAGCTCATGCGCCAATCTCCAGGATCACTTTACCTGCCGAGCCGTCCTTGATTACCCCGATTGCATCCGCCATGCGTTCCAGAGGAAAACGATGGGTGATGACCGGAGCTGGATCGAACTGCCCGGCGCGAAGGAGCCGGGCCATCTGTTGCCAGGTCTCGTACATTCTTCGGCCGGTGACTCCGTAGATCGTGAGTCCCTTGAAGATCACATCGCGTGCAAAGTCTACCTCGGTCGTTCTGCTGGGAGTTCCCAGCATGTTTACCCGGCCCCCGGGACGCACGACGGCGAATGCCTGGGCGTGTCCGCTCGGGTGACCACTCATTTCACAGACCAGGTCCACACCATCGCCGCTGGTGAGCTCAGAAACCCGGCGAACCACATCATCGGTGGCCGGATCGAGGACGGCGTGCGCGCCCATCGATCTTGCGATGTCTCTCCGGGTTCCGTTCAGATCGCTCGCGATCACCATGGATGCTCCCGCGGCGCGCGCGATTCCTACCGCAAAACAGCCGATCGGACCGCAGCCAACCACCATGACAACGCTACCGGCCAGGCCGCCGCCCTCGAGCACGGTGTGCACCGCGTTGCCAATCGGATCCATAATCGCGCCGATCGGGGCCGGGATTCCATCCAGCCGAATGACGTTTGATGCCGGCATGGCGATAAACTCGGCGAAGGCGCCGTCCCGGTCCACACCGATGATAGACGTTCGTCGGCAGACGTGGAAATCTCCAGTGCGACAAGGCAGACAGTGGCCGCACACGATATGCCCCTCGGCGGTGACCAGATCGCCGATGGCAAGCAGGCCCGAGCCACTCGCTTCGTGGCCCATTTCGACAATCTCTCCAGCGAACTCATGGCCGATGATCAGCGGTGGCTTGAGCCTACCCCTGGCCCAGGCGTCCCATTCCCATATATGCAGGTCGGTGCCGCAAACCCCGGCATAGTGGACCCGGATGAGCACATCGTTGGGGCCGCAGACCGGCTTGGGGACATCACGGAGCACCATACCGGGACCCGCGGTTTCTTTAACCAGCGCTCGCATGCGGAATCGGGTAGAGAGTGAATCAGTCGGGTGAGGGATGAAGAATCATCGTGCGGGTCCGGGTTTGCAACTACTTAAGCTCAGTGGGTGGGGTCGACGATTTGTGCAGCTGGTGTCACGGCCTGGATCACCCGGCCGCGGAAACCCCGATCCGCTCTATTCTCACTGCACTCACCTTGAAGGAAGCAATCTTGGCGTACGGATCGAGCTTCGGATTGGTCAGGAGATTGGCGGCAGCTTCGCGGTAATGCATAGGTATGAATACCTGACCGCGTGCCTGCCTCTCGGAAACGCGCACTCCGATCTGGAGGGAGCCGCGTCTCGAAGTCACCCGCACGGAATCGCCCTCGATGACGCCGAGGTCGAGGGCATCCCGCGGGTTCATCTCGACCACCGGCACAGGTTCCCGGGAATCGAGCCCCTCCGAGCGGCGCGTCATGGTTCCAGTGTGCCAGTGATACATCTGGCGCCCGGTGTTCAGGAAGAAGGGAAACTCGGGGCTGGGCAGCTCTGAGGGCGGCAGGTATTCGACGCCGATGAGCCGAGCCCGCCCATCTGCCGTTGGAAAGCGGTCGGCGAAAAGAAAAGCGGTTCCGTCCGAGTCCGGCGTCAGCACAGGATATTGAAGACCGCCCTTCTCGCGAAGATTCTGGTAGCGCACTCCACGCCATGAGGGAGTCACCGCGGCGATCTCAGCCATGACGTCCTCGGGGCCGGCAAAACTCGTGGGCAATCCAAGCCGGTTGCTCAGGTCCATCAGGATCTCGAGATCGACGCGGGCGCTTCCCGGCGGATTCAGCGCGGCATCGGCGAGCTGAATGCGACGCTCAGTGTTGACAAACGTGCCCGTCTTTTCCGCAAAGGACGACCCTGGAAGGACGACATCTGCCCACCTCGCCGTCTCGGTAAGGAAGAGATCCTGGACGGCGAGGAATTCCAGTCCGCGGACCCATTCTTCAGCATGGGAAATATCGGGATCGCTGATGACGGGATTCTCACCCATCACGTAGAGTCCGCGAACTCCGTTCTCCAGTTTGGTCATCTCGGTGACCATGAGACCGTCCGTCAGCGAGAGCGCGTCCTCCGGCACCTTCCAGGCGCTGGCGAAGATAGACCGCACAGCGGGATCGGTCACCGATCGATACTCGGTGTAGGCGAATGGGATTGCTCCCATGTCGCTTGCGCCCTGCACGTTGTTCTGTCCGCGAATAGGAAGCATCGCGGCGCCCCAGCGTCCGATCATGCCGCAGGCAAGCAGCATGTTGAGCAAGCTGGCCACTATGTCGGTTCCGGTGGAATGCTGGGTCAATCCCATGGCCCAGAGCGTCGAGGTATTCGGTCCTCGCGCATACATTTCCGCGGCGCGCCGGATCGTCCCGGCAGGAATGCCGGTGATCTTCTCTCCGACATCGAGCGTATACGGTGAAACCGCCGTCTCAACCGCATCAAAGCCGATCGTCCGGCCGGCAATGAACTCCCGATTGACCATGCCGTTGGTGATCATCCAGTTGAGCATCGTTGAGTACAGGGCAACGTCGGTTCCCGGAATCATCTGCAGGTGGATGTCCGCCAGCCCGGCTAGCTCGGTGCGGCGCACATCAGCGACGATCAGCCGGGCACCGCGGGACACTGCCCGCTTGATCAGCGCGCCGAACACCGGGTGGGATTCTGTAGTGTTCGCTCCGGCGATGAAGATGACATCGCAGGCTTCTTCAATTTCCCGCATTGATCCAGAGGCAGCCGAGGTGCTCATCGCCCGGCTCATGGCGGCGACCGACGTGGAATGACAGAGCCGGGTGCAGTGGTCAATGTTGTTGGTTCCGAACGCGGCACGAACCATTCGCATGAAGACATAGTTGTCTTCATTGCTGCACTTCGCGGAGGAGAGCGCCGCGAGGGCCTGTGGACCGTGCTGACCCTTGATTCTCGAGAGCTCCTGCGCGGCGAGGCTCATCGCCTCTTCCCATGTGGCCTGACGAAACGGCTCATACCAGTCTTCCGGCGTCGCGACCCGATCCCGAACATCGCCATCCGGCAGAACCGGCAGCCCGGTCTGCCGTCCCTTTCCGACGCTGCGCCGGGGTGGCTTTGGTTTCTGCTTCTGGGAGTCCTCTTCGACCGTCTGCCAGGGTCCCTCACGGTGGCGCGGCTGCTCGCCGGTCCAGACCCAGGCACCTTGCCGCTTTTCCCAACCCTTCCGGATAAGCGGGGTCGCGAGACGGTCGCGATGCTGGGGATAATCGTACCCGAATCGTCCCTTCACGCAGGTCGAGCCCTGGTTGGGTGTGTTCTCCTCGATCCAGGGCGAAGTGACTCGCATCAACTGATGGTTCTTCACGTGAAGGTCCACCTGGCAACCTACGGCACAGTAGGGACACACCGATCGAACCACTCGATCAGGGTGACGAACGGCCTCAAGCCCGAACCGGGCACGCGGTATGACCTCGAAGATCGCATTCGTCGGACAGACTCGAACGCACTCGCCGCACCAGGTGCAGCCGGCATGATCCGGATCGCCATCACCGCCGACCACGATCTGCGTGTGTTCTCCCCGAAGAGAGACCTCGAGCACCCCCGCCTCCTGAATGTCCTCACAGGCGCGAACACAGCGGGTGCATAGAATACAAAGGCTCATGTCGTGCTGGATCATCACATCGGCGGGTCGCTCGTCACCACCGCGAAGGCCGAGATCGTGGACCGGGCGCACGGGCACGTCGTAGCGGGTCACATAACGTTCGAACTCGTTGACGGGATGTTCCCGTCCGCCATTGCTGAGGTGATCGCCGGGGTAGCGTTCGAGGAGCATGCCCAGGACGCCTCGTCGACTGTCCACGGCGGCGGCGGATTCGGTCTCGATGTCCATTCCCTCAGCCGCGGGAATGGCACAGGCCGGCACCAGCTTGTTCTGTCCCTTGACCGATACCAGGCAGATACGGCAGTTGCCCACCACGGTGAGCCTGGGATACCAGCAGAGCGTGGGAATGTCGATGCCGGCACCGCGAGCCGCCGTGAGGATCGTGGCGCCGGGTTCAAAGGGGACGATGGTTCCGTTGATGGTGATGGAGGGCATGATGAATAATGGGTACGGCCGATCGATTCTGGCAATGCAACTGGAACATCCCTCTTTTTCCTGTGTGGTCGTCCGGACGAGTCTATTACCCGATCATGATACCACAAAAGCGCAACACTGAACAAGAAAAAACCCCGCATGGCTGCGGGGTTTGGAATTTCCTGAAGGATTTTATCAGGCGGCGCGCTCGGCGGGCACATGATTGTGCCAGTGATCCTGCGCTTCTTCATCATCGGAGGTCCACATGTACGCCCAGATCGCCGCTGGTTTCCTGAGGACGCGACCGTTGGAGATTACGATCCCAATCGGCTCGTCGTGCGATTCCCGGGGAAGACTCGTCATACGACAAACTCCGGCTATTTGAGGAACTCAGCTTTCGTCCGGGGGATGAAAGCACTGAGTGTGCCGGATAAACATCTCCTATAAGTTATTAAACGTTATTGACTTAGCCTCTTGAGGTTCGTCTGTTGCGTCCATCTGACACGTCCGTATCTGTGTCCACTGGACACGGCATCTTGGTAAGAATCAGGCCCCGTGACGGCTTCGCGCGCCGGCCGCTTTCGGGTTGTTCCCGATGCCAGTTGGGATAGAACGGGAGCAATGCCTCGGGTGCGAGGGAGGGGTCTCCCGGCAGGATAATGTGAACGCCGCCTGACGCCGTCCGCTGCTGAAGAGAGTTCATCAGGCGCGCCCGGTCACCCGGGTCGAGATCGACCAGAATGCCGGCATCGACTATCGCGAGCTGCACGGGGGCATCGAACTCAGGGAACCAGTGTCCGAGATGAGCCACCCAGGCAAGAAACTGGGCGCTTAGCGACTCCGCGGCTATGCGGGATTCCACCCGCTCAACCACGCCCAGATCGCCGGCAATGAAGGTGACCGCCGCATCATGGGCCGCGAAAAGATACGCCACGGTCTCAGCCCCGGCCCCAAGGACGGCGACGTGATCACCGGGTTCTATTCTCGGAAGAATGGTTTCAATGACGTGCCCGGCAGCGAGTCCCCAGTGATTGGGTTCTCGCTGCGCCTTGCGAAGGCCCAGGTAATGCTCCCGCCACTTGCGATACGATCTAAGCGCGAGGCGCTTGGTGATGAGCCGATCCACGCAGTCCAGCATGAGCACTTCGGTCAGGACGAACTGGCCTTCCGCGGTGGCGTTGAGCTCGGCCACGGCTTCATCACCCAGGCGGAGAAGATCTTCCCTCGCGATCGAGTTCTTGAAGCCTTCGATCCGCTGCAGGAGATACTCCTGGTACTGCTGCTTGAGCGAAGGCGGCGGCCTTCTCCGTCGCTGCTGGCGAACCTGATCGAGGGTCAGCATGGCTCTACGTGCACGACGACCTCATGGACGTTGAGGTCGCTTCTGAGCTGTCTCTCGACGGCATCGGCAATTTCGTGGGCGGCCGTGACATTCTCCCGGCCGTCTACCGCGATCGTGAGCTCGGCGAAGCGCATATCGGCCGCGGTGCGCGAGCGAATGGCATACGCGCTCATGACCCCGGGGACAGTCTGGGCCACCCGCTGAATGTCCGTGCCGTTGACGGCTCGTTCGTCGACCAGCGCTGGCAGGGAGCGGCGGAAAATCTGAAATCCGACACGGGCTATCAGCAGGCACACGACGATTGCCAGCACCGAGTCGGCCCACTCGTGGCCCATGCGGGAGAGAAACAATCCGACAATCACCGCGGTGGTTATGTAGACGTCGACACGGGTGTGAGCGGCATCCGCAAGGAGGATTTCGCTCTTGAGCCGCCGGCCCGCACGCGTCTCATACCAGGAGACCCAGATGTTCACCAGGAGGGTGAGCCCGATGAGGCCGGCCTGCACGGCGTTCACGACCAGGGGCTGTGATGGCCGGGTCAGACGCTCAATAGCGCCCTTGAGCAGCTCGAAGATGGTGACGGACAGGAAGACGAGGATGAGCAGGGCGCCGAGTGATTCAAACTTGGCGTGACCATAGGGGTGTTCGTCGTCTGGCCCCTTGGCGGCGACCCGCATGACGGCAAGACCGATAATATTGTTCAACGCATCCACGGAGGAGTGAATCGCGTCGCCGAAGACCGCGAGCGATCCGGTTTTCCATCCAACCAGGAACTTGATCAAGACCACGACCACATTGGCGACAAGTAGCCCCATGAGGACGCCGCGAATGGCGTCGGTGCGCGATGGGACGGAGGTGGGCGTGTTCACCGCTATGGAAGGTCGCGGAGTCGAGGGGGACTGTCAACAATGAACCGTAGTTCTTCTGCGGCTGGCCCTCCGTCATTCTACTAACCGCGGATATCCTGCCCTCCACTCTTTGAGCACGGCGGAGCCTCGAGGGCGTGGACCGGTCAGTCGACGCGCAGAATGGCGCCTTTTAGATAGCCCGTTTCGGGAATCGTGAGGACTTCGGGGTGATCTGCGCCCTGGCCGAGGAGATCGACGAGGGTGACCCGGCGGCCGCTGTCAGCCGCGGCCTCGGTGAGAACGTGGAGGAACTCCGGACGGCGAAGGTGAAAGGAACAGGAGGCAGTCAGGAGGTGTCCACCGGGGTGAAGGATGCGCAACGCGCGGAGGTTGATTTCCTTGTATCCGCGCATTGCCTGCGCGAGGGCTCCCCGTGATTTTGCGAACGCCGGAGGATCGAGCACGATGGTGTGAAAGCGCCGCTTTTTCTGCTCGTAGTCCCGCAGCATCTGAAATGTGTCTCCCGCGACCCATTCAATATTCCCGCGACCGTTCAGTGCGGCATTTTCGGCGCCTCGCTCCAGGGCGTCAGCGCTCGCGTCCTGCGCAACGACGTGGCCCGCGTTCCCCGCGAGGTGTAAGGCAAATGATCCGTGATACGCGAAGCAATCCAGGGCATCGCCGCCCGCGGGGACCAGCCCACCGGCGCGAATCCGGTTGGGGCGCTGGTCAAGAAAGGCACCCGTCTTCTGTCCCGTCCAGGGCGCCGCGAGATAGCGAACGGCTCCCTCACGAATTTCGATTCTTTGCGGAACACTGCCATGCACCAGCTCCACCTCTTCCGGCAGTCCCTCCTGCCGCCGAACCGCGACATCATTGCGCAGCAGGATTCCCTCGGGACTTGTAATCTCGATCAGGGCGGCCACAATATCCGCGCGCATGGTCTCGAGCCCGGCGGAGAGCAACTGGATCACCAGCCATCGATCGTACCGATCGACGATTAGAGAGGGAAGGCCATCTCCCTCGCCGTGAACCATGCGCCACCCCGT
>JBDTQP010000122.1:0-8905 GCA_039932125.1 Gemmatimonadota bacterium
GTGGATGGTGGATGGTGGTGAGGATTGATGGCGCGGCGGTGCGGTGGTGTTCTCGGTTCGCCTGCGCGTACCCTTTTCCGCGAGATCTGACGATTTGATTGGCCTCCTGGGTGGCTCCTTCGATCCGATCCACCACGGCCACCTGATCGTAGCCCAGTCAGCGCTGGAACAGCTGGGTCTCACCGAAATCCGTTTTGTCGTCGCTCGCGAGCAGCCATTCAAGCAGGGTCGCCATGTCGCCTCAGCCGTTCATCGCGCGCGCATGGTCGAGCTGGCGATCGAAGGTCAGCCGCAGTTCCTGCTCGAGTCCATTGAACTCGAGCTGCCCGCCCCGTCGTACACCGTAGACACCCTCCGCGCCCTCAAGCAGCGGGAACCTGAAGCTGCCTTCACTGTTCTCCTGGGATCGGACACGGCGCGAGAGCTACCCAAGTGGCGGGAGGCCAGTGAAGTCGCCAGCCTGTCCACGATCTGCGTTTTTGGACGACCGGGAGAGGCTGGGGTCTCGTCACCCCTGGTTCACCAGCATATCACCGTTCCCCTTCTCGCCATCTCAGCAACGGCGATCCGTCAGCGAGCGAAGGACGGCCTTCCCCTCCGGTTCTGGGTCCCTGATTCCGTCGACCGGTATATCCGGGAAAACCGGCTATATTCATAGCCTGTCAGTGCTTGGCGCTCTGACCAACCGTGGGGGAGTAAAGCCTCCTCGTCACATGCGAATCCACCGCTCAGCCATGGGGTTAGCGGTTTGCCCGATGGGTGCTGCCACACCATGAATCTGTGTGTTGGCACCACCTGTTTTTCAGCTGGCGAGGTCTAAAAGGGAACCATGATCAACAAAGTTGTCACCAAGCTCTTCGGCACCAGGTTCGATCGGGAGCGGAAGAAGCTCTGGCCGGTGGTTGAGGAGATTCACCGCCATGAAGAGCGCATCAAGGACTTGAGCGAAGACCAGCTCAAGGCCCAGACCGCGCGTTTCAGAGGGATACTGGCGGAGCGCACCGCGGCAGCAAAAAAGCAGCTGGATGACGTTCGCGCGGCCAAGCACAGCTGTCCCGATCCGGAAGAGCGCGACCGGCTGGAAGCCCAGTACCAGGAGCTGGACGGCAAGTACAAGAAAGAGCTCTCAGTGGTCCTGGACGAGCTTCTGCCGGAAGCTTTCGCGACAGTCCGGGAGGCCTGTCGCCGGCTGGTGGGCACTGCCGTCATGGTGACGGGTCATGAGCTGACCTGGGACATGGTACCATACGACGTGCAGCTCATCGGCGGGATCGTGCTGCATCGTGGCCGTATCGCGGAAATGGCGACCGGCGAAGGCAAGACCCTGGTCGCGACCCTGCCACTCTATCTCAACGCGCTGACCGGGCGCGGCTCGCACCTGGTCACCGTCAACAACTACCTGGCCCGGCGTGACTCGCAATGGATGGGACACGTCTACCGTTATCTCGGTCTCAACGTGGCCTGTCTCGATGATACCCAGCCATCATCGCTCGAGCGCCGCGAAGCCTACTTCGCGGACATCACCTACGGCACCAACAACGAGTTCGGGTTCGACTACCTCCGCGACAACATGGTGTTTTCACTGGACCACCGGGTTCAGCGCGAGCATGCCTTTGCGATCATCGACGAGGTCGACTCGATTCTCATCGATGAAGCCCGGACCCCGCTCATCATCTCCGGCCCGGTCGGGCACGCGGAGAATGACAAGTACGCCCAGTTCAATCGCACGGTCGCCGAGCTGGTCCGCAAGCAAAATGGGGTTGTAAGCAACCTGCTGGCGGAAGCGGAGAAGCTGCTGGGGGATCCCAAGACGCAGCGCGACGCAACCACCATGCTGTACCAGGCGCGGCTGGGAAGCCCCAAGAACAAGAAGTTGCTCAAGATGCTCAATGAGACGGGCATTAAGCAGATGGTGCAGCGAGTCGAGCTCGATACGATCGCTGATCGCAAGCTGCCGATGAAGCAGCAGCGCATGCGGGATGTCGAGGAGACACTTTACTTCGTCCTCGATGAAAAGGGTCACTCGGTCCACCTGACCGACCGCGGTGCCACGGCCATGGCCCCGGACGATCCGGTCATGTTCATCGTTCCCGATATCTCCCTCGAAATTCACGAGCTGGAAAAGGATCACGAGCTGACCCCGGCGGAACGGGTGAGCCGTCGCCGCGATATCGAAGCCGAATACGCAAACAAGAGCGAGAAGCTCCACATCATTCACAAGCTCCTGCAGGCGCACGCGCTCTACGAAAAGGACGTGGATTACGTGGTGCAGGAAGGCCAGGTGATGATCGTCGATGAGTTTACCGGGCGGTTAATGGCCGGCCGGCGATGGAGTGATGGCCTGCATCAGGCCGTTGAGGCCAAAGAAGAAGTGCAGGTAAAGGGTGAGACTCAGACGCTCGCCACGATCACGATTCAGAATTACTTCCGCATGTTCGACAAGCTGGCCGGGATGACCGGCACTGCCGAAACAGAAGAAACTGAGTTCTACCAGATCTACGGACTCGAAGTCTCGGTCATTCCTACCAACAGGCCGATTCGACGGAATGACCGGCAGGACATGATTTACAAGACCCGTCGCGAGAAATACAACGCGATCGCCGAAGAAGTCGAACGGCTCCACGCCCAGGGAGTACCGGTCCTGATCGGTACGGTCACCGTCGAAGTGTCGGAGACGTTGTCACGGCAGTTGAAGCGGCGGGGTCTCAAGCACGAGGTGCTGAACGCCAAATATCACCAGCGGGAAGCCGAGATTGTGGCCGGGGCGGGGCAGAAAGGCGCCATCACGATCGCCACCAACATGGCCGGTCGAGGCACCGACATCAAACTCGGCAAGGATCTCGATCTGACGACCGAAGAAGCCGGCCTTCACATCGTCGGTACCGAGCGGCACGAGTCCCGGCGGATCGACCGCCAGCTGCGTGGTCGCGCGGGACGCCAGGGCGACCCCGGCGCGTCGCTGTTTTATCTGTCGCTGGAAGACGACCTGATGCGGCTCTTCGGAACCGATCGGATCGCGGGCTGGATGGACAAGGGCGGCGCGGAAGAAGGCGAGGTCATCTCCCATCCCTGGGTGACCCGCGCGATCGAACAGGCGCAGAAACGGGTCGAGCTGCAGAACTTCCAGTCGCGGAAACGGCTCCTCGAGTTCGACGACGTGATGAACCAGCAGCGCGACGTGATCTACTCGCTGCGCTCGTTTGCGCTGGAACGGGGCGAGGAGCTCAAGGCTGAAGCTCGACGGATGATCGAAAGTGCGCTCGAGCGGAGCACACGGCTGTTTCTGGCCGATGCGGACCGGCCGGATGACTTCGATCGCCAGGGCCTCGAATCAGCGCTTCTGATGCAGTACCTGGTGAAGGCAGACCAGGTGCTGGACACGACAACGGCGACAAATCTCGAGGGTGTGGTTGCCGGCGCCAAGGCTGCCGGGGAAGAGGCTTTCAAACGGAAGCTCGAATACCTGGTAGACTTCGGGCAGAAAGTGAATGCGCAGGACGTCGACAGCCAGGTGCTCTCCCAGGTCATGTTGTCAGTCATCGACGACAAATGGAAAGACCACCTCTACGACCTGGACAACCTCAAGAACGCGATCCACTTCCGCGGCTACGGTCAGAAGGATCCGCTGGTCGAGTACAAGCGTGAGGCCTTCGAGATGTTCGAGGACCTGATCAAGGACATCCAGACGACGTTCACCGAACAGTTCCTCAAGATCCAGGTGACGGCCGAACCGCCCCGCCGGCAGGCACCGCCTCCACCGCCGCTACCGTCACCCACCAGCGGTCCGGACGACCTGTTTGCTCCGGCCGCCGCGCGGCGCCAGGCACCGGCCACGGCCGCCGCGACGGCGGGTGCCCCAGTCAGCAGCTCACTCGGTCCCGTGGGACGCGGCGTGGGGACCGTGCCGGAGGCCGGTCGAAACGACCCGTGTCCCTGCGGCAGCGGAAAGAAGTACAAGAAGTGCCACGGGGCAGGGAAGTAGTCCGCTCGCTCCCATTGGCTGACCCCTGATCGACGACGCTGATCGATCAGGATTTTTTATGGAAAAGGGGTGGCCGGCCGAAAGGGTACCGCGGCGATTTCATTAGCCGCCGCACTTTTCGGATGACCGGAATCGCTCGCGTCAACACTAGTTTCGGGGGTGCCAGTTCCCCTCTCCGCTCTGCCAGACTTCGACCGCCCCCGGGAGCGTCTCTGGTCCCTGGGGTCGGGCGCGCTCACCTCCGCTGAGTTGCTGACCATATTGCTGGGGACCGGGAGTGCTACCAGCTCCGCCCTGGACATCGCGACCGAGCTCCTGAGCGTCGTCGACGGCTCACTCCGCCGCATGGCGGCCCGGCCGGCCGCAGAGCTCATGAAGACCTGCGGAGTGGGGCCAACCAAGGCGGCGCGCCTTCTCGCCGCCTTTGAGCTGGCCAGCCGCCTGGCCCAGGAGGCTCGCCCCAGCGTCGTCCGGATCCGGGAACCCGAGGACGTAGTCCGGCTGTTTGCCAATCGGCTGCGGGACCTGCAGGTTGAGGAGTTCCATCTACTTGCCCTGGACAGCCAGAGCCAGGTCCTGCGGGACGTCCTCATCACTCGCGGCCTGCTCAACAGCTCCCTGGTTCACCCCCGGGAAGTGTTCCGGGCTGCCATCGCCGAGGCCGCTGCCGGTATTATTGTTGTACATAATCACCCGAGCGGCGACCCTACGCCGTCGGCTGAAGATCGGGCCGTTACTCGACAGCTCGTTGAGGCGGGACGGTTGCTCGACCTTCCGGTCTATGATCATGTGATTGTTGCTGGAGATCGCTTTATCAGTTTTGCATCAAGCGGACTTTTGTGATAGTACGACGCATATGGCAGAGCGCTGTGATTTATTGAGTTCACATTGCCATCTGCCATAGGCTATACGCCCACAAGGATCTTCGCTCGACACTATGACCGCGATAGCCACTGAACTCGCCGTTGCGGCGCCGGAGCTCTCCGCTGTGCTTGACAAGCTGGGAGACAGGCTGGACCGGGACCTCATCGAGAGGGCCTGGCGGTTCAGTGCGTCTGCTCACCAGGGGCAGAAGCGGCTGTCTGGCGAAGATTTCATTTCGCACAGTGTTGCGGTGGCGATGATTCTAATCGACCAGCTGCTTGATTCGACCTCGGTAGCGGCAGCCCTGCTGCACGATGTCGTGGAAGATTCTGACGTTCGCACCGAAGATATTGCACGGGAATTCGGACCCGAAGTCGCGGCGATCGTCGAAGGCCTCACTAAGATCGCGCACCTCACCTTCCGCTCGTCGGCCGAAGAGCAGGTCGAGAATTACCGGAAGCTGCTGCTGTCCATCGCCAAGGATGCGCGGGTCATCATCATCAAGCTCGCGGACCGGCTCCACAACATGCGAACGCTGGAGCCGCTTTCCGAGGAAAAACGTCGCCGGATCGCGACCGAGACGCGCGAGATCTACGCGCCCCTGGCGCACCGGTTCGGGATGGCGGAGGTCAAGGCCGAGCTCGAGGATCTTGCGCTCAAGTTCCTGGAGCCCGAGGAATACAAAGGTCTCTTCCAGCAGGTCTCGGACAAGCGAGTCGTTCGCGAGCAGATGATCGACAAGCTCAAGCTGCCGCTGGAGCAGGAGCTGCGGGAAGCGGAGATTCCGGATTTTGAGATCACCGGCAGGCCGAAGCATCTCTGGTCCATCTATCAGAAGATGCGGAACCGGAACAAGCCATTTGACGAGATCTACGATCTCATGGCGATTCGCGTCCTGGTCAACTCAGTGCCGGAATGCTATCACGTCCTCGGCATCATTCACCACAACTGGACGCCGGTGCAGGAGCGAATCAAGGACTACATCGCGAGCCCCAAGTCGAACGGCTATCAGTCGCTCCACACGACGATCTTCGGTCCCGGGGGTCAGTTATTCGAAGTGCAGATCCGGACGCACGAGATGCATCGCACCGCGGAGCACGGGATTGCCGCGCACTGGCTCTACAAGAACGATGGCCGGCGCGACGAGCTGGATGAGCAGCTGGGCTGGTTTCGCCAGCTCCTTGAGCTGCAGCAGGACACCCACAACCCTGAGGAATTCCTCGAGTTCCTGAAGATCGACCTCTACCAGGACGAAATTTTCGTCTTCACTCCACAAGGCGACGTGAAGCGGTTGCCGAAAAGCGCTACGCCGATCGACTTCGCCTTCATGGTGCATACCGAAGTGGGGCTGCACTGCCAGGGCGCCAAGATCAATGGCCGCATTTCACCATTGCATCGCGAGCTGCGGAACGGCGATACGATTGAAATTCTGACCGGCACCAACGCACGGCCAAGTCGAGACTGGTTGAGCCACGTGCACACGGCACGAGCGCGGCACAAGGTCAAGCAGTGGATCCGGCATGAAGAGGAGCAAGTCAGTCTCACGCTCGGCAAGGAGATCCTCACCCGCGAAGTCCGCCGGCGACGGCTGGATCCGCCGGACAATGCGCAGCTGGAGAAAGCCGCTGAGACGCTGGGGCTCGCCAGCGGACATGGCCTGGAGGTCGTGCTCGGACGGGGAGATCTTGCGGTGGGCCAGGTAATCAAGGCGCTGTATCCTGATCTCCCGGGTGATGCGATCCAGGAACCCAGGCCAACGGTGTTTGGCCGGGTCATGGACCGGCTCCGGCTTGGGCGTGGCATCAAGATTCAGGGTGTTGATGGGCTGATGGTGCGCTATGCCCAGTGCTGTCAGCCCGTTCCCGGTGACCCGGTCGTCGGGTACGTAACTCAGGGCAGGGGGATCTCGATTCACCGCGGCGACTGTCCCAACCTGCTTACCCTTGCCTCCGAAGGACGTCGGGTCGAAATCGACTGGAAGGAAATGGAGGGAGAGTCCTTTGCGGTTCGGCTCGCCGTTCAGGCGGAAGACCGGCGCGGGCTCTATGCGGACATCATGCAAGCCATCAGCGGGACCGGGACCAACATCAAGGGCGCCGATCTGCACAGCAAGGATGGGTCAGTGTTCGGAACGCTATATGTGGAAGTCGATAATCTTCCGCATCTCGCGAAGGTGATGAAAGCGGTGCGCAAGGTGAAGAGCGTCACGGATGTGGAGCGGCGGGAGCCGGCCGCGAGCTAGGAAAGCTGGCGCAATCTCCAAAAAGTGAGATCTTGCCGCCACCCGGGTATCATCCCGAGCAGAGCGAGGGATCTCAAACCCGACGCTCCCCTTGAGACGCCGACTGCTTCTCAGCTCACCTTGAGCTTGAGATTCCTCGCTCTGCTCGGAATGACACCGCTGAGTTCCTGACTACCAACCCCACACCTCTCACCCCACACCTCACACCTCACACCCCACACCCCACACCTCACACCCCACACCCCACACCCCACACCCCACACCCCTCACCTCTGCTGATGCTGCATCTCCCGCCAGTTCCCCTGAATATGCCCCGGATCAAAATTCGGGTCGTCCGACAGGATGTACCCGCCCAAACCGTTGCTCCAGGCGCCCCGATAGCCACTCGACAGATCGACCCGCTCATGACTCGATGGGTCGACATACGTTTCCACTCCGCGGGTCGTCTGGCTCCACGCCTCGGCGATCCGGGTCTGGGATTGCTGCTGGGCGTTATAGCCCTCCCGCTGCATGTCTCCGATTTCGCGCTGTGCCTGTGACCAGATCCGCGCACGGTCCATCTCACCCTGTCTGGTCGTGTTGCTCATGCCCGCGATCACCTGCTGCACGGCGGCTGTCCACTGCGGGTTTGCCCGGAGCGATGAAAGCATCGTCGTGAACAGCCGCTCAGTGCTCTCGAGTTTTCCCCGGGGAGCGCGAGTCGCAAACTGATAAGTCGCGTAGGCACCGTACGCCGGCGCCTGCCCAATCGTGCCCTGGTAGGCGGCGGATCCGGATTGCTGCATCTGCTTCGTGTATTGAATGACGGCGACGATCCACTCCTCGGCGGGCTGGCCATTCACCGGGTAATTCAATCGTATTCTCGCGGCATCACCATGCATGTCTAACTGCACGCCGGCCCGGCGGTACTGCTGAATCGTCGGCTGGAGGGAAGCGTTGAACGCGCGCGCCACCTCAGGGAGAGGCTCTGCAGCGACGACCTGGGCACCCCTCCGGTAGTCGCGCACTACTTTCCCCTTGAGGTATTCGGTGGGCGACGTTATCGGAGCGATGTCGCAGGGTCGTGATGCTCCCATACCGGCCTGTTGCTGCAGCATCTGACGATTCACCGGATCGTCGTACCATTGCCAGTAGTAGGACGGAAATGCCTCAAGAGCCGTGATACCATCAGGTGCGGTCACCCGGAGGCCGAGGTCTACCAGCATGAACAGGCAGCCGAGGCGGTCCTGTTTCCACCGGACGAAGCTTTCGACCTTCCAGTCGGCCGGAACCAGAAGCCGAAGGGCTTCCACCGGTTGCCCGAAACCGGAGTTGTCCATGACGCGAGCCATCTTGAATCGCACGTAGTCCGCGGGTGCGGCTCCCTCTGCAGTGGCCTCGGGCCCCCGCTGTTGCGCGCGATCAGAATGCATTGACGCGTCCCCGCTCACTATGCTTGAGAGGAGGACGGCAGCGGAGAGAAATATCGGCGTTCGCTGGATCATAGAATCAGTCCGTTGAGGTGTCTGCCGGGGTGGGCAACCGTTCTAAAGCCGACTGAGTACGTCGCGCGTTTTGTCATTCCTTGTATTGCCAGTGTTGAGGGTGCCCGCGGGTTCGAAAAGCAGTATCTCGACCTCTTCGTCCGCCACCGGCCTGTGCTCAACCCCGCGTGGCACTACAATCATATCACCCTCCGCAAGGTCGACTGCGCGGTCGCGGAATTCCATACGAAAGCTGCCTTTGACAACCAGAAAAAGCTCGTCTTCGTTATCATGGTGGTGCCAGACGAACTCGCCTTTGAACTTGACTGCCTTTACCTGCTGTCCATTCAGCTC
>JBDTQP010000123.1:0-8718 GCA_039932125.1 Gemmatimonadota bacterium
ATGATCGCCGGCATTCTCAAGCCGAGCGGCGGCACGGTGGAAATTGGCGGAGACGACATCCAGGCCCGGCCGCTGCAGGCAAAAGCCAGGCTTGGCTTCATCCCCGATCGCCCCTACGTCTACGAAAAATTGACCGGCGCGGAATTTCTCCGCTTCGTCGCGGCACTCTTCGGCCAGGGCGGAGACGAGATCGAGCACCGAGCCGACGAACTGCTCGAGCTGTTCGAGCTGACTCGCTGGAAGCATGAACTGGTGGAATCGTACAGCCATGGCATGCGGCAGAAGCTGATCATCTCGAGCGCCCTGGTCCATCGTCCCGCGGTGATCGTGGTGGACGAGCCAATGGTGGGACTGGACCCGCGGAGCGCCAAACTCCTCAAGGACCTGTTCCGCCAGTTTGTCGATCGCGGCGGCACCGTCCTGATGAGCACGCACACGCTGGAAGTGGCGGAGACCATGTGCGACCGGATTGCCATCATCCAGAACGGGAAAATTGTGGCGCAGGGGACAATGGAAGACCTGAGGCAGCAGACGTCGTCCGCTGGCTTGAGCCTGGAAGACCTCTTTCTCAAGATCACCGGCGGCATGCCGGATCGGGATCCGGGCGCCGTTCTCGGCTATTAGCACGCACATAAGTGCAGCAAAGTGCTGGGTGCTAAGTGCTGAGTGCTGAGTGCTGAGTGCTGAGTGCTGGGTGCTGGGTGCTGGGTGCTAAGTGCTGGGTGCTGGGTGCTGGGTGCTACGAACTGGGTGCTGGGGTGCTAGGTGCTAGGTGCTGGGTGCTCGTTAAGACTCCTTCTGGCGCAAGTCTGGCGGGCTTGGCTTGCATTAGCTGAGATCTCTTTGCAACAGCCGACCGAAGACTGACGATCAGCCTCAGAGTTGATTGAGCCTGATCGTAGAGCAACTTGAATGCTTGACGCGAGATGAGATCCGCATCAAGTGAGGCATACAGATGAGACTGCACCTCAGCACACGAGCCTTTTGCAATTGAGAGAAACTGACAGAATTCTGCTGGCCGATACCGGTTGAACCCTTCTGCTATGTTGGCCATTGTCGATGAGGCTGCCCTTCTCATTTGCCGGCTCTGCGCGAAATCGTTCTTCAATGGGCGCTGCCAGGACGCTTCGCACACGAGCCGGTGAAGAGTTCTCGCCTGTTGCCAAACCCGAAGGTCTTCGAATCGATCAACGGCACTCATGGAGAACCCTTGCTGGATGCCAAGCATATTATGCTCGTGCGACTCCCCGGCGATAACCAATCCAACGCAGGCAAGCACTTTCGAGCGCAGTAACGGCGCACATAGCACTTTGGCGCTTTAGCACTTTAGCACTTTAGCACTTTAGCACTTTAGCACTTTAGCACTTTAGCACTCGCAACTCAGCACGCGCTCTCAGCCCTTGACCATCAGATGACATCTTCTGGAACCCAGCCTGGCGTTCACACGCTGCTCGCACCCAAGTGGCGAAGCATGCTCACGCGTGGCCGGCAGGGCCGTTCTGGCGCGAGGGGCAAGGTGATCCTGCTGAGCGTCGTGGGGATCATCTTCTGGGCGGCGATCTTCGGTATTCTGTATCGGGTGCTCAAGTACTTCAAAGGCACCGAGGAAATCGGCATCCTGGTGCCCGGCAAGTTGCTGAGTATTTCGCTACTCGCCTTTCTCTCGATCCTGCTCCTCTCCAACCTCATCACTTCACTCTCGACGTTTTTTCTGGCCCGTGACCTGGACCTCGTCGTATCGGCACCGGTGGACTGGCTTCGCTTCTACCTTGCCAAGCTCTCGGAGACAGTGCTTCACTCCTCCTGGATGGTGATGTTGCTCGCGATCCCCATTTTCACTGCGTACGGAGTGGTCTTCGGCGGCGGTTGGCTTTTTCCGCTGGTGGTGATCGCCGCAATCGTGCCATTTCTCATCCTTCCCGCCGTCGTCGGGTCGGTCATGACCCTGATCCTCGTCAATGTTTTTCCCGCGCGCCGGACTCGTGATCTCCTGAGTCTCATCGCGATCGGCGCCGCGGGTGGCGTGGTGCTTTTTCTCCGCATCGCCCGACCGGAGCGGCTGGCGCGGCCCGAAGGATTTCAGAATCTCGTCGACTTCATCACCGTCCTGCGCACACCAACGACGCCCTATCTGCCGAGCGAATGGACGACCAACATGGTGATGAACTGGCTGGTGAAGGTTTCGGATCCTCTCCCCATCGCGCTCCTCTGGACGACCGCGGCGGCATTCGTCGTCTTCGGGGCGATGCTGCACCGCCAGCTCTATGCGACGGGCTTCACCAAGGCTCAGGAAGGAGCCGAGAAGTTCGTCCGCGGCGCCAGCTGGCAGCGGCTGGGAAACCGGCTGCTGGGAAGGCTGGGGCCCTCCCGCCGGGAGTTTCTGCTCAAGGATCTGCGGGTGTTCTTCCGCGACGCGACGCAGTGGTCACAGCTGATCCTGCTCGCCGTGCTGATTGTCGTCTACCTGTTCAATATCACCGCCCTGCCGTTGTTCACCGGCGAGCGGGTGCCATTTTTTCTGATCACATTGATCGTCTTTCTGAATCTCGGACTGGCGGGCTTCGTTCTCGCCGCCATCGCCGGACGCTTTATCTTCCCATCCTTCTCGCTGGAAGGGAAGCAGATGTGGTTGCTGCGTTCGACACCCCTCGATCTTCGCGCGCTGCTCTGGAGCAAGTACTGGATCGGCACTGCCCCGCTCCTGGTACTCGCGATGACCATTACGATTATCACCAATACCATGCTTCGTGCCTCTCCGTTCATGATGGGCATCAGCGTCGTCACTATTCTGCTGCTCACCTTTTCCATTGCCGCGCTCGCCCTTGGGTTCGGCGTACTGTATCCACAATTCGACACCGAGAACGCGGCACAGATTCCCACCAGCTTCGGCGGCCTCGTTTTCATGATGTCGGCGGTAAGCCTCCTCGGAATCGTGATTATGGCCGAGGCCAGGCCGGTCATGGACTATCTCCAGGCCCAGCAGGAAGGAATCCACCGCGGCGTGACAGGGGACCTGCTGATGGCCGGCGCGTTCGTGATCGCTGTGTGCGCTGCCGCCACTATTGTCCCCCTCAAACTGGGCCTGCGACGCATGGAGGAGATGGAGTTCTGAGAGCGACAAGTGAAAAGTAGCAGGTGGCCACAGCAACCAGAATCATTCATCACCGCTTGAATGCGACTGATAGATCTTTTCTCCGACACTGTCACGCAGCCCTCGGCGGGAATGCGGCAGGCCATGGCAAACGCCGAGGTCGGCGATGAGCAGCGCAAGCTGGATCCAACGGTCAATCGTCTGCAGGAAATGGTCGCCGAAAGACTCGGCAAGGAAGCCGCACTCTTCCTTCCTTCCGGCACGATGTGCAACCAGATTTCCTTCGCGGTGCACTGCAAGCCTGGCGATGAGATCATCATGGATGTGCATGCGCACCCGTTCAATTATGAGGGCGGTGGCCCGGCCGCCGTCAGCGGCGCCCTCATCCGGCCAGTCGCCGGCGTGAATGGTGTGTACACCGCGGATCAGGTGACCAGCGCTCTTCGTGGATCGGCATACGGACATTCGCGGACCCGTGCCATCTCGGTAGAACAACCAACCAACATTGCCGGGGGAAGTGTGTGGCCTCTCGATGCCGTCCGTGACGTGTGCGGACGCGCCCGGTTGCATGGGCTCGTCACGCACCTGGATGGCGCGCGATTGTTCAATGCCGAGGTGGCGTCCGGAGTCACTGCCGGAGAGTATGCCGCCACCTTCGATTCGGTCTGGATTGACTTGAGCAAGGGTCTCGGCTGCCCGGTCGGAGCGGTGCTCGCGGGCTCAGCGGGGTTTATTGAAAACGCCTGGTTTGTAAAACATCGGCTGGGTGGCGCCATGCGGCAGGCGGGTATTATTGCGGCGGCCGGGATCTATGCCCTGGAGCACAATATCGAGCGGCTCGCGGAGGATCATGCTAATGCGCGGTGGCTTGCGGAGAAGCTGGCCCAGGTGGATGGCATTTCGCTTGACCCGGAATCCGTCACGACGAACGTTGTCATCTTCAATGTAAGCGGGAGCGCCTGGGACCCCGATCGGCTGGTGACGAGGCTTGAGTCACGCGGAGTGAGCGTGAGTGTCATCCGTCCCAATCTCATTCGGGCGGTGACCCATATGGATGTTTCGAGATCCGACCTCACGCGAGCCGTGGAGATATTCAGCGAGGTGATGCGGGAGAAGGGAGACACGCAGGGCTAGCGCAGCGCTCGCTCAATAGATCACGGGTTCTCGTTGAGGATTTCCGCGTAGCGGTCGCGATCGATATTGCCGCCCGACAGGATTACCCCGACTCGTTTCCCGGCCATCCTTTCCTTTTCCTTGAGCAACGCCGCCAGCGCAATGGCCCCTGCCCCTTCTGCCAGGTTGTGTGTCGCGGTGAAATAGAGCCGCATCGCATCCCGGATCGCCTCATCGGATATCATCACCATCCGCTCTACTCCGTGGAACATCATCGCGAGTGCCTCGGGATCCGGTCGCCGGCAGGCAACACCATCGGCGAAGGTATCCGCAGTCTCCGTTGCCAGCAGCTCACGATGCCGAAAGGAAAGCGCGTAAGCGGGAGCCCGATCGGAAACGACGCCGACAATACGGGTGTCGAGTCCGAGCGCATTCCTCGCTGCTATCACACCGCATATGCCCGAGCCCATCCCCACCGGGACGTAGATGGTATCGATTCCCGGCACCGCTCGAAAGAGCTCCAGAGCGTAACTCGCCACTCCCCTCACCAGCAGCGGGTGAAACGAGCGAACCATGTGGAGACCGCGCTCCTGGCTGAGCCTGAGCGCATGCTCCGCCGCCGCCTGAAAGTCATGACCTTCCTCGATCAGCTCCACATCCAGGGCGCGCATCGCCGCATTTTTCTCGGCACTGTTCTTATGAGGAACTACAATGGTGGCCTTGATCCCCATCCGCCGCGCGGCAAAGCCGATGCTCTGTCCATGGTTGCCGCGCGTGGCGGTGATAATGCCGGCCGACGGAGCGCCATTCGACACGAGACCGGCCAGGTACACCACACCACCACGCACCTTGAACGCACCGGTTGGCAGGTGATTCTCATGCTTTATCCAGACGTCGCAGCCCGTCTCTGCGGCGAGAAGCGGCCAGTCAATTTGCGGCGTCGAGGGAAGGACGGAGTGCACCAGGTCTGCAGCAGATTCTAGTTCCGGCAGTGAGAGCATCGTTCCATTTTTGAAGAAAGTTGGCGCTTCAACATAACCAGTTGCCGCCTTGCGGTGAGAACAGGAAAGCCTGGCCATTCATAGCGCCGCTTCCTTTCGGCTTGATCAACCTGGCACAGACCATTGATGGAAACGACGACTGCATCGGGATCACTACGAATCGTACGGTCTGGAATCCTATGCATCCGGACGATCAGGTGTTCAACCCGCAGGTCAGGTCATGCCGGATGGCAGCAATCTGCACCGTACCGCCACCATTCTCTGGCATGAGGGGAATCGCCCCTGGCCATCGGTTCAGGAAAAGACAGGCAATGAAAATGACCATGACGGGACATTGTCATGGCCAGATCACCGCAGGTCGTTTTAGGGCAGGTTACTCAGCGCGAATCGCCTCTACCGGGTTGACCGATGCCGTTCGCCGAGCGGCAAGCCAGCAGGCAAAGCCTGCCACACCCATGAGAAGGGCCGTCACAGCAGCCAGGGTTCCGGGATCCCTCGCGCCTACGCCGAACAAGCCGCTGGAGAGTAACCGGGTGCCAAGAGAGGCAACGATAAGGCCCAGGATGGCACCCAGGCCTGCTTGAAGCATCCCCCGCCCGACAATCATTCCAATGACACTCGATGGAGTGGCGCCGAGCGCCATCCGTACACCGATCTCCCTTCGACGAGTACTTACGGTGTAGGAAAGCATCCCAAACACCCCTATCGCGGCGAGCAGGAGAGCCACCCCTGCGAAGGCTCCGACCAGCGTCACCATCTTCCTCGGATCCGCCATGGAAGCATAGAGGCGGTCTTCCATCGGAGCCGCATCATCCAGAGGCACACCCGGATCTACGGAGAGCAGCGCAGCCTGGACTTGGGCGAGCACGTCCGCGGGAGGCCCGCTGGTTCGCACAAAGAGATTGAGAAAGATCGGCCATCCACCGGTCACCGGATCGTATGCCGCTTCGCCCGATCCGCCCAGTCCCTGGTATTTCACGTCTCCCACGACTCCCACGATAGTCGTATGGGGACACGCGGTGCATCCTCCGCTGATGAGCTGGCGTCCGAGTGGATCCAGCCCCGGGAAAAAATGATCCGCCCAGGTTCGGCTCACGATAATCGCCGGGGGCGCACCCGCGGAATCCGCGGAAGTAAAGAATCGTCCCGCCAGCAGCTCGACTCCCAGCGCATCAAAGTACGTCTGATTGGCCATCGCCCAGGGCGAAACGGGCTGCGGCTCGCCCGGCGATACGGGATGATCGAGCAGATCGAAGTTATTGCAGCAGATGTTCTCATCGTTCGGCGGGAGCGCCGTCGCCATCCCCGCCGACACCACGCCGGGGATCTCTCGTATCCTCGAAAGCGCATTGGTCCAATACGCTGCGATGGCGGTATCGCCGCTGTAGCGGGCAGACGGCAATCGAACGGCGACAGTGAGAATGTGCTGGGGATCAAAGCCCGGGTGCACCCGCTGCAACCGAACAAAACTGTTAAGCAAGAGCCCGGCGCCAGCCAGCAGAGGGAGCGCCAGGGCAAATTCAGCGACGACGAAGCTGGCGCGCAGTATCCCGGTCCGTTTGCCCGCGCTCGCACCGCGGCCTCCATCCCTGAGCGCGGTGGACTCTTCCCGTCGCAAAAGGAGCGTGACTGGATACGCCGCCACGATCGCGCCCGTAAGCATGGCGACCATGGCGGCGAACGCAACACCACTCCACCCGAATCTTGCATCGGCGATTCCATGCAGATCCGGCGCAATCCGGGCCAGAAGATGAAGTCCGCCAATGCCAATGACGATCCCCAGCGTGCCACCCGCGAGTGTGAGCACGATGCTCTCGGTGAGAATCATTCGAATCATCCGCCCGCGGGTTGCACCCAGCGTGGTGCGGAGAACCACCTCGCGCCAGCGACCGCTGACCCTTACCAGCATGAGGTTCACCACGTTGGCGATGGCGATAAAAAGCACCAGGGCAACTGCGGCGGAAAAAATCCTCAGCGTCGGCCGGGCGTTTCCCTGCAGAGCACGCCGAAGCGGCTCTGGAGTCAGCCGGGCAACTGAATCCTGAAAACTCGCGGCCCAGAGTGGAAAGACCCGCTGACTTAGCGTGGCCAGGTGACTTTTCGTATCCTCGAGCGAAACCCCCGGGGCGATACGGCCGACGAGGATAAGCCAGAAGGGGCCCCGCCTGGTCGGCGCCGCGACCTGGAGGACGGGCCACACCTGTGAACGAATGCCCGCAAGCTCAACAACCGACGGTGGCAGAATCCCTATGACAGTGTGAGCTGAACCATCGATGGTAACCGACCGTCCCAGGGCCGCGGCCGGGCTGCCAAATGACCTGGTAGCGAAGGAGTGGCCGAGCACGACGACGGGAGGCGCGCCGACAATGCCGTCGCCAGACATGAGAGGACGACCGGTAGCCGGCGTGATCTCGAGTGCGCGAAAGAATCCGGCTGTGACCCTGCCAACCGAGACCTGGACCGGATCTGTGCCGGCACTCACGGCCATGTTTCTTGGCGAGGCGGCACCAACAGCACTGAAGGTCCCGCCCAGCGTTTCAACAGCCTGGTAGTCGACGGTGGAAATGCCAAATCGGTTCGTCGGTGTGTTCTGCTGATAGATCCGAACGAGCTGATCACCATCGCGGTAAGGCAGGCTGGCCAGGAGCACCGCATCCACTGCGCTGAACATGGCGGCGCTGGCACCAATTCCCAGTGCCAATACCGTGATGACCGAAAGGGAGAACGTGGGAGTGCGGATCAGCCCGCGAAGACTGTACTTAACATCCTTGACCAGATCTTCCAGACACCGCCAGCCGCGCTCGTCATGCTGAGCTTCCCGGTAACGTTCAACACCGCCGAAGGCGACGAGCGCCCGGCGGCGAGCTTCATCCAGGGTAAGCCCTTCCCGCTGCATCAGGTCCTGGGATTCCAGCTCAATGTGCTGGCGGATCTCCTCGTCTAATTCGCGATCCAGTGCCTCACCGTTCCTGAGCGCGTAGAGCCGGCGGAAGGCCCGGCTGAACCATCCGGGTTCAGCGGGCATCGAGTACCTGCTCGATCGCCGCAGCAAACACGCGCCACTGCGCCCGTTCCGCGGCAAACTGTTTCTTACCCAGAACGGTGAGTGTGTACGACTTCGTGCGGCGCCCCTCCGGGCTCACGCCCCACTCGGCACTGATCCAGCCTCGATCTTCCAGACGATACAAGGCGGGATACAGACTCCCCTGGCCGACATCGAACGCCTCATCTGAAAGCTGCCGGATGCGCTTGGAGATGGCCCATCCGTGCAACGGGCCCAAGGCAAGCGTCTTGAGAACGAGCAGGTCCAGGCTGCCCTGCAGCAGTTCGGTGCGATTCGCCATAAAGCTCTCCACGTGTGACACCTCGACGTTCGACAATACCGATCCTGTTGTCGGATGTCAAGGTATGCCCGGCCAAGATGCACTACAGTGCTCGGTGCTGCATGCTACGTGCTATGTGCTATGTGCTATGTGCTATGTGCTATGTGCTATGTGCTATGTGCTATGTGCT
>JBDTQP010000124.1:0-8537 GCA_039932125.1 Gemmatimonadota bacterium
GTAGGTGAATCAGGTGAGGAGCGAGGCAGGGGGCGCGACAAAAACCGCCCGGCGACGGCCGGGCGGATATTTGATAGACCTGCTTCGCTCAATTGTCCTGCCCGCTCCGCTCTTTTCGTTTATCGCTTATCGCTGGGTGATGCTTATGGGTTATGGCCTATGGCCGCGTAACCGTCGATATTTTTTGGCCGCTTACTGCTTACTGCTTACCGCTTACCGCTGTTCTAATCACCTCATAGCCAACTATCCACCAACCTTCTTACTAAACACAATCTGGTCATCTCCCGGTGCGTAGAAATCCGGCACCCGGGCGACCTGCTCATACCCTCGCGCCAGATAGAACGATCGCGTTGCCTCGTAGTCCCGTCGGCCGCCGGTCTCCACCACGATCAGCCGCGCGATGCCCTTGAGACGGTTCTCCATCTCGCTGACAAGGGCGGACCCGACACCGGCTCCGTGGACTGAGGGATCCACGGCAATCCAGTACATGTCGTAGGTGCCGACGGTGCAGGGCGTCGCCCCCCAGCAGACCCAGCCGGCCAAACGTCCGCCAACCTCGGCGCCGAGGGTGTGATAATCGGTTTGTTCGGGAACAAAGGAGGCGTCGAGTACTTCGAGCGCAACGGCAACTTCCTGCGAGCTGAAGAGGGAGATGCTCTGGAAAATTCGTTCAAGCGCCGGACGGTCGGCTCTCGTGAGAGGCCGAAGGACCGCTTTCGCGCCTGGGCTGGTCGACTTCTTTCTCCGCTTGACGCGGGGTCCGCTCCGATCGAGCCGGAGCGTCATGCCGTGACGGTGGTGACGACCACCTGCCCAGCCTTGCGTGCCGCGGCGCGTTCGAGCGCTTCCCGCATGATCTGCTGGAGCAACTCGCCGTAGTCCCATCCGTGAGCCCGGGCCATCCGCGCGAGACCGGCGTTTTCGGAGATGTCGGGGTTGGGATTCACCTCGAGGACATATGGCTGCCCCGACGAATCCACCCGGATGTCCACGCGCCCGTAGCCCTCCGACTCAGCCATCAGCTCCCACGCATCGCGCCCGACCTTCTCCAGTTTCTTCGCCAGCTCGACCGGAATCCTGGCGGGGCATTCCGGAATGGAGCCGAGGTCTTCCGGGCTCCCTTCGTCCCACTTGCTGGCATACGTCAGAATCGGCCAGCTGCCTTCCGGCATGTTGTCGAAGGTGATCTCGGAAATCGGTAGCATTGTCTTGCCGATGAAGCCCACGTTGAACTCGCGGCCTGCGACATATTCCTGGACCAGGACCGACTCGTACTGCTCCGCCATGAGTGCGATGCGCCGTTTGAGGCTTTTCCGGCTGGTGCAGACGGCACCGGCGTCGATGCCCAGGCTCGCATCCTCAGCGGCCGGCTTCACGATCACTGGGAGCTCGAGGTGGCCGGGCACCTTGTTATGTCGGGCCAGCGCAAACCGGGGGACTGGAATCCCGTTGCCCGAGAGCACCGTGTTCGCCACGTGCTTCCGATGGCAGACGGATGTCGCCCAGGGGCGGCAGCCGGTGTACGGTGTGCCCGCAAGCTCCAGCGTTGCGACGATCCAGTCCTCGTACCGTGAATAGCCGTCCAACCCTTCGCACAGGTTGAAGACGACATCGGCAGCGCGCACCTTGGAGATGTAGCGCCAGTCGTTGGGGCGGACGGGAACGACGGTGGCTTCGTGCCCCGCCTGCCGAAGATGATTCTGAACAACCCGGGTGCCTTCGACCGCCGAGAGTACGTCCTTCTGGTCCCAATGTTCCCCACCGGGATCGAACAGGATCGTCACACGCATCAGGCGACCTCAGCAAGAAGATGGCGACCACTGATCCGCTGCCAGGCGATGTCCGCCACCGTGCGAATCAGCTCGTCGTAGCTCATCCCCGCGGCTCTCGCAGCCTTGGGCATGCAACTGTTATCCCGCGGATCGGGAAGGATTCCCGGGAGCGGATTGATCTCGACCACCATTGGCTCCCCGGCGGCGTCACACCGGATGTCGATGCGGCTCCAGTCGCGGCAATCGAGCGCGCGATAGGCACCGAGCGCGGCGGCACGGACAGCCTGGGCCAGCTTCCGGGGGATCCGGGCCGGGCACTCGAACAGCTGAAGCGGATCATCGAGCGTGTCCCAGATCCATTTGGCTTCATAGCCGTAGATTGGCGGTGCGCCCTCTGGCAGTTCGTCGAACTTCATCGCGACGATCGGGAGACAGCGGGCCGTGTCCCCGTTGCCAAGGATCGACACCGTGAACTCGGCACCGGGCAGGTAGGTCTCGGCCAGCACCGGCTCGTGATAGGTAGCGAGCAGATACTCGGTATGGGCAACGAGCTCTTTCCGATTATTGCAGAGGCTCATGACGCTGACGCCCTTGCCTGAACCCTCGAAAGCCGGCTTGATGAACACGGGGAAGGGAAGCTGGCAATTCCGTGCATCCGTGCGGCTGTTGAGCACGGTGAACGGAGCCGTCGGTACGCCGCGATGCTGGAGGACCTCCTTGGCCCGGCCTTTATGCAGCGCCAGTCCCAGGGAGAGCGGATCGGAGCCAAGGTAGGGAAAGTTCAGGAACTCGCACATCGCGGGGACGTGCCCCTCGCGATTCACGCCGTAGAGACCTTCCGCAACATTGAAGACGAAGTCCGGCCGGGCAGCCGAGAGCTTCATCGGGAAGGACGCGTCGGCCTCGAGACGGACGACCTCACCGAGGGGCCGGAGCGCGCGCTCGACGGCGTCGATGGTCGCGGGTTCATCCCATTCCGCGTAGAGGTCTGGTTGATCGAGGTCGTAGCGAAGAGAGCGGTAGGAGCCTTCTGGTGGGGACTCAAGACTCACCCCGGAAATCACCGGAGCGTTTGGCTTGAGGTTGTAGGCAAGTCCTATTCGGATACCCAAACGGTCCCTCAGATACGAGTCGTCTCGATGCGTGAGACGAACGAACAGCGTGAAATTCCGAGCCAGTCCAAGAACCTGCAACTGCTTACGGCATCTAAAGTAAGAAATACCTGATCAAAGAACAATACATTTTTGTCATCGAGTTCAACGAGATGTTCGTGGGTTTCAGCAACAGGACTCACCGATGCAGGAGGACTCGATGCGATTTTCGTCGTGCTTCGACGTGAGATTGTGAGATGTTTTCATAGGAGAAATGGAGACAATCGCGGATCAGAAATCGCGACGGATGAGTGAGAGGAAGCCGAGAAAATCTGGAAGGCATGGCTGGCAGACCAAAGTGACGAAATCCTCCAGACTTGCGCACGAATACGCAAATGACGGTCCATCGCACTGCGGTGAGCCGGAAGAGAAGGTCCCGGCTATGAGTGAGACCGGTTCGTCCAAGGCTCCTTGAGCCATCACGTGTCGCACCCTGCGGTGCTCGCCGCGTCTCGCCATCGTTGGCGGGCCTTAGGGCGGCCCTCTTGGTCACGGAGCACTCCGGGCTCAACCGGTCAGAGAGTCTCGGCCGTGGCTCCGGACAAACCATCACCGCCGAAGGCGCAGCCTCGTCCAGCATGGAGTCATCCCGAGGGAGCAACGCGACCGAGGGAACAACTCCGCGGTTCCGGTGGCGGGTAAGGAGGGGGAGAGTCGTCTGGGATCGACTGAGATCGAGCCCAACGAAGGCGACCCTGGTGGCGAGTGAAGGCGAGAAATCCTCGACTTGAAAAAGGGTCGATCTGAGATCGACCCCCTACGAGAGCAAGACGGACGCGCCGACGCCGCTTTCAGCTATTCTAGAATCTCCTCATTGCGCACTCTCCTCAAAGCTCAGCGAGCCTCGCCTCCGTTCATAGGTCAGGAACGAGAACGCATACGCGTGCTTCTCATCCGCCGGATGATCTTCCACGTTCACCTGCTGCCACTCGGAGAAGTCGACCTTGGGGAAGAACGCGTCTCCCGGCACGGTGGTATGGACCCGGGTGAGCTCCATACGGTCAGTAAATGGAAGCGCCGCCTCAAAAACCCGGCCCCCGCCGAGGACAAAGACGACAGCATTCTCGCGAGCATGTGCGAGCGCGTCACCGAGAGTTGGGACCACCAGAACTCCGTGAGTGGAGAGGCCCGTGTCCCTTGAAAGCACGATGTTGAGGCGATCAGGTAATGGCCTGAGACCAATCGATTCGAAAGTCTTCCGCCCCATAATCACGGTATGGCCGGATGTGAGCCGTTTGAAACGCTTGAGGTCAGCCGGCAGATGCCACGGAAGGGCGTTCCCCCGGCCTATCACTCCATTCTCCGAGAGCGCCGCGATGATGACGACCCTCATACCGCGATGGGAGCGGGGATGGCAGGATACGGGTCGTAGTTCTCGAGCGTGAAGTCTGCGAACGTAAAGCTGAAAATGGATGTCACTGCAGGATTGAGCCGCATCACCGGGAGTGGCCTTGGCTCGCGCTCGAGCTGCCGCTCCACGGCTTCCATATGGTTGGAATAAATGTGGGCGTCCCCGAGCGTGTGGATAAACTCGCCAGGCTCGAGGCCGGTGACCTGGGCCATCATCAACGTGAGCAGCGAGTACGAAGCGATGTTGAACGGAACGCCGAGAAAGATGTCGGCGCTGCGCTGGTACATCTGGCAGGAGAGCCGCCCTTCGGCCACATAGAATTGAAAGAGGGCGTGGCAGGGAGCCAGCGCCATCGCGGGAATATCCGAGACATTCCAGGCGCTCACAATCAGCCGGCGGGAGTCGGGATTCACCTTGATCTGGTGCACGAGCTCGGTGATCTGGTCGATGTGCCGCCCATCGGGCGCTGGCCAGGACCGCCACTGGTACCCATATATGGGACCGAGCTCACCCTCAGGATCAGCCCATTCATTCCAGATGCTGACGCCGTTGTCCTTCAGGTATTTCACGTTCGTCGCACCCTGAAGAAACCAGAGCAGCTCGTGCACGATGGACTTGAGGTGGAGCTTCTTGGTGGTAAGCAACGGAAACCCTCGGGCCAGGTCGAACCGCATCTGGTATCCGAACACGCTCCGCGTCCCCGTCCCGGTGCGATCCGACTTGGATTTGCCGTGCTCGATCACGAATTTCAGGAGGTCGAGGTACTGCTTCATTCCTCACCTTTCCGGCAATTGGCAATTGGCAATCGAAATCGGCTCGCAAACGAACGCTGTCACTCTGAGCAAAGCGAAGAGTCTCAAGCTCAAGGTGTGCCGGAACACCTGCTCACGAATGCCTTGAGTTTGAGATCCCTCGCGGAGTTCACCCTGAGTATCCAGGCACGCGCACGGCTCGGGAGGACAACTGCGAGGCCCTGTAACCCCCGGTATCAAACCGTTGTCACTCTGAGCGAAGCAAATAGGCTCAATCTCAAGTTGTGCCGGAACAACCTGCTCACGAACACCTTAAGCTTGAGATCCCTCGCGAAGTGTACCCCGAGCATCAGGTACGCGAGAGGCTCGGGATGACATCTCTTACGCCTCGGCTGCGATCTCGAGCCTGTCTCTCTTGTAATCTCCCCGCCGCTCAATCTCCCGAAGCGCCGCCGCAATGTCTGGCGGAATTTCCGGCGCGGTGGACCCCGTCTTGAGGCTGCTCAATGGTGAGAGCTCCTTATCGTTCATTGGGACCTTCACACCCGGATTGAGAATGCCCCGCGGGTCAAATGCACGCCTCACCAGGCGAAACAGCTCTACCATCTCGGGGCCGTATACCGACTCGAGCGCCGCGCATCGAATCCGTCCGTCACCATGCTCACCCGATGTCGTTCCGCCCAGCCGAATCACCTCGGTAGTGACCTCATTCCATAAAGTGTAGACCGTCTCTTCCCATCCCGGCCTGTCAACCTCAGGAAGGACATTGACGTGGACATTGCCGTCTCCCGCGTGTCCAAAAATAACAACAGGAAGATCGAGTCGTGCGGCGATCCGCCGGACCGCGGCAATGTACTCACCCATCCGTGGAACCGGGATGCAGGCGTCTTCAATTACCTGGAGCGAACGTCGGCCAGGAGGCAGGTCGGCGATGATCGGACTGGCGGCATGACGCAGAGTCCAGACCCGATGCTCATCTTCCGGTGTAAGTGCTGTGATCACGTCGGTCGCGATGCTCTTGAGTCTCCGCACCGCGTCCCCCACCGTTCCTCGAAGGCTTTCAGCCTTGTCGCCTTCAAACTCGATCAGGAGCATCGCCTCGGCGGTCGCGAGTGCCGCATCGGTGCCGCGATTGGCCCGCACGAGATCCAGAAATGTCCGATCCAGCAGCTCGAGAGCAGAGGGATTGAGCGGAAGGATCGCCTCGACGGCGTCGTTCAGGAGCGCCAGGTCAGCGAGTGCCGCACTGAGACCAGCGCGGAGACTGGGAACGGGGGCAAGCTGCCATACAATTTCCGTGACAATGCCAAGCGTTCCCTCCGCTCCGATGATGAGATCCAGAAGGTCGCCCGAGGAGAGCCAGCTCGCGAGGGCGTAGCCGGACGAATTCTTCCGGGTGCGCGGCGTACGTGCCGCGATCAACCCGGCGGCCTCGGAGAGTCGCGGTGCCACGTCCCGGGCGAAACGCTGAACGACGGCACCATCGGAAGGGGCGGGCTGCCCTCGCCTCAGCTCGATCACTTCGCCGTCGGTTGTGAGCAGGGTCAGGCCCTTCACCCATCGTCGTATGCTTCCATAGCGCACCGATCTCGCGCCTGAGGCGTTGGTTGAAAGCATCCCTCCCAGAGTGGCGAAAGGTCCGCTGGAAGGATCGGGGGGCAATCTCAAGCCCATTTTTCCCGCCGACTCGGCCAGCTCACCCCAGCGAATATTCGGACTCGTCCTGACCGTTTTCTCCTCCTCGCGGAGCTGGAGCACGCGGGGAAGTCCCATCAGGTCGACGATCACTCCTTCTCCCACGTTGCTGCCGGTAACCGAACTCCCGGCCGCGCGGGGGATGAGTGTTGTGCTCGTGCGACTGGCCCATTCGAGGAGTACCTGGAGGTCCTCTACCCCGGCCGGACGCGCAACAGCCGACGGGATGATCCGATAGATTCCGGCACCCTCCGAATAGGCCGCCCGGGCCCTCAAGTCGGTCTGAAACATCCCGGTGATGCGAGGTTCAGGGGTCATTCAATGAAAGTAAGCGTAGAGCGGCGACCGGTAAGCGATCAGATCTGGAGCCCTGCGCCAGCAGGCAGCTCCGGATCCAGCCCGCCGCCCGCTCACGGCTCACTCTTTAGGGGCTATATTTCAGCATGACCCCCCCGACAGCGCGTGCGCAGCTCATCCATATAGAAGTAGACCGGAGGCTCGGTCACGAATGGGATGAGTGGGACGGAGCCGAGCTGCCCAACAAGGGCAACTTCGACTCTGCTCCAGGGTTATTTCTGGCCTGGTCGGCCGTTGCTCTTGCCGCCGCCATCGGGCTGGTGAGCCTGGTGGGATACATCCTCGCGCCGCGACTTGGGCTGATTCACCCGGCCATTCCAGGCACGCTCCGCCTGGCAATCGCGACGGTTGCAGCCATCTCCTGGCTCTGGTGGGGACTCATCGTACTTTCCTGTCTTTTGCGCCGTCCGCTGCTGCCGGAGAAACTGGCTGAACGCGGACCTTTTCTCCGGCTGATGAGATTCACCTCCCGGGTGGCTCAGGTGTTCGGCAAGCGCGACTGGGTTGAGAACGCGGCAGTGAAAGTCTACAACGCCCTTGCCCTTGAGCGAGGGCGCAAAGTCGGCAAAGGCGAGCTCCTGCTTCTGATCCCGCGCTGCCTCTCCAAGGAAACAATCGACGGCGTTCTCAAGATCGCCAGTAAGTACGAGGTCCCCGTCTTCGTCGCTACCCGGGGGCAGCTTGCGCGACGGGTGATCCGGGAACGTCGTCCAAGGGCGGTGGTCGCGGTTGCCTGTGAGCGGGATATGGTAAGCGGGCTCCATGATGTCGCCGGCAAGATCCCCGTGCTCGGTCTTACAATGACGCTTCCGTCCGGCCCCTGCAAAGACGCTCTGCTGGACCTGCCCAAGCTCGAGGAGTGGGTTCGATCATTCGTCGTGTAAACCTGTTACAATCCGCGCCGTTGTGCCTGAGAGGTGCCCGCTCGGCGTCATACAACTCGAATCTCACCCGGCCGCCTGTGCGAAACTCACTTGTTGTCAGCGCTCTGATCGCCCTCACAGTCCTGGGATGCTCTGATCCCTCCTCCCCAGATCAGAACCTTCTTACCGGACGGTTTGGATCGAGTAGTTCCACCGTTGAACTTGTTGCTATACGCGCGGGGACAGAATTGAACCTCGTCTGTTCCTCTGTCAGCAGCGACGCGGCCGTGGTGATTAGAAGTGATAGTCAGTTCTCAGTGGCTGGCCGCTACTTTGGATCGGGGCTCCTCCAGGATCCCGCCCGCGCCCCGCACGCGCTTCTCCGCGGGAAGGTGATGAACGATACGGTGGTCATCAGCGTGACAATAATCGAAACAGGTTCTGATCTCGGTACCTTCACTCTTATCCGCGATCAGCTTCCAGTGCCGGATCCCTCGGGTCCCGTTTGCCCACTCTAGCCCGACAGGTATTCAGCATTTCCAGGGTCGGCATTGCCGGCCCTTCTTCGTTGCAGCGCTTTCACAAAGGAATCATCA
>JBDTQP010000125.1:0-8436 GCA_039932125.1 Gemmatimonadota bacterium
TTGATCTCGCGAACAACTACGGGCCTCCACCGGGGTCCGCCGAGGAGACGTTCGGGCAGGTGATGAAGTCTGAACTGGCACCATGGCGTGATGAGCTCATCATCTCGACTAAAGCAGGGTACCGCATGTGGCCTGGCCCGTACGGCGAATGGGGCTCGCGGAAGTCGCTGATCGCGAGTCTCGACCAGAGCCTTGCCCGTATGGATCTTCAATACGTCGACATATTTTATCATCATCGGCCCGATCCGGACACCCCGCTCGAAGAAACCATGATGGCACTGGACTACGCGGTGCGCAGCGGGCGCGCACTATACGTGGGAATCTCCAGCTACTCACCCGACCAGACCCGGGCCGCGCAGGCGATCCTCACTTCGCTGGGCACGCCTTGCCTGATTCACCAGCCTCGATACAGCATGTTGCAGCGCGAGGTCGAGAATGGTTTGCTTAACATTCTTCGTGAGACCGGTATGGGGTGCATCGTCTTTTCCCCGCTCGCGCAGGGCTTGCTCACCGATCGTTATCTCAAGGGAATTCCCGAGGATTCACGCGCGGCGAAACCGTACAGCTTTCTCAAGCCTGACCAGGTCACCGGGGAACTGGAAGAAAAGGTTGCCCGCCTGAATGTTCTGGCCGGGGCTCGTGGTCAGACGCTCGCCCAGATGGCTATCGCCTGGGTGCTCCGTCATTCCGAAGTTACCTCGGCACTGATAGGGGCAAGCCGGGTGTCGCAGATAGAAGATGCGGTCGCCGCACTCAACACCCTGGATTTTTCCCCGGACGAGCTTTCGCGCATTGACGCTGTTCTCACGTAATCTCCAGCCCCGTTGAACATGGACACCAGCCGCTGCAAGGTCACCCGCCGGCAGTTCCTGGCAGTTACCGGGACCACTCTCGCCACGGTGCTGGGAGCTCCGAACGTCCTGATCCCCTCCCGTCGGCCCAACCTTCTTTTCATCCTGGCTGACGATCTCGGCTATGGCGACCTGAGTTCGTTCGGGCGCCGGGATTTTCGAACGCCCATGCTCGACCGTCTCGGGCAATCGGGGGTGCGCTTCACCAGCGCCTACTCCGCCGCATCGGTCTGCACTCCCACGCGTGCGGGATTCATAACCGGGCGCTATCCCGCGCGGCTTCCTGCCGGTCTGCAGCAGCCGATGAGCTGGGTGAATGAAAAAGATGGCCTCTCGCCGGATCATCCGACGATTGCCACGCTGCTCAAGGCACGTGACTACGACACGGCACTCATTGGGAAATGGCACCTGGGGTACCAGCCGGAGTTTGGTCCCATTCAGCATGGCTTCGACGAGTTCTTCGGAATATTGAGTGGGGGAGTCGACTACTACACGCATCGTGATGCCCTGCGAAAGCTCGACCTGCACGAGGGCCTGGTTACGGTCGAAAAAGTCGGATATCTCACCGATCTGCTGACGGAACGCGCGGTTGAGTATGTGTCACGACAGCACCGCCAGCCGTTTTTTCTCAGCCTTCAGTACACGGCACCGCACTGGCCGTGGGAAGGGCCGGGAGACCACATCACTGATACAACAGCCGAGGGATTTCAGGGTGGCGGCGGTTCTCCTGAGATATATGCCAGCATGGTCGGAAGTCTGGATGCGGGCATTGGTCACGTGATGGAGGCGCTCACGCGCGCGCGCCTCGATCGGGACACGCTCGTCATCTTCACTAGCGATAATGGTGGTGATCGCTACGCCTATAACTGGCCCCATCAGAACGGGAAAGGAACGTTGCTGGAGGGGGGCATCCGGGTTCCAGCCATCATGCGATGGCCGGGAGTCATCCCCGGAGGCCAAGTAACCGACCAGGCCGCAATCACCATGGACTGGACCGCGACGTTCGTGGCCGCGGCGGGTGCAACAGCAGCCAGGAATTACCCGCTCGATGGTATGGACCTGCTGCCCGTGGCCAAGGGCGGAAAACGCGCCTTCGAGCGCACCATCTTCTGGCGACAGCCCTTCATGCGCTACAACGGACAGCCGTCGCAGGAGGCCGTTCGAAAGGGCCGCTGGAAATACCTCAATGTGAATGGAGATTCGCGCCTGTTTGATCTCGCCGCGGATCCCGGCGAGCGCACCGATCGCAAGCAGCAACGACCGGAAATCACCAGTGCACTGGGCCGGGCGTTCCAGGATTGGAATACCGGTCTTCCCGCACGAGACGGCTGAGTCAAGGCACCGCTCGTAGTCCCCGCTCGACCCACGTAACGCCCCGCCAAGCGACTCGACCCCGCGGCGAATTTCGGTTTCGTCCACGGCGGCGAATCCCGGCTGCTTTCGGCGCGGGCAGGTGAACCTTCAACATTACCCTGCGCCTCGCTCAGCGTACGCCGCCGGAGAAGTACCCACAATGGCCTTGAAGTCTCGAATAAAATGCGCCTGGTCGCTGTACCCCAGCTCGATGGCAAGCGCCGATTGTGTGCTGGCACCAGAGGTCAACTGAGCGGCGGCCTCATGCAGACGATAGCGCTGAATCACCCACTTGGGATTCACCCCGACATACTTTTCGAAGAGTCGCTGCAGCTTCCGCTTGGGGAGACCGAACCGCGCGACCAGATCGTCCACCCGGACGAGGCCCCGGTCCGATTCAATAGCCTGAATTATTTCCGTTATGAGGCTGAGCGTCTCGTCCACGGCCGGCTCGCAGACTCGGAGGAAGTCTTCAGCAATCTCGATTCTTCTGCCATCGTGGTCTTCGCCAAGTATATTTCTGGCGAGCCGGGCTCCCGCTGTTCCCCAGACCCTGTCCAGCGGAAAAACCCGGTCGGTGAACGCGGAGAGTGAAGTCTGGACAAAGGGATAGAAACCTCCAGGCCGGAACTTGATCGCGAAGGCGCCGCCCTTTCCTTCCAGCATGCGGGAAAATTTGCCGCGGGTTACTCCTCCAATTCGCGCGCCGCCGTCGTCTTCGAACACAACGTGCACGCTCGGGTGAGGCAGTGTCTCCGCGCATTGCGGTGCCGCTCCACGGAGATCCCATCGAACCGACCAGTAGTGTTCGATGAAGGGATCCAGGTCCGCTGAGGCATGATACCGGTGATGCTCAATCCGCGGCTCGTTCACCGTTGCCGTTTTGAGGATTCCCCGGGGTGTTGCGGTCTTTGGCCGTATCATGGATTTCTGTCGCGTTCTTTCAAGACTCAGGAGCCTGGAACGGCTAGCTTGACCCCGATGAAACTCGTCCTCTGACCGCCGTCTCCGGTCACGGAACACACAGACCAGAGGAAGCGGTGACCAATGTGCCGCCCAACCTCAATCACTGCCACCCCCACTGCAAGTATCTCTGAATTGAAGGAGTATACCGTGACCATCCATGCCGCTGGCACTTTTGAGGTGAAGATGACCCCGCAACCCGCCGACGACACCGGGGAAGCCGGGGCGTTCGGCCGCTTTTTTCTAGACAAACAGTTTCATGGCGACCTCGAAGGTACCAGCAAGGGACAGATGCTCGGCGCGACGACCATTGAAGGTTCCGGTGGCTATGTGGCACTTGAGCGGATCACGGGCACGCTGAACGGCCGCAAGGGTTCCTTCATTCTTCAGCACAAAGGCTCGATGAGCGGAGGCTCATTTAACCTCGATATCAACACGGTGCCGGATTCCGGGACGGATGGCCTGGAGGGAGTCAGCGGTCAATTCAAGATTATCATTGAGGGCGGCAAGCATTCGTGGGAGTTTGACTACGATCTCCCTGATACTCCGTGAGCATGTCAGGTCGCAACAGTCTTCACCCGATTTCTCAGGTATTCACTCTCGCGGTTTGCCCAGCCTCCCTTTCTCACGCGTTGTCATCTGGTTAGCCTTTCGGCATGACCCCAACACATCCTCTCTCTCGCACCGAGGGAGATTCTGCATTCAGGGAACAGGTGCAGACTGCTCTCACCGTGCTCGAGGCGATCGTCAACGATCGCGGTTTGCTTGCGAAATTATCACCCGACGAGCGCCGGCGTTTCGTTCAGGCCGCGGGACATGTCTACCACCCTGATCATGTCGCCCGAAGGAGGCTGGTCAAAGCGGCCGGCCGCGAGCGGAAAGCGGCGCAGATTAAAAGGGATGACAAGGTTCTCGCCGCGACCGGCATTCGAACGCTGCGACGCCATGACGTGTTTACGACTCCTAACGTGTATCCGCCGGCACTGGCCGGCGAAATCGTCCACCAGCCGGTGACGTTGCCTGATGAAGTGGAGCCGCAGCACTGCTACGTCTGCAAGGCAGATTACCAGGTCGTTCACCATTTCTACGACCAGCTCTGTCCGGCGTGCGCGGAGCTCAATTTCACGAAGCGCACCGAGCGGGCGAATCTCACGGGCCGAGTCGCCCTGCTGACCGGGGGTCGGGTCAAGATCGGGTACCAGGCCGGGCTCAAGCTGCTTCGATGCGGCGCCGAGCTTGTCGTCACTACCCGGTTTCCCCGGGACTCGGCAGCCCGCTATGCCCGAGAGCCAGATGCTGCCGATTGGGAAGAGCGGCTCACCATCTACGGGCTCGACCTGCGACACACACCCAGTGTGGAAGCCTTCTGCCGGGAATTTCTGGCGACGCGTTCACGGCTGGATTTCATCATCAACAACGCCTGCCAGACAGTGCGCCGGCCGCCGGCCTTCTATCAGCACATGATTGCGGGAGAGATCGCTTCGCAGGCAAACGTGAGTGAGATCGAGCGGCGGCTGCTGGGTACCTATGCCGGAATGAGCGACACGTCCCGGCCTGAGGCCATGATGCTGGTGGGTCGGTCACATGCTGATGAGAAGGAAAGCCTCGTGGGGCTGGTCGACTCGGCGCGGCTGACCCAGGTCCCCCTGCTGCCAGAAGATCATGCCGTGGGCCGGGAACTCTTCCCCGATGGGCTGCTCGACCAGGACCTGCAGCAGGTGGATCTTCGCGGCCGGAATTCCTGGCGGCTCCTGATGGACGAGGTTTCTACCGTCGAGTTACTGGAAGTTCAACTGGTGAACGCGGTGGCGCCTTTCATCATTAACGCCAGGCTCAAACCGCTGATGCTGCGCACGCCAGGCCGGGATAAACACATCGTCAACGTCTCCGCCGTCGAAGGGCAGTTCTACCGAAACGCCAAGACGACGCGCCATCCACACACGAACATGGCAAAGGCTGCGCTCAACATGATGACGCGCACCGCGGCCACGGATTATCACAACGATGGTATTCACATGAATAGTGTGGACACCGGCTGGGTGACCGATGAGGATCCGGCGGCGATCGCCGCGCGAAAGACGGCCGAGCATCGCTTTCATCCGCCACTCGACATTGTTGACGGAGCAGCACGCATCGTGGATCCTATCATCGCGGGCATCAATACCGGCGAGCACGTCTGGGGGCAGTTTCTCAAGGACTACCGGCCGACCGACTGGTAGAAGACTGGCAGCGTTGGTTTTCAGCGATACGTACCTTCAGCACTCGAGCGTATGGACCAGACCCGGATCCTGGACCTGGAGACTCGGCTTCGCGCCGTGGTTGCCGGGCAGTTCGAGATTGGCGAACTGCTGGGATCTGGTGGCTTCGCCGCGGTGTTCCGCGCGCGCGATACGCTTCTCGGTCGCGACGTCGCAATCAAGGTGCTGGATCCATCCCTGGCTCTTGATGCGGGTGCCGCGGACCGGTTGCTGGACGAGGCACGCATCGTTGCGTCTACCGAGCACGGGAACATTGTCCCCCTGTACGAGGCCGGTCACCAGGACGGAATCGTTTACCTGGTCATGCGGTACTACCCGGATGGCTCTGTCACCACCCGTCTTGCGCGCGATGGGCGCTGGACGCCGGCCCAGGTCGCGCGACTGGGCGTGGGGGTTGCCGAAGCACTCGCCGCGGCACATGGGCGAGGTGTGCTGCACCTCGACGTGAAACCGGACAACATTCTGCTGGACGATGCGGGTCATCCCGCGCTGGTGGATTTCGGGATCGCCCGCCTCATTGCGGCGCAGGAAGATTCCCAGCGCGGAATGGTCAGCGGCACGCCCCATTACATGAGCCCGGAGCAGGTCGCCGGCGATGATCTGGACGGCCGATCCGATGTGTATGCGCTCGGCGTTGTGTTGTATGAGGTGGCGACTGGCCGCCGGCCGATTAGCGGTGATTCCGCAAAGGCCGTGATGGCCAATCACCTTCGCGAGCTTCCGGAGCAGCTCTCGAGTGTCGTCCCGGAGATGCCGGCGGCGCTAGCCGCGATCATCATGCAAGCCATGGCCAAGGCGCCGGATGATCGGTTTGCATCCGCGAAAGACATGGCCACGGCACTCGCGGCCGCGAGCACTCCGGACCAGATGCTGACACCCCGGGTGGCCCGGCGTCGTGTCCGCCGCCGCTGGTATAGCCGCGGTGCCATGGTGGGCTGCGGGGCCCTGCTGGCGTTCGCTGCGGTTGTGTACGTTGTCGTCAGGTTTCTCAAGGTCTTCCTGACCGGCGAGCCTCCGGCGATTGACGCCTTCAGGGACATGATTCCGGGCCCCTTGGCCGATTCGGCCCGTAGCATCGCGCGACTCTCCGATGAAGACACGTTGGTGTACATCTTTGCGCCGCACGCGAAGGGGATGTCGAACGCGCTGATCATCACAGCACAGGATATCATCCCTGTGACCGGGGGATTGCCGAAGCTCTTTCCGATAGCTGCGAACAACAGCATCGACATCAAGCGGACGCCCAATCAGGGATTTCTGCTCATTAAGACTCCCGGACTGAAAGTGGTGGACACGATTTATCGAGATATGACCGGCCCCGAGCAGCAGGCGCTTATGCTTGGTTTGAAGCGGGTGTTTCCGTAATTGTGCAGAGTAGAAACCGCGGGACTGAAAGCAGGAGGTACGTTATCTGATGGTCACCTTACCCGTCATTGTGGGGTGCAGGGTGCAGGCATACTCTCCACCCTCGCCCTTCCGCACAATCCAGATCCCATGCTGCCCCTGCTTGAAGGCGCCCGTATCCCAGTGAGAAGGACGCGTTGCGGAATGCGGAACAATATCGCGATTGACCCACTCCCCCGTCATCTGGACATCACAGACTACCACACATGGTTTCGCTACGCGCATTGCGGTGAAGTTTCTTCAACTTTCGGTGTCACATGGATCGTCAGATAACCGGGTTTCATCAGGATGAACAAGGCGTCTGGGTGGCCGAGCTGGAGTGCGGCCATCAGCAGCACGTTCGGCACGACCCGCCCTGGCAGGTCAGACCGTGGGTGCTCGAACCATCCACTCGGCAGGGCAGGGTGGGAACAATCCTGCCGTGCTCAATCTGTGATGCTGAGAAGTATGAGGATGCGAGAATCCAGGGGTTATGTCACGATGGAGCGACGGAGGTAAGCCGGAAGAAGCCTCTTGCCTGACCTGCATGGCACCGAGAAGTGCTCTCTGGCAGGGGCGGTAACGACCCTGGTCCACCGATCGGAATTTTCACCGTGTACCCGCACTGTCCATCGTCTTCCCGGCACGCTAAAATCCGCTCAATTCGGGTCCATCCCATAGACGGAGTTCCATGCGCACATTCATGCTTGCGCTGATCACCGCCGCGGCCGGTGCCATTCTGGCCTTTGTTGGTGGCGACATGGCAACGAGGGCTCACGGCGTCTCCAATATGGAAGGCGGTCGTGCCATGGCGCTCGTGTTCGTGATAGCGCCGGTGGGAGCAATTGTTGGAGTTCTCGTCGGAATCCTGGTATCGAAACGATTTGTAGTTCCGTCCGGCGCGTCTGGGTTTGTCCAGTCAGCTGGTCTCTCGTTCCTGATCGTATCCGCGCTTGCCATAATTGTTTTCGGCTATTCGATCTGGAGCGCGCCGCGAGAGCCGTCCATCAATGGTCAGCATCTGAATCTTGAGTTCGAAGTTCGCATGCCGGGGGGCCGGACGGTACCAGACACGGACGAAGATTTTTCGGTCCTGGTGCTCTCGCGCGGATCCGGCGACGATCGCCATAATGCGGATCTCAAGCTCGATTCTCCCGCGATGAGCGACGGGCGAGTCGTCATCCCGGCGATCGGTCATCTCTATACGAGCACTACGCAGCGTTTCCTGGTGGTGAATGATGTGGGAGACAGGCACTACTGGTTTGATCTGCCACTACGGGCGAAACCCCGTGCCGAAGACGAGCAGTGGACTACCTGGTGGCCCGACTCCGGGAAATCGGCAACGGCCGACATCAATGGGAATGGAGGGTTTCAGATTCGTTATCGTGTTCAGCCCATAGCCGGGCAGTGAGGCGCTTGCCGGAGCCAATGGTGAACGGGTAAAGTGAACAGGCTGACATGGGCGCATACGCCCCCGTCCACTATCCACGATTCACAGACTCGCCTAGCGAAGGCCCGTGATGACCAGTTTTCCCGGAGAGCCATGCCCAGAGCTCGCGTAACCCTTGAAACGGTGCGGCGTCTTGCGCTGGCCCTTCCCGGTGTGGAGGAGGGTTTGTCCTACGGCA
>JBDTQP010000126.1:0-8401 GCA_039932125.1 Gemmatimonadota bacterium
ACTAAGCACTAAGCACTAAGCACTAAGCACTAAGCACTAAGCACTAAGCACTAAGGATTAGTGCTCAGTATCTAGTGATCCCCGAGCTCCGTAATTGGCTCGCACAAGACCGATTTTCCCTCCCTCCGGCCTCCAAAGAATAAACATCGTCGAATATTCATCATCGCGAAGATCGGCAATGCCGGGTCCGCCGAGTGCGGCAATGATGGGGCCGAGGGTATTGCTGTGACCGACGATGAGAACGGTGGATCCACGAGGTAAAGCATTGACGGCGTCTGCCACAGCCTTCGAGTCTGCGTCCATTCTTCCGGCGGCTTCGATGATTTGCGTCTCGAGACCGGCCGCGGCCGCAACGGGTTCGGCAGTGAGCCTGGTCCGGCGGAACTGCGTGCTGAGAACCGCGGACAGTGGAACATCGGCGAGTGCGCTGGCGAGATCGTGCGCCCTGGCCTCTCCCAGAGCGGTGAGACCCGGGTCCGAGCCAATGGCGGTTTTCTCCGCGTGACGCACCAGGATGATCGTGGCCGCCTGGGCCTGAGCCTCCAGCGCAAACACCACAGTGAAAAGGAACAGGGCTGTGAAGAGAGAACGACGCATAGAACAGTGGAGGTAAAGGAAGTCCTGCCGATTACCGCTCAAATATCACGTAGAAATGAAGTTCCCGCTTACTGCTTACTGCTTACCGCTTACCGCTCACCGCTCACCGCTCACCGCTCACCGCTCACCTTAATTTCCCCTTACACCGTCTACCGTTTCCCGTTCACCGACACCCCTTCCAGCACCATGGCTGGCACCCCAACGCTTCCAATCCACTTCACGTCAGATCCGATCCCGGCAATACGTTTGAGAAGATCGTAAACCACTCCTGCAATGACCACATCCTTTACCCGCCCGACGACTTCACCATTCACCACGCGATATGCGAGCGCCACGGGATGAGAGAACGCTCCTCCCATGGTGTTGCCCTGCCCTACGCCCAGCAGCTCATCGACCAGGAGACCGTCCTGGATCTGCGACAGCAGTTCGTGGAAAGCCAGTGTTCCGGCAGCAACAGTCAGATTGGAGTACGCCGCCTGTGGTTTGCCGAACGTGGTGCGACGCCCATGACCAGTGGGCTTTGTGCTGGCGCGTCCGGCGGTCTCCAGGTCATAAATGAAATTGGTGACCCGGCCCTGCTCGATCAGCGGAAGACGGCGCGATGGTACTCCTTCGTCGTCCACCGGGCGGGATCCGCTTCTGCCGTCAAGGAGAGGGTCATCAACCAGCGTAAAGGCGTTGTCGAAAACCGGCGTCGAGCGTTTGTCGGCCAGGGGTGACACCCCCTGCACCGCAGATTTCCCGAGAAGGGCAAGTTTGAGTGGGGCCAGGAGCACGGAGGAACCAGCGGGCGTGAAGCACACCGGCAATGTGCCCGACGCGACATGAGCCGTCTGCCCTGCCCACGCGATGCGCTGGGTGACATTCTGCACCATATACTCGAGCTCAGTGTTGCCCGGGAAGTCCGCCGCCGCGCGATACTCCGAAACGATCAGCACATCATCGCCGAGCACCCGGGTGACCTCGGCCGAGACGCTGACGGTGCTGACGTCATAGGTCGCGTCCGCTCCGGCACTATTCGCCACCCGCACCGAGCCGATGGATTTCTCGACCGAAACGCTTACCTGTGCACCATCCTGGGTAAGCCGGGAAACGATGAATTGCCCAAGGGCTGCGAGATCGGCGATGCTCGCCGCCGCGGCCCGCGGGTAATGGGTGATAACCGGGGAGAGCGCGGCTGGGGGTGGCAGCTCCAGGCTGACCTTTTCACCCACGCGGGCAGAGTCAAAGGCCGCATCGACGATCGCGTTCACGTCGTCCGAGGTGCTCCCGGCGAAACCCATATGGCCCCGCGAAATGACCCGGAGATTGGCGCCCCGTTCCTGGGCGTAGGTTGTGGTCTTGAGGCGACCGGCCTCAAACGCAATCGTGACGGTTTCATCGGTTTTGACCACCACGTCCGCCGCGTCGGCGCGTCGGGTTGCCCGATCCAGCAGCTCAGCAATCACGAGACCTCACCGCCCACGATCGCATCCCGAATCCGGATATGGGGGGCACCCTCGGTTACCGGAAGAGGGACCTGGAACCCTTTCCCGCATCCGCCGCCCATCTGGTTCCACCGAAAATCGTCCGCAATGCCGTCAATGGCATCGAGGGTATGAAAGAGGTTTCCCGCCAGGGTCACGTCCCTCACCAATTCGGCAATTTTTCCCTTGCGGATCATGTAGCCGTATCCGGCGGTGAAAGAAAAATCCTCCAGATAGGTCTGACCACCGAGGGCATCGCAGGCGTAGACGCCGAGCTCGATGCCGGACAGGAGATCTTCGAGATTCCCGTGTCCGCTGGCGATGTAGGTGTTGGTCATTCGTACAATCGGGGCGTGACGGAATGACAAGGCCCGCGCGTTTCCCGTCGCGGCCTCGCCCATGCGCGCCGCTGTCTCCCGTGAATGCAGCCGCCCGACCAGCACGCCGTTCCGGATCAGTGTCGTGTTTTGTGTCGGAGTACCTTCATCATCATAGGGAAGCGTGCCTCGAAGACCGGCGGCACTGCCATCGTCTCCGATCGTGAGCAGCTCGGAGCCGAAGCGCCGTCCAAGCGTCATCATCTCCTTCGCCTGCGCGTTTTCGTAGACGAAATCGGCTTCGCTCAGGTGCCCGAAGGCTTCATGGACAAAGACACCGGCGAGCTTGGGATCGAGAATGACGGGATAGCTTCCGCCGCGAACGCGGGGAGCCTGGAGCAGGTCGACGGCCCGGCGGGCCGCGGCAAGGAACTGGTCTTCCCGGCCCTGGACGGCATTCCAGCCCCGCCGAAGCCCAATGGATTCGAGGGCCCGCTCGATCGCGCCGTCTTCCTTCGCGATGGCGACAGCAGAGAGGGTTACCTCGGGCCGGACCTCGTACAGCAGGGTGCCTTCGGAATTGGCATACCAGTATTCCGTGACCTCGTCTCGATAGGCCGCCTGGGTATCGACGATACGCCGATCGTGTCCCAGCATCAGTCCATTGAGATGCTCGAGCAGCCGTTTCTTGGTTTCGAGAGAGATACCACGAACATCGCCGTCAAGGTCAAGGCGGATGTCGTCCTCCCGCACGGGAATGGGAGCGAGACGGATGGGATCAACCAGGCGAACCGCAATCGAAAGCTCGTGGGCGCGCGCGATCATGGCCGGGAGCCGGTCTACCGACGTGAAACTGGCGACACCCCACCCGTGTCCGCGATTGAGACAACGCACAAATCCACCGGTATCGAGGCTGGTGTTGGCGCCCTCGAGTCGCGCACCGCGATAGGCTACGGTGGTCACCCATGAGCGCTCCAGCCGGATCTCGGTGTAATCAGCGCGGGACGCGCGCAAGGCATCGAGGAGGCGATCTTTCATTCAGCCGGAACCGAGTGACAAGTGGTCGGAGACAAGTGGCGCAGGCGGGCATGAGTCTACCGCGCTGCGGGACGTGTACCGGGAAAAACGATGGATCACAACAATTTGTCACGTGGTGACATTCACAACCGGAGGAGCACCAGCCGATCGGCGATTACGCCTCGGGACGACTCTTGAGACGAGCGGCATAGTCAGGGCGCACGATGACCTCCCCGTTCTGTATAATCTCCCGGTCCCAGGGCAGGATTATGAAGTTTTCGGTTTCGAACGCGGCGTAGTCCGGCACGTAGTCCCCGGTCCTGAATGAGACGGCGGTACGCACCTCGGCGGGATGCTTGGCGCGAACCTCATTGAGCGCGAGACGCAGCGTCGCGCCGGAGTCACAGGTTTCATCCACCACGAGAACGCGCCGCCCCTGGATGGTATTGGGGGGACCCGCGATGAGAACTGGCGACTGGCCCTCCGTCGTGCGGGTGACCGTCATGGACGAGAATTCGACCTGGAGAATGGACGCCACCACTACGCCGGGGATTACGCCGGCCTTGGCGACTCCGAGGACGACCTCTGGCGAATACTCCCGCGCGACACGAAGGGCCAGGGCGCGGCAGATTTCACCAAAGAATGCCCAATCAACTTCCATGACTCCGCGGGGGGTGACCGGGGCAGCTTTGCGCATCATGTCTCCTTGGCACGAGGCAACGATCACGGGAAGCCTCACCCGCAATTCTCCGTCGCCAACCATGTTTCACCTGACTGCCTGCAAACGTATCCCCGGGAGCCGAGGCGTTCAACCATTGCGTTGCGGGGGGATGCGGCCGGGGCTATTATAAGCTCATTCGGTGAGTTACAACCTCTTTCGCCCCTCGATGGAGCCTCCTCGCCCTCGATGACTTTCTGGCGCCGCCTCTTTGGCAATCAGAAGACGGAAAGCCTGCATCCGCAGCGGCTCGACTATCTCAATGAAGCTCTCGCGCTGGAGCGGCAGGGAGATTATGCCGCGGCCCTGACGTCCTATCGCCTGGCCCTTCGTGACTATCCCAACGATGCGCGCATCCTGCAGAACATCGCAATCGCGTTCACCAAGACCGGCCAGCCGGATGAGGCGATTCGGCATTACAAGAAGGCACTGGAGCTCGATGAATCGCTGGTAGGCGCACACTACGGCGTCGCATTCCTGCTGCTCAAACGGGGTGAAACCGACGAAGCCGCCGTGCACCTGCGCTCGTTTCTGGAACGGCCTCTCAAGGGACCCGACGCCGACCGCTGGGTCCGCCATGCCGAAACCGCGCTGCGTGAGATCGGCAACGCGACGAGCTCCGAGGCGATATGAAGCGATGCGCCGGACGAGCGGCTGCGACCCGTCTCCCCCTCCCCCTCTTGCTCCACGAAGAGGGGGAACGCTTTCTCCGGAGCGTCCGCCGCCGCGCTGGTGTGAGCCTCGGCGCGTTACTGCTGATCACCCTAGCCTCCTGCAGTGATCTCTCCAGCAACAACGACGAACCGATCACCCTCGAGATCCGAACGCCGGCCGGTCTTCCCGGCAGCTCTCCCGCGGTTGAGATCGGCGACACCTTTGCGCTTTCGGCCCGGGCGCTCAATCAGAAGGGTGACAGCGTTCCCGCGACGATCGTCTGGCGCACTCCGGATACGGCTTTCCTGTTCGTCGACTCGCTAACCGGACGAATCTCGGGCAAGCAGCCGCTGGCCAACGCGAGGGTACAGGCGAGGACCGGCAGCCTGCTCTCCGATCTGGTCACGTTCACTGTCCTCGTCGGGCCCGACAGTCTCCTCATCGTTCCCCCGGATTCTTTCCGGGTTCTCACAACCGACACTGCTTCCGTTCCTCTCATCGCTCAGCTCGATACTCTTGCTCCGGATGGACCGGTGGCGGGCCACCAGATGGTCTTCACCTTGACGACCATATTCGGTCAACCCGGCGACACTGCCAGCTTGAGCGGTGGCGTGATGACGAGGACCGTGCTGACCGGATCAACCGGCCAGCCCACCGTCTCGGTGTACGTCCGAACCATTCCTTCCGCCGCGCGACCTGATAGCGTTCTGGTTGATGTCAGCGCCTTCCGGCCGAGCGGTGCAGCGATCCCGGGAAGCGGGCAAACCTTTATTGTGAGATTCGATTAATCGAAGACAATTGGATGAATGAATGATTGGATGATAGAACTGTTTTGCCTGGTGATTCCATGGCTGCCCAGGTGTCATCCCGAGCAGAGCGGGTGATTCCATGGCTGCCCAGGTGTCATCCCGAGCAGAGCGAGGGATCTCAAGCTCGAGATATCTGGGACATTGCAGGCACCCAGCACATCTGATATTTGAGATCCCTCGCTCTGCTCGGGATGACATCTAGGGAACCTTGAACTCACCAGGCACTACGGTTCGATCAGCTTATCGTCAGCCATAGAGCTCATCATCCATTCATCCAATCACGAAATCATCCAATCATTCACAAGCATTCATAACTATCCAATTGAACTCAAACGGGGTGCAATGTGCCTGATCCTCAGACGCTGATCGAACTCTACTTTGCCGCCATGGACCAATTCGGCCACCGGCCGGTCGCCATGCGCAGCAAGGTGAACGGCGTCTGGACGGACCTCAGCTACGCCGGGCTCGCGGAACAGGTCGAGGCGCTGACGCTCGGGTTTCGCGAGCTGGGCATAAAGCCGGGAGACCACATCGGCATCCTGTCGGAGAATCGCCCGGAATGGGCGATCACGGATTACGCCTGTCTCATGGCCGGCAGTGCCGACGTGCCGGTCTACCCCACGCTGCCCGCGAAACAGATCGAATACATTCTGCGCGATTCGGAAACGGTCGCGGTCTGCGTCTCCACGACGACGCAACTTCAGAAGATCCAGTCCATACGGAAAAACCTTCCGGCCCTGCGGCATGTGATCGCCTTCGATAGCTCGGCGACCGGGGAGGGCGTACACACCTTTGGCTACGTGCTCGAAAAGGGCCGCTCCGCCGGCGCGCGATACCCCAATTGGAAATCGGAGGCCAGACAGGCGAAGCCTGACGATCTAGCCACCATCATTTACACCAGCGGCACGACGGGAGACCCGAAAGGAGTCATGCTGACCCATGGCAACATCACGTCAAACGTGGTCGGCGGGCTCAACGTGCTGCAGCTGCGTGAGACGGATGAGTGCCTCTCCTTTCTCCCGTTGTCGCACATCTTTGAACGGATGGCCGGGCACTACTGCATGATGCGGGGCGGTGTCATCATCAACTACGCGCAGAGCATCGACACTGTCTCGAACGACATGATCGAACGGAGCCCGTCGGTGGTGCTTTCGGTGCCGAGGCTTTACGAAAAGATTTATGCCAGGGTGCTGGACAACGCCCTCGCAGGATCGGCGATAAAGAAACAGATCTTCTTCTGGGCCAAGCGTACCGCGGAAGCCTGGGCCGACCTCAAGCTCGGTGGGAAAGAGATTCCGGGAGGACTGGCATTCAAGAAGCGCGTGGCCGACCGGCTCGTTTTCTCCAAGCTCAAGCAGCGCACCGGCGGCAAGCTTCGCTTCTTCGTTTCCGGAGGTGCTCCGCTCTCGGCGGACATCGCCAAGTTTTTCTACGCGGCCGGGCTGCCGATTCTCGAAGGGTACGGCCTGACCGAGACATCTCCCGTCATCTCCGTCAACTACTTCGAAGCGCTGCGCATCGGGACGGTCGGCAAGCTTCTGTCTGGCGTGGAGGTTCGGATTCTCCCGGATGGAGAGATCGTCACGCGGGGGCCGAACGTGATGAAAGGGTACTTCAAGAAGCCCGAGGCGACCGCCGAAGTCCTGGATCCCGACGGATGGTTCCACACGGGAGATATCGGCGAGCTCGATGCCGATGGTTTCCTCAAGATCACCGATCGAAAGAAGGATCTTATCGTCACCGCCGGCGGCAAGAACATCGCGCCACAGCCGATTGAAAGCCGGGTCAAGGCCAACAAGTTCGTCGCCAACGCCGTCATGCTCGGTGACAAGCGCAAGTTCCCGATCATGCTGATCGTTCCGAACCTCGACAATCTCAAGGAGTGGGCGCGCTCGCGGGATCTCAACTTTGTGGACGAGAAGAGCCTGATCGCCAACCCGATGGCGGTGGAAAAGGTTGAGCGGGAAATGGTGAAGAACCTGCGTGACCTTGCTCACTTCGAAATTCCCCGCAAGGTCCTGTTGCTCCAGCGCGATTTTACTATTGAGAGCGGGGAACTGACCCCGACGATGAAAGTGAAACGCAGAGTCGTGGAAAAGAACTACCAGGCCGAGATTGAGGCGCTCTATGCGGAACCGCTCGGCGGCGGACACGACCTGGTGACTGAAGGTTAGTTTTCCGCAACTGCTGATTCATGAAATACTGAATGTGTTCGGATCAGGAACGCTGACCCACCCACCACCCAGCCGCCTCGGCCAGCACGTGAACCATACCCGGACCAGGCGTTGGTCCCTGCCCCACAATCCGCAAGCCCGGTAACACTGTGCGCACCGCCTCTTCCTGCCAGCCAATACTCTCCGCGTACGGACCACCCAGGATCACACCCCGAAGCGAACGGGATCTCGTCGGAATGATGTCCGCCCGGGCCAGGCTCAGCATTGGAAGTTCCACCGTCCCGGCAGGCGCATTAATGCCCAGGAAGTGCACACCTGAGACGGCCGCAACAAGCTCGGGTCCACGTCCGACAATGTCTCCTACCATGGCCACATAACCACCCGGTCCCGACAACCCCAGCAGAGCAGCCAGGGCGCTTCCATCAACTCCCGCAGGTTCAACATTACCAACGGCAGCACCGGCTGAAGAAAACTGGATCTCGCCATTCACGATTTCATATTCGCGGAGGCAGGACGGGCAACCAAGTCGCCCGGTGTTCACCATTCGTTCGCTCATGTCGTAAGGGACCAGGACGAGGTACTGCTCATCGTGGGCGGCGGGACAGCGCAGGATATCCGTCAGCTCAATAAACACAGCGTAATGTGATTA
>JBDTQP010000127.1:0-8359 GCA_039932125.1 Gemmatimonadota bacterium
CGGTCACAGCCCAGATCGTCTGCATCGCGGACGTGTTCGATGCCCTGACCACCCAGCGAAGCTACCGGAGCGCGCTCAGCGCCGAGGTTGCGCTTGATGAGATGAGCCGGTCCAGGCATTGGTGGGATCCCAAAGTGTACGAAGCCTTCCTCATGAGCATGACCGTACCTGATCCAGGGACCCAGGCATCCTCATGGGACGTCTCGTGAGCAGCGCCCGGGTGATGGACTCCTCGTTTGATCGCGATGGTTCTCTTGTGATCGAAGACCTGGTCCGGGAGGGCCGGTTCCAGGAGGCACTCGGGTACTATTTCGCGCTGCCCGAGGGATCGCGCTCCGCACCAATGGCGCAATACGGTGCAGCCTCCGCAGCCGCTCGGCTGGGACAGTACGCGCCGGCAACGCTCCTGGCGCAATGTGCCGAGGCTGGTTTTCAGCGGAACGGAACCATGCGCGACCATGTGCGGATGAGCAATCTGCTGGGTGCACTCGCGCTCGAGCAGGGTGACCTGGTTACGGCGGAAGCCCGTTTCCGAGACATTATCGCGAAGCGTGATCATCTGGTCGAAGAACGGCTGATCGTGGCCCATGCGCTGATTAATCTCGCGTCCATCATGGACATGCGAGCCCACTCCGACGCAGCACTCCGGATGTATCACGAAGCGCTGCACGTGTACCAGGAGTACGCCGACGCGCGGGGGATCGCGCAGAGCTACCACAACATCAATATCGTCTTCCGGAAACTGGGGATGCTCGAGGCCGCAGAGAGCGTTGCGCGGATGTCAATCCGCCACGCGGAGCAGGATGGAGATCCGTCGCTGCTTGCGCTCTGCCTGACAGGCCAAGCCGAGACCAGGCTCGAGCGAGGCGACGTGGAGGGCGCGTCGCAGTGTCTAGTTCGGGCGCAGGCACAGCTCAACAACAATGGCGATCAGGTCATTCAGGCCGAGATGGGCCGACTCCTGGCGCAGGTTCATTTCCGAAAAGGACGGGTGCAGGAAGGGCTGGTCGAGGCGGAGATTTCACGGAGCATCGCCAATCGGAGCGGCTGTGCCCTTGTGGCGGCCGAGTGCGCCGCTGTTGCGGCGATCGGATTTGTGCTCGATGGAAAACCCGTGGAATCCGAACACAGGAAAGAGGAAGCCAGGCAGAGGTTCCAGGATCTCGATACTCCATGGCTCCAGGAACACTATTCAAGAGCATGGGCCGAGGCCTGTAATGCATAACAACTAGCTGGTGGTTAGTGGTTAGTGGTTAGTGGTTAGTGGTTAGTGGTTAGTGGTTAGTGGTTAACGAAGCTAAATGTTCCTGCTTACTGCTTACCGCTTACCGCTTACCGCTTTACCGCTAGCGGCACGAAGACGCGAAAAAAGATTTGCCATCCACCGATTCAGCTGCCACATTTTGCCTGGTCAAGAAACATCCTTCACACAGGTGCTGGTTTCGCGCTTTCGCGCGCTGCTCTTGTCGCACCATCGGAGTGACCTTATGACGATGTTTATTAGCGTCCGGCCATGCCACTCGCAGAACTAACGTTTCTCAAACATGGAATCCGCCACATTCACATCAAACGCGCCGCTCTCCGAGCCGATTTTTGACTCAAGATTCCCATAGCTGATCCTGCGACCGCGCCGGTCTGCAATATCTACGGTCGAGCTGTCTGAGAGTGGAAAATATCCCAGCACCCGGGTATCCCCGGGCAGAATCTCAAGAGCAATGCCGCGGCCGGGACGCACAGTCACGCGGAGCACACCAGTGGTTCCATTGGTGACCCGGGGCGCAAATGAGCGGCTGGCTCCGAGCCAGCCATCGATATCCCGGCGAACGTGTTTCCTGAGCATCTCGGAGAAACTCAGATCTTCAACCCTGATCAGGCCGCCGACTGCCGACTGCGGCTGCAGGTCTTCGGAAGGCTGTACCACTTCCCACTGCATCACCACTTTCTCATCGCGTCCGATGGGCTCCTGGAACTCGGCATCGGGCTCGAGCCGGCGGTGTACTCCGTCCCCGGTATGAATGTCGATGGGAAGAATGAGTGAGTTTCGCAGCACAAATGACACCGGTGTAAACAGGTACCAGATGATCATCGCGAAGAGTGCCAGTGTCCCCACGAGCCAGCCGAGTCGTGCGTTGACGAGGCTCTGGCGGCCCGCACGATCTTCTTCCCGGCGGAGCCATTGCGGTGACGTGCGGGGCCCGAGGTCTGAGAGGGTCAGGGGCACCATCGCGGGAGTCGGGTCATCGTGCCGGATATTTCGTATGAGGTTCGGCTCTCCCACCGCGTGGCCGCCACTGACCCGCTCGCCGGCGCGCAAAGCTGCCGCCATGGCAGTGGCCGACTGAAACCGCTCATCCGGATTTCGCTCGAGAGAGCACATGACGATGTCTGACAACCATCCGGGGATCTGGGGATTCACCAGCGATGGTAGAGGAATTTCTCCGGTCAGCTGCTGCCCGATGATCTCCTGAGGAGTGTCGCCGCCTACAATCATTTTTCCGGTCAGCAAATGGTACATCGTACTGCCCAGGCCGTATATGTCGCTCCGGTGGTCCACGCCGGGTTGCCCGAGAACCTGCTCCGGACTGGTGTAGGCCGGCGTGCCAAGGATCAGGCCCGGAAGACTCGCGCCTGGCCTCGCGGTCATCTGCTTGGCAAGGCCGAAATCCAGCAGCAACGGGCGGCCACTCAGCTTATCGATGACGATATTATCGGGCTTGATGTCCCGATGAATGATCCCGTGACCATGGGCATATTCCAGTGCGTCGAGGACTGGAAGAACCAGAGGTATGAGACGGTCCGGCGGGAGGGGACCCTCGAGAGCCATCAGCTGGCCCAGTGAATGGCCTTCGATGTACGGCATGGCAAAGTAGACCATACCTTCGTGTTCACCCACGAAATAAAGTGGCGGGATGTTCGGATGATTGAGCTTGGCGAGCGCGCGGGCTTCCCGCTCGAACCGGGGAACCATACCCGGCGCCCACGCGAGGTCCGCCCGGAGGACCTTGACCGCGAGGCGGCGGTCCAGGTGAGTATCGTAAATCTCAAAGACATCACAGAACCCGCCGCGGCCAACCAGCCGCACCACCTCATACGTGGGACTCAGGGCGGCGGTGAGTCGCTCGATGACGTTGAGATCATCCTCGGCTTCGCTGCCAGAAACAAATGGCGGCGAACCGGGTGCGGGAGCTCCACAGTGCACGCACACGGGGTAGTGCTCCGGCACACCTCGACCACACTGTAAACAGAGAACCTGCGTCACGATCTCCAATCGGCGTGGGTGAGTCGCGCTCTACCGGGGAGGCAGGCTATGCCCTCCGGGCCTCGTCGTATCCTGATCGCAGTTGCTGGAATCATACACCACCAGTCAAGCCAAAGTTCCGTGCTATGGCGAGAACCGGGCCGTGGCATAAGCATCGTGAACACGATGCCCTCCCCTGCCCCCCGTTGCGTGTGAAGATGGAAAGAAGATTGTCGAATACCGGTGTAGTGTGAATGAGCCTGCTACTGCGATCATTCCCTTCCGCGTACCCGGAGCTTGGCGGAAGGTCCAGCAAGGGGGGATTACGTACGTAGCGTCACGCAGGGGGCCGGGAGAGAGTCGTGTCAACGATATTCAGGTCGACGACGCCGCTGGAAAGATCCATCCGGGCCTGCAGGTTCCGGAAAACAACGGACCTTCCCGACGGGCCTTCGACACGGACAAAGGAACTGTCCTCCAATCGGTAATACCCCAGGAGAAGTGTCTCCCCCGGACCGATGGTGCAGCGACAGTTGAAGCCGCCGCGAACCCGGTTCACTGTCACCTTCACCGGGTATGCGGCACGGTTAACAACGCGAGGAGCAAACGCGAGGCTCCCCACGGTCCAGCTGTTCACGTGGCGGATAGCTTTCCGGCGAATAAGGTCCAGGGCAGTCAGCGCGTCCACCCTGACCATGCCGCTGATGGGCTCTCCAATCGGCGCGGAATCCGCCGTCTGACGGGGCTGCACGATGAACCATCGGGAAAGCACCCTGCCGTTGTCCGGAAAGGACAGATCGAGCGTGGTGCCCGGCGGGATCGTTCGAACAGCTCCATCATTGGTGGAAACTTCGATCGGCCGGAGCAGGTCATTCCGGAGAACGAACTTCTGCGGAACCAAAAGAAACCAGGCACCAACGAGAATCAGCGATATGCCGGCGATAACAGACGGGCGGTTCCCCCGCGAACGTTTTGCCGGGGACACATCCGGCCGCCGGCGCTCCAGGGAATTCCGCCGGCTTTCCGACAGCACCTCACTGCCGACCGGCACCATAAGGGGAGTTGGATCGTCATCGCGGATCCGCTCGAGAGGCTGCGCCTGGGGGACCGGCTGGCGACGACCGCGAGGCCAGCCTATCCGCAGCGCTTCCGCCATGGCCGCCGCCGACTGGTAGCGCGCCTCCGGCCGCCGCGCGAGCGCGCAGACGATCACGTCTGAGAGCCATTCCGGAATGGCGGCGTTCATCGTGGCGGGAATCGGCGCTTCTTCCGTGATCTGGCGGCCGATGATCGATCGCGGCGAATCGCCGGCAAAGGTGGTCGCGCCGGTGAGCAGGTGGAACATGGTGGAGCCCACCGAATACACGTCGCTCCGGCCGTCCACCGTGTTCCCGAGGGCCTGTTCCGGGCTGATGTATCCTGGCGTCCCGAGTATCAGGCCCGGCATACTGGTCGATCCATCCGGACTGCTCAGCTCCGGCGCAGCGTATTTGGCGACGCCAAAATCCACCAGCAGTGGACGGCCGCTTTCTTCGTCGATGATGATGTTGTCCGGCTTGATATCCCGGTGAATGATGCCGTGCTGGTGCGCGTGCTCCAGCGCTTCGAGGACAGGAATCATCAGGTCTGCCAGCGTATCCGCGCCAAGCGCTCCCTCCTGCTCCATGATGGCGCCCAGGGACCGGCCCTGGATCAGCGGCATCACATAGTACACCAGGCCTTCGTTGTCGCCGACGAAATGAATCGGCGGGATGTTCAGATGAAATAGACTTGCCAGCGCCCGGGTCTCTTTTTCGAATCGGTCGGCCAGCCATGGGGCCTTGGTGATTTCGGGCCGGAGGACCTTGACCGCAAGCGGCCGCTCCAGCTGGCGGTCGAAGATTTCGTACACATCGGCGAACCCGCCACGCCCGATGAGGGCACGGACTTCGAACTTTGACCCCAGCGCACGTTCCAGTCTTTCGCGAAGATCACAATCCTCCAGAGCGGATGCCACAGGAAATGCCGGCCCGCACTGCGGACAATTCGCATGATCGGGAGTCACCATCGCACTACAGGAATGGCAACGCTGGCTGCCACTCGTCTGCAGGTGACGAGGTTCCGGGCCGAAGTCACCCGAACCCTCGACAGCGCCGGTAAACCAACCCCGTTCTGCCATCAGCTCACCGTCTTGGGGAGAATGCTCTGCGCGACCGGCGCATTGCGCCCGCGCGGCGTCCGTCGACTGTCGCCGAGGTAGACACCCGATGCCATCACGGCGCGGATCGCGTCTACCAGCTCAGCGGCAGCACGCCGCTTCAGGATGTACGCATTGATGCCCGAACCCAGCAGACGCTCGAGGCGATGCAGATCATGATCGTCGGCCAGCGCGATCACCTTGATGGCAGGGTTACTCTGTTTCATCCGACGCGTTGCCAGCGCGCCATCCAGCCCGGGGCGCGACACGTCCATGATGCAGATATCGAGATCGGTCTCGTTTACCATCTTGACGGCGGTCCACCAGTCCCCGGCGGCCCCGACGATTTCAAGATTCTCCTCAGTACTCAGCAGATTTCTCAGCCCTTCAATGGATACGGCATGATCATCTACCACCAGGAGGCGCAGCTTGGTCATAACACGGACTTTCGAGCGGGTTGTAGGAGTGGTTGACTAACAGATAGAGAATACAACAACGGGGAATGGCGACAATCAGGAATGCTGACGGATGGTAAGGAAAATCCCGACTTTTTGAGAGGAGGATTACTACGCAGGAGAAATCCAGGCAGGCGCCTGGGTCGGGTGCTCCGAAACTGAAGGTTTCATCGGCCCTCGGCTCTACACTTCCTGCATCCAGCCCTGCTGAAGGGCGTACCGAACGATGCCGGCCCGATTGTTTATGCCCAGCTTGTCAAGCGCGCGAGCCTTGTGCGTTTCGATGGTCTTCACACTTACGGAAAGCTTGGCGGCGATTTCCTTGTTGCTGTGGCCATGGGCGATGAGCCGGAGCACTTCCTCTTCCCTCGGCGTCAGCTTCTTCTGCTCGGAGCCGTCCTCTCTTCCCGGCGTCCGGAAAAAGCGATCGAGCACGTCCGGCATCAGTCGCCCATCGAGGTAGACGCCGCCTTCGGCGACCCGGCGAATGGCGTGAACCAGTTCTTCCGCCGCCACGCGCTTGAGCAGGTATCCGGAGGCGCCTGCATCGAGCAGGTCTCTCAGGTAGCTTCGCTCTTCGTGCACGGTGAGCGCGAGCACCTTGAGTCCTGGATTCCTGAAAAGGAGCTCGCGGGCGGCCTTGCTCCCGTTGAGCTCGGGCATGCTCAGGTCCATGACGACAACATCAGGCTGCTCCCGCTCCGAGACTTCGATCGCCGCGCGACCGTCCCCAGCCTCGCCCACAACTTCCATGTCCGACTGCCGTTCTATGAGGGCCCGAAGCCCTTCGCGTACGACGGCATGATCATCCGCCAGCACGATGCGTAGCTTGTTCATGAGTCTGTCTCCTCTTCAGCCAGCGGATTACTCCTCGTGGTTGCCAGCGGGCAGGGGGATACGAGCGTACAGCGCAGCGCCCTTTCCCGGATGAGATTCGATGGTCAGTGTCCCGCCTGCAAGCATGACCCGTTCGCGGATCCCGCGCAAGCCTATGCGGGACCCGTTCCCCCGGGAGCCATCCGGCGCTGCATCAGTATCAAACCCGACGCCGTCATCCTCTATGATCAGGCTCACCTCCCGCGCTTTATGAGCCAGGACAATGCTGGCCTTGGTAGCCTTTCCATGCTTGAGCACGTTGGTGATGGCCTCCTGGGTCATCCGATACAACGCCGTCTCGACATGGGAGGGGAGACGGCCGTGCCCGGACCCGCTGGTGTGCAGGTCGACCTCGAGGTGCTGCCGCATCGCCACGTCTTCCACGTAATTGGCAAGCGCGCGCTCGAGCCCATGGTCGTCCAGCGCCATGGGCCGCAACTGGAGAGAAATTCCGTGAAGCTGCCGCGCGAGCTCCTCCGCCTGCGTCTGCATCTCCGCAACTAAATTACGGCTCTCCGGTTTATCGTGCGCCGCCTTGAGCGAGGCGAGCCCAAGTAGAAACGCGGTGACATGCTGGCCGGTCTCGTCGTGAAGCTCGAGCGCAAGGCGGTGGCGTTCCTTCTCCTCATAGAGCACCATCTCGCGCAGCACCATATTACGGGTGTTCTCGGCCCGAATCCGAATGGTGATGTCTTCCATCGCAATCAGTATCAGCTGGCGTTGGCCGGCATTGAGCACCCGCGCATTGAGACACATGACAAGTGATCCGACGCCCTCGAAATTCCTGCGGACTTCATAGTCCACCAGCTGATTTTCCCGGGGAAGGATATGCTCGAGCAGATCGCGAAGCTCGGGAATATCCCATTCACCGCCACCAACATCGTAAAAATGAAGGCCGAGAACACGGGCCGGCACCAGGTCGAAGATCTTGAAGAAAGCATCGTTGGCCGTCTGGACCACCAGTGACTGATCGAGCACGACCAGCGGCTCGCGAATGGTCTCTACAATGGCCTCCGCATAGTTCTGGGCTTCGCGCGCCTGCTCTGCGGCACGCACGGGAACGGTGATGTCGTTGTAAGTGACCACCACGCCCTCGATACGATCCGATGAGGTGCGATACGGCTGTATTTTGCGGTGATATATCCGGCCATCGGTCGTGGCCACCTGCCCTTCGACGGGCGCCAGTGAGCGAAGCACCTCCTGGCAGTCGCGCAACAGGCGATCGTCACTTACCGATGCTTTTATGTCCGCAATGGAGCGGCCCACGTCGGTCGGGAGCACGCGGAAGAGCCTGGCAGCCGCGGGCGTGGCGCGACGAATCCTGTGGTCTCGGTCAAGGAACAACGTGGGAATGTCAGTACTGACGAGGAGGTTCGTCATGTCATCGTTCAGCAGCTGCAGCTCGCTGACCTTGTTCTCGAGCTCGTTATTGACGGTCGTCAGCTCCTCGTTGATCGACTGCAGCTCCTCCTTCGACGTCTCCAGCTCCTCGTTGGCCGACTGGAGCTCTTCGTTCATCGAGGCCGCTTCCTCGTTGATCGAGCGCAGGTCTTCGTTGACACTCTCGAGCTGCTCCAGGTTGCTGTGCAGCTCGTGCTGGGTCGACTTGAGCTC
>JBDTQP010000128.1:0-8324 GCA_039932125.1 Gemmatimonadota bacterium
GCAAACGGTGATCACCGGACAATCCGGAGCGAGGGGCCTGACGTATGGGCAAGGACCGCCCCAACCAATGCCGGCTGACGGCCATACCTATGAGTGTAGTCCGATCTGAACTTATCGGTGTTCGGCTGGATCCTGATTTGGGATGAAGTCAGGACTCCCCATGCCTCAGTACCCGAACCACGCACACCACGTTCATTCCACCGTTCCTGGATCACGTATGCGCTCAATCACGATGGCCTGGCTTGTTACCTGAACTGGAAAGGTTTCGCGGACGGGCCCGCCGAACCACACACCCACCAGCTGACAGATGCGCAGTTCACGGCTCGTTGCGCGATGACCACTGCGTTGCATGACCGGCACCGTGTCGCTCACGGTAATTACCGCACTCGAAATTCCATCGCCTTTCGTGGAATCCGGCTCTACCCGGATCACGACGGATCCGGAGGGCAGTCCGGGTGACACCTGGACGATGGTACCCAGCATGTCCGGCGTACGATCAGGCAGGCCCATCGACCGGTTTGAAGCCGGCTGGCCGGGGCCGGCCGACTCGATGCAGGTGGGAGAGGCCGGGCTAGCTCGCGTGCGATCCGCCGCCACCGAAGAACCTCCCCGGCCTCTGCTGCAGCCATGGAGCGTGAAGACAATTACAAGGATCTGAAAAAATCCAACGCGGTGGTCGAAAGAGGTTTTCAATGGTACCTTGCAGCCTCGGTAATTCGTAACTGAACAAACGATCCGTGCAGGTTTTTGCATCGACGTAGGGAATTCCCGACTTCCCCAGATGATCGTCTCAGGAAATTATTCTTGCCGTTCAACCGTCTTCCAGGAACAATCCGGTTGGTGAACCTCGCAAGCGTACTGTCTCAATGACTCACTCTCTCACCGGTCGTGATACGCCGCAGGCGGTCCTTGTCCTGCTCGCGGTCTTTCTCGTCTCCTGCGGTGGCGAGCACACCATGGCAACTGAGAACACGGCCGCCTCGGGCCGTGCATTGCCCGATTCGGTGGTGGACGTCAACACGCGCCCGCTCGCCGCGACCAATCCTGCCCTGGCCTGGTTCGACACCGCGGGACACCGAACAGCCCGTCAGATCGAGCCGATAGATATTGCCGGCCATGCGTCGAGCGCGGGGAAAATTGTTTTCCTCTCCATAGGGATGTCGAACGCTGACCAGGAATTTTGCGGCGCCTCTTCGGCGGACCAATGCAACCCATGGACGTTCGAGGCCCTGGTGAAAGCGGATCGCACGAAGAACCCGGCATTGGTCCTGGTGAATGGCGCCGCGTCAGGGCAGATGGCGAATACCTGGATTACGCCGGCCGCCGCGAATTACGACCACGTCAAGGCGCGCCTTGCGGCTGTGGGTCTCACCGAGAAGCAGGTGCAGGTGATCTGGCTTAAAGTCGCGAACGGAAATCCTACCATCGCGCTGCCATCGCCTAATGCGGATGCGTACGAGCTTGAGCGTAATCTCGGTGATATCGTGCGAAGCGTGCGCCTTCGCTATCCGTCTCTTCGCCAGATTTACGTGAGCAGCCGAAGCTATGCCGGCTATGCCAATGTCCCCCTCAATCCGGAGCCCTACGCCTTCCAGAGCGGATTCTCCGTGGGCTGGCTGGTGCTGGCGCAGGTACACCAGATGTCCAACGGTACAGTCGATCCCGTGGCCGGTGACCTCAGCGCCCCCCTTACCGCGCCCTGGATTTCATGGGGACCTTACCTCTGGGCGAATGGCAGCAACCCTCGCGGTGACGGACTCACGTGGCTGCCAAGCGACTTTGAGGCGGATGGCACCCATCCGAGCCCGTCGGGCGAAGCCAAGGTAGGACAGCTGCTCTTCAATTACTTCAGAACATCTCCCTATGCCAGCTGCTGGTACTTTGGCCAGAAGTGCTAGTGTGAACCGGCGGAAACTGTTGCCAATAACCGCCGGGACTTCTCATGACGCCAACCACACCTGAAGTAGTCCGGCCCATCCGGTAAAAGCCCGCCGCGAAAATTAAAGTCGGCGTTGTGTGATTGTGCTCAGGAAGGTGCGATCATCGGTCTCAGGAACTCCAGCAATATTTCCGCCGATTCCGCTGGTATCGACGCCGTTGTATCGATAGCCTGGATCCCCTTCATCTCCGACTGTCCTTTGAGATATGCGGCCCAATGCTCCATGCGTTCTGTCGCCAGCTCCGGCTGGCCGCGCTCGGCGAGCCGGCGGTTACGAATCTCTTGCCCACATTCCACGAGCACGATCATTCCCCGGGTAATTCCCTCCGACTGAAATGCCTCTTCCACAAAGGACGGTCGCACCTGGCCGTCGAGGACGACGATCCCCACGTTGTCTGCCTTGACGCGTAGACGTGAAACCCACTGCCGAGTCATGGCCCGTTGCCAGGCTTCACCGGAGCCGTAGTCTGCCACCATCTGCGCCGGTGCAGGCACGCCGATATCATCGAAATAGTAGCAGCGTATCCCGGGGATGCCCTTCGCCTCGAGAGCACGAACCAGTGTCGTTTTACCGGCACCCGAGGCGCCAGTGACGACGACGATCAGGGGTGCGTGAATGTTCGAGAGCGCCTCGCCGAAGCCGATCGTATTCCCGCCGGGGTCTCGGAGTCGGAAGTCCCGCATACCGAAGGGCCGATTGTCCAGCGGCTGGGCGATCTCCAGCCCTTCTACGCGTACCTGGTCGTAGAGGTCGTCTACTCCCACAACATGGCAATACGAGAACGTTATCCCAGGAGGGAAACCCGGCGTCTGAGTTACGAGCTGAATCTCAACTCCATCTCGGACTACTCCTGCTCGCGCGGGCGGATCTCCCCACGTCCACATTTGCTGAAAACCCAGCCGGGCGTACCACGCAGTCGCTTCGGTCAGGTCAGGAACCTGGAGAATGGGATGGATGCTGGTGAGGCGAGCGGTCACGACGGTGGTCGGCGATGAAAAACCGCAAGGTACCGGGCAATCCATCTTGCCGGAAGATCCGCCAGGAGGGCCCGAAGCACAGCGGGAGTGCGGGCGAGCACACTCGGAACTTGCGTCAGATCGAATTCCATGGAACCCTTCTGGTGGCCGACATTCTGCGAGATTGGTAGTTGGTTATTCCGGCTCTGACGGGTGGCTCGGAACGGCACGCACATAGAGTGGGATGGTTGCCGACTGGCGTCCATCCACGGCAAGGTTGATAGCGTAATTACCCGGTGCCTTGAGCTGCAGGCCCTGCACGGCGAGGATGAGATTGGTTGACACCGAATCGACGGAGTCGGCACAATTGACCGTAATCTGCCCGTCCAGCGGAGGCAGAATCATGTTCCCGTCGTCATCCACAAAGTGCAGCCGGACGCCGTGGCTGCCATTTTCGATTCGGGCGAATCGCAGACGGAGCGCGATGGCGCAGTGTGGGTGTGTCGCTGGAAAATTGATGGCGTGAATGACATCGAAGGCGCCCAGCAGGCAGAGACGCCCCTGATAATCGCTGGCCGCATCGCACAACGCGAGTATCTCAACCTGCATGGTGGCTCCTCACAAGTCCGCTCCGGGGTGACGATTACGTTCTCGGTCCGAGAGGGCTCGGAGTGCAGCCGACGGGTTCGATGGTGAAGGCCGCGTCGACAATCTTCCAGCCATCCGCCAGCCGCACCAGCGTAAAGCTGTCAACGCCGCAATGGGAGAAGGTGCTATCGAGGTAGAAGTCATAGGGTGCCCAGACAACTGCCAGCGTTTCATGAATCAGCACCTGCGGCTCCCAGATCCGTTCCCGCCAGTGCTGGGAACTCCCCGGCAGGTTGGTGATGAACTCGGAGCCCGGGCGGACGCTGATCCGGGTGGTGTCGTTTCGGGAGATAACCGCCAGCGTATGCCCGCTCGTCACCATGATCGCGTGGAGTCGCACGGTATCCTTCGCCTCCATGGCCTGAAAAAATTGCTGGACCACTGTGAGCACGCTATCGCGCGTCGATGGTGAAGACTGCGCTTGTGCCCTTCCGGCGGCGAGCAGCAGACCTGCCATGGTCAGAGTTCCAGCCACGATACTTCGCGCTCGTAGAGCCATTGGAGTTCTCGTCATATGAGTGTTGTCACTTCGCCAGCCGCTTCCGGTAAGCGTGCTGGGTCTTGGCGCGATCGAATCCCAGCCTCTCGTAAAATGGATGAGACTCAGAGCGCGCAATGTTGCTGCGAACGCTGATTTGCGGAAGACCGCGGATCCGGGCCCACGCTTCGACTTGCTCGACCAGGCTCCGGCCAACGCCCTGCCCGCGGTGCCCGGCATCGACCACCAGCCCCAGAATTTCACAGCGCTCTGACGCTTCGAGCAGATGATGCTCCGCGGCGTGGATCCAGCCGATCACCTGGCCATCCGTGAGTTGCGCCACGAGCACGACATCTTCCGTTCGTCCGAGCAGTCGCTCCAGGCGTGCTGCCATGGTGGACGGGTCCACCGGGTATCCCAGCGTGTCGCTCAGCGCTGCCATGCTTGCCGCATCGCCAACGGTGGCGCTCCGAACGCTCATCGTATTGCTCATCTCAGTCGACCTCGATCATGCCTTCGCTCACCAGCACACTGGCGCCGCCAATCCAGATGGTCTCGACCCTGCCGTCGCGCTTCTCCGCCCGCGCTTCGAGCACACTGGGCCGACCCATCTCCACGCCCTGGGCAATCCGCCAGCGGAAGACTCCGTTTTCCGCCGGGGCGTGATGCGCGAGTAACCCGGCCAGAGCACAATTGGCGCTCCCGGTCGCAGGATCTTCAGGAATGCCGTCCAATGGAGCAAACATCCGGGTCCGGATATCAAACTCATCGTTGCAGAGGGTGTAAAGATGGATATCCGGCCTGATACCCTCGGCCAGGATGCGATCGACGCCGGCCATATTGCTGCGTGCACGCGCCAGTGCATCACGATCGGCCACCTCGGCCAGGATAAACGGCAACCCGACCGACACGAGCTGCGCCTCGTGGGTTTCGGTCACCATATCCCCGGGATCGAGCGATACCGCGGCGGCGATAAGGTCGGCGGCGAACTGGCGGCCGAAACTGACCTTCTGGGGTGCGGCTAATTCGCAGGTCATCGGCCCGCCGGGAGCTCTTCGTATCGTGATTGGCACGAGCCCGGCCTTCTCTTCAAACACGATGGAGAGGGACTCGTGGAATGGACCGAACTCTCCGGTCGTGGCGAGCGCGAATGCAGTCCCCACGTTGGGATGCCCCGCGAACGGAATCTCGGCCACTGGTGTAAAAATCCGCACCCGCCTCGTGTGCCCTGACTCGGGCGGCAGCACGAACGCGGTTTCAGCGAAATTGAACTCCCGCGCGATCTGCTGCATCTGCCGATCACTCAGGCCCTGCGCATCCGGCAGGACAGCCAGCTGGTTGCCGCCAAATCGCTGATCGGTGAACACGTCGCAGATGAAATACCGGTATGCCATCACCTGCCTCGTTGCCCGCTATAAACAGCTGTCATCACGATCTTGGCCTCATCGGGTTCTGCCGTGGCGTGATACTAGCTTGCGCAGGCGTGTATGTACAGTTGGTTAGAAAGCCCGCCGGCCGAATCCGGGAGTAGTCGATTCGACGCGAAATTACGAAAGAGCGGAAAACACGAAACCGACCGCACGGCACATGCCTCTTTGACGTCGGATTGATTACTCTACGATGCCCCTTAGGGGTTACCAGATTGTAATCCCGAAAACCGAACCCTTGACTCATCTCTAATTGCGAATCATTGCCGGAAAGTTTGCCGGGCGGGATCTTACCTCTCCAGCGGACCGGCGTGTCCGGCCAACGGCTGAATCGGTACGCGGTGCCCTGCTGGACATGATTGCGACCGAAGTAGCCGGCGCGAGGGTGCTGGATCTTTTTGCCGGCACCGGTGCCCTTGGGCTCGAAGCGATTTCACGGGGTGCCAGGAGCGCGGACTTTGTGGAGTTTCTACCGGCCAGCCTGCATGCCCTTCGGGCCAACGTTGCCGCGTTGAGACTGCGGGAGCACACTCGCATCTTCAAGCGCGATGCGATCGCGTTTACCGCCACGCTCAAAACGGGTTCGTACGAGTTCGCCTTCGCTGATCCGCCATACACGTCCCGCCTGCTCGAGCGAGTGCTGGAGACGTGGCGGGGCAATCACTTCTCCCGGCTCCTTGCATTCGAGCATGCGCGTGATCATCAGCTCCCCGGAGGATTTCTCCACAAGCGCTTCGAGGAGACCGCGATTACGATCTACCGCGCGCCGCGCTGAGCACGGTTACCCTGCTATCCTGGAATCCTTCACTATCGAGAGAATTGGAGTAATTGCCTCCAGTGAGGCCGGGAAGAGCGATGGCTGACCAGGATCAGCAAAGACCGTGGCAAAGTCATCTGGAGTGAAAGCTCTCGCCAGTCTTGCAGCGAAGTTCTCCCTCAAGATGCGAACGTAATGCTCGGCGTCGTAGTCCCGCTTGTCATGGGCCGTGTCGCGATCGCTGACGACCGCTCCGCCACCACCGCGTGCGCGGTAGATGCGAACCCGTTCTCCTGTTGACCAGGATGTGCGACCGCTCGCCAGCATCGCCTCATACGGCAGCTCCCGCCGGTGCTCCCGAGTCTCCATGTATTGTGCTGGTGACTTGGTGAGGCGAACCCGCGAGCTGACCTCGTAGGTTGCGAGCTCTGTGCGTCGAAGGGCACTCACCGTGTCCAGATACGCCTTTCGGACCCCAGTGATATCTCCCACCAGCAGCGCACCGATCGATCGGCGTAGAAAGGCCTCTCCGTAGGGCTCCGACCTGCTGGAACGAAATGCCACACCCTTCAGTATGAGCCTGCCGTCGTAGGTGAGCAGCGCATAGTTCTTCGGTTCATGAGACAGCATGGCCGAAAAGCGCCCATCGAACTCCAGCTGTACCAGCGGCGGCAGTAACGCGGCGACCTCGCCAACGATCCGGTGTTCATCGACCTCGGTCCACGATTCAGGCACGGCGAAGTAGACACCATCGGTGTCTGCCTCCAGCAGCGTTACGCCGCGTTGTGCCAGCTCCCGACACATGAGGTCCAGCAGCTCGCGACCTCTACGGGTTACGTCGTTGGCCGCGTGCACATCGGCGAACCTGGTCAATCCTCCCCCCGCCGCGAGGTATCCATACGCGGTATTCACCACCAGCTTCATGGCCGCGGACATCGCCTCGTGCGCGTACCGTTCGGGAGAGCGCTCGGGAAGTGCCTGTGCGCTGGCCTTGGCGGCGAGCCGCTGCTCCACCAGCCGGTCGACGATTGCGAGGAGTGCGCCGAGGTGATCGCGAGCGGGACCGATCCTGTAGGCGCGCATCAGGGAAGGGTAGAGACTGGCGACGTCCGCCTTTACCACCCGCCGCGCGACGCCGGTGGCAAAGAGATGAAGTGCTGCTCCGCTATGTGGCGTATCATCGCCCGGCTGGTGCGCCGGTAACGCGGCACCCGACCGCAGATAGGCGCGAACGAGCAGTGGATCGAGCACGCCGGTCGCCGCGCCTGCGTCGGCCAATCGTTCATATCTCCGTGGCGCCATGCGGGCGAGTGCAAAGGCGGCCCCGCCGAGCATGCGTGCGAGTCCGGCCGCTTCATGCACATCGGCGATGGCGTAGCGTCGCACTCGCTCCGGGTCCACCCGGTAAACCTGGGAGACCTGGTCACCCGGAATCATTTCTCGATCGGGGCCGGCTAACCCGAGGTGACGCGCCACCACCTTGAGACCATGGCCGGGCAGCTCGCGAGTGGCAAAGTCGTAACGCCGAACAGCGTCCATTGTGTCGATCAGTTCCCGGCCGGGCGCGATGAAGCGGATGCGACGCTGAAGATCACGATCGTCCACCGCTCCGCGTCGCGCAGGACGCTGCCGCAATCCTATGCCCAGCCGGCCCAGCGAGAGCGCCACACCCAGCTGACGGGCGCGGCGCTCGAGAAATGGAAGATCGAATCCGTGAAGATTGTGATTCTCGATGATGTCCGGGTCGGCCGACCGCACTCGCTCGACCAGCCGTCGCAGCAGATCAGCTTCGGCGCGATCACCCTCGCCATGGACCTCGAGTGTATCCGCGCGCCCGTCGGCCTCCCGCACGGCAACCATGAAAATCCGATCACGAGCCGGATCGAGCCCCGTGGTCTCCAGATCGAACTGCATCCGATGAAGTCGATCGAATGGCAAATCGCGGAAGTAGGTGCGGCCGGTCGCGACGAGATACTGCTCTTCGGGGGGGAGCACCAGGACCGCGTCGGTGCCGAGCTCTCGCAGGTGGTTTACCGGTCTCCCAAGGCGGCGAGAGGCACCGTGAAGAATTGCCGAGGTCAGCGTTCGTCCATCCGCCGCGGCGACGAGATATCGCAA
>JBDTQP010000129.1:0-8282 GCA_039932125.1 Gemmatimonadota bacterium
GTACGTCACCGCCGCGCGATCACTCGGCGCCCGCGACCGGCGGATTCTCTGGCGCCATCTTCTCCCCAATGTGCGAGCCCAGGTCATCGTGGCCGGCACACTGGGCATGGCCGGCGCCATCATGGCCGAAGCCGCACTCTCGTTCGTCGGTCTTGGCGCGCAACCGCCGACGCCCAGCTGGGGAGCCATGGTGGCGGATGGTCGAGATCTGCTCCGGGTGGCTCCCTGGGTGTCCTTCGCACCGGGCGTGGCGATCGGGTTGGCTGTGCTGGGATTCAATCTGCTTGGTGATGCGCTCCGGGAACTCTGGGACCCTCGTCTTAACGGACGCTAAGCTACCTCCGCGGATACCTGATGGTTATTGGGAGTTTGATGTTGACCCTTGCCGATTCGATAGACCTCGAAGCCGTACGGAAGACAGAGTTTCCCTGGTCATCCCACACGACCTACCTCAATCACGCCAGTACCGGACCGCTGCCAGACTCCACGCGGCGCGTCATCGAAGCGTTCAACTACAGGCGAATGACTCCGCACGAACTTCCCGATCCCATGATCTTCGGGATGCTCGATGAATGCCGCTCACTCGTGGCGAGGCTGATCAACGCCGACGAGGACGAGATCGCCCTGGCCACCAACACGACGTTCGGTCTGGCGCTGGCCGCTCGCATGATCCCGCTGGAGGCTGGGGATATCGTGCTGACCACGGACCGGGAGTTTCCCGCCAACGTCTACCCCTGGATGGCTCTGAAGAGTCGGGGCGTGTTGCTTGAGCAGGCCCCTGTACTGGAATCGGGGTGGCCCGATGAGAATTACCTTGTGGACCGCCTGGCGGATGCCCGGGTTCGCGTGCTCGCGATTTCTCTCGTCCAGTTCAGCAATGGCTACCAGGTGGATCTCGCCCGCCTCTCCGCAGCCACCCGTGCTACAGGAACCATGCTGGTGGTGGATGCAATCCAGGGAGTTGGTCAGGTGCCAGTCGACGTAAAATCGACGCCGGTGGACATCCTCTCCTGTGGAGCTCAGAAATGGCTCCTCTCGCCGTGGGGATCCGGTTTCCTGTACGTCCGGCGGGATCTGATACGCGGCTGGGAGCCGCCGATGACCGGGTGGATGGCCTACGAAGGCACCGACGATTTCACCCAGCTGACGAGTTATCGCGACCGTCTCCGCGACAATGCCCGGCGCTTTGAGATGATCACTCTGCCATACCAGGATTTCGAGGGGATGCGTGCTTCGTTGACGCTTCTGCTTGGGGTTGGCGTTGAACGGATTCAGCAGCACATCCGCTCGCTTCACGAGCCAGTACTCGACTGGTCAAGGCGGCGGGGGATTGCCTTACGATCCCCGGCGGGCCAGCACGGATCGGGGATTGTTTGTGTGGCTCCACCCAATGTCGTTCGCGTCCAGGCATCACTCAGGGCTGCTTCCATTATCGCGAGCTTGAGAGAGGGCTCGATCCGGCTGAGCCCGCATTACTACAATACCATGGGGGAAATGGAACGGCTGGTCGAAGTTCTGGACGCGTCCTGTTGAGCTAGTTCGATGTTGTCTTCCTTCTGGCAATGACCTCCCGATATATCTCCACCAGTCTGTCGTTCTGCTTTTCGATGTCATAATCAGTCGCGATGGTGTTCCGCGCTGCCTGAGTCATCGGCCCCCACATCTCGGGATGCTCGTAGAGGGTACGTACCAGGGCGGTCAGCGCATCCGGATCGCGTTCTGGCGCGAGCAGTCCGGTCTTGCCATGTTCGATCAGCTCGGGGATGCCCGCGTGCCGAGTGCTGACGACGGGAAGACCAGACGCCATGGCCTCCTTGAGAACATTGGGGATTCCCTCCTGGTCTCCATTCGGGGCGGTAACGCTTGGGGTGATGAGAATATGGCACCGGGATAGAAGGTGGGGCAGAGTGTCCTGGGCCGCGGCACCCAGGAAACGTACGATGCCGTGGATGCCCAGGTCTTCTGCGCGGCGTTCGAGGAACGACCGAAGATGGCCGTCGCCAATGATGTCATAGGAAACATTCAGGTTGAGCCGCCGAAGATTCGCCACCACCTGGAGCGCGTCGTGAATCGCTTTTTTCTCGGCCAGGCGTCCCACTGAGACCAGGCGGATATTTGCGCTGTGTTGTCTCGGTGTGAAGGAAAACAGATCCAGGTTTATCCCAGTTCTGAGTACAGTGGTGCGCTCGGTTGGACACCCCATGTGCGCAAGTCTATCCGCGAAGAACTGACTCACCGGCAGGAACATGTCGCCCTGCTGGAAAAGTCGGTCGTAGACACCTGGCCTTTTCCGGGTGTACTTGGTCAGGTCCGCGCCCTGAAAGGCGGTGACGATAGGTCCCTGGATGGCACCGACTCGCTGCATCCTGAGCGCCTTGACGCCCTGCTCGCCGAAACCGCCATGGATGATGTCGTAGCGCTCCGCGGGCAGGAACCCCGCGGTCTGGTATGCCAGCTTCCCCGAGAGGGCGCGTACTGCGTATGCAAGAGGATTGAGGGTTCTGAGGAGGGCTGAACGACTGTCGCCCACATGCCTTCGGAGCAAGCGGGGTATCCCGGCCCAGCGGCCTGCCAGCGTCTGCGGGATATCGGGTCTATAGAAGGCCCGCTCCATCAGAGCATAACGGTCGATGCTCTCATGGTACGGTCCTGGCGTGCGGGGCCGATCTCCAAAGATGGCAACGTCATGTCCCCTCGCGACGAGCCCCGAGATCTGGTTGACAACCGGCGTCTCCGATAAGACGGGAAAGAGTCCGGGCAGATAAGCAATGTGCATGCAGTTTTCACTGGATGGGTGACATGGGGAAACACTGACTCGATTGTCTTCCGCCACGGAACATACCAGATTCGGTAGTTGCCACACCCTACCGGTCGTTTTCGCGTCAGTATTTTCTGCCGGCCGGACCTGCTTCCTCTGCGTACTGGACCATGCCGACATTTCTGGAGGCACTCTCAGCCGGGTATGCCTTCACCGAGCCTTGCGTTGTTCTCGGCGCAGCGCTGGAAGGCGAGACCCCTCACCCCGAACCCAAGATCAGGGTGCCTCTCAGCATGATGACGCGGCATGGATTGGTGTCGGGGGCGACCGGGACTGGAAAAACCAAAACACTTCAGCTCATCGCGGAACAGCTCTCGGCCCAGGGTGTCCCGGTGTTCATCTCCGACATCAAGGGAGATATCTCTGGCATAGCCGCTCCAGGAGAACCCAGCGAACGGGTCAGCAGCCGGGCATCGAGCGTCGGGTATGACTGGAAGGCTTCCGCCTCGCCCGTGGAGTTCGTAAGTCTCACCGGCGCGCTCGGTGTTCAGCTTCGCGCCTCAGTGAGCTCGTTCGGCCCCCTGCTGCTCTCAAAAGTGCTTTCGTTGAACGAGACGCAGACAAGCGTGCTGACGCTGGTGTTCCGCTATTGCGATGATCAGCAGCTCCCGTTGCTCGATTTTTCAGATCTTCGGGCTGTCCTTCAGTTTCTCACGTCGCCGGAAGGCAAGGATGCACTGGCGGCGTATGGCGGGATGTCCGCAGCGACAACTGGCGTCCTTCTACGGAAGATGGTCGAACTGGAAGCCCAGGGTGCCGAAGCATTTTTCGGTGAGCCGGAATTCAATGTGCATGATCTGCTGACCGTGACTTCCGACGGCCGCGGTGTAGTCACCGCCCTGGAGCTTGCTGATGTGCAGGACAAGCCGATGCTCTTTTCCACCTTCATGATGTGGTTGCTGGCGGAGCTGTACCATACCCTGCCCGAAACCGGCGATCTCCCCCGACCCCGGCTCGTGTTCTTCTTCGATGAAGCCCACCTTCTCTTTCACGATGCTTCAAAGGCTTTTCTCGACCAGATCGAGCAGGTCATCCGGTTGATCCGAAGCAAGGGCGTGGGTGTCTACTTTGTCACGCAGACGCCAAAGGATGTGCCGGATGCGGTGCTCGCGCAGCTGGGGAACCGGGTGCAGCACGCACTTCGCGCCCACACTCCGGATGACGACAAGGCGCTCATGGCGACCGTGCGGACATTCCCGCGAACTCCGTTCTACGATCTTGCGACAACCCTCACATCGCTCGGGATCGGCGAGGCGGTGGTGACCGTCCTCGATCCTCGCGGAGTTCCAACTCCGGTGTTCGCGACGCGACTAATCCCGCCGGCTTCGCGCATGTCGCCACTCACTCCGCAGGAGCTGGCGAACGATATAGCTCAGTCTGACCTGATCGCGGAATATGGTAAGGCGGTTGACCGGGAAAGCGCTCGCGAGATGCTGGCAGCGCGCATGGCCAAGGCCCAGGTGCGCGACGGGGATCGTCCCGAGGGCCCGTTGACCCACGGGAAAGAAAGCGCCGAACATCGCAGCAACACCGCCACATCCATGGGCGGGAAAATTCTCGGGTCATTGTCGAATCAGATTGGCCGAACCGTAGGGAGGGAAGTCATCCGGGGGATATTTGGTTTGCTTGGTGCAAAGCCTCCGCGCAGCACCGCTCGACGGCGGACACGCTGGTAACCTGCAGTTCTTGCTATCGTTCGTCATTCCGGCATTTTGCTGCCCCGCTGCTACTGAATGACCAGCTTCACGTAATTTTTCTTTCCTTTCCTGAGCGTTGCTGTCCGTTTTCCTTCGGTCTCCTGCAGATCATCCCCGGTGACAACGCGCTCCGGCTCGGTGACCGCCTGCCCGTTGAGATAAAAGCCTTTCCCGGTGATTCCCCGACGAGCGTCGCTTCTCGAGCTGGCCAGCCCGGAGCGGCAGAGGATGTCGATGAAGCTCATGCCCGGTCCGAATTCTGATTGCGGAATCGCGCACTCGGGCATCTCGGGCAGGAGATCGGGCGAAAGCTCGGCGGATCCCTTTCCACTGAACAGCGCCTTGCTCGCCTCGACTACCCGATCCTTCACATCGGCGCCGTGGACCCGCGCGGTCAGGTCCTCAGCCAGCGCGCGCTGCGCGTGGCGTTTGCCCGGGTCCTCCCGGTGGACCATGACGATTTCCTCGATCGTCTCCAGCGGAAGAAAAGTGAACAGCTTGAGGTAGTGATCGACATCGCGGTCGTCGGTGTTGAGCCAGAACTGGTAGAACTTGTAGGGTGATGTCTTGTCCGGGTCGAGCCAGATATTGCCTTCTTCACTCTTGCCGAACTTGTCCCCGGTGCTGGTCGTCAGCAGAGGAAACACCAGGGCATGTGCCTGGCGCTGTTCCCGTCGTGAGATCAGCTCGATCCCCGCTGTGATGTTGCCCCACTGGTCGCTTCCACCCATCTGCATCTCGCATTGCCCGGTACGAAAGAGATGCCAGAAATCATACGCCTGCACCAGCATGTAGCTGAATTCCGTAAAGCTGATGCCGACTTCCATTCGCGATCGCACCGACTCCTTCTGCAGCATGTAATTGAGAGTAAAGTGCTTCCCGGTGTCTCGCAGGAACTCCATCAGGCCCAGGTTGCGAAGCCAGTCTGCGTTGTTGAGCATGCGCGCGGCCTGGGGGCCTTCGAAGTCGAGGAAACTGGTAAGCTGGCGCCGCAAACCGTCAACGTTGTGGTCGATCTGCGCGATGTCGAGCACCGGCCGCTCGCTTCGTTTTCCACTCGGGTCGCCAACCATCCCTGTCCCCCCGCCTACCAGGGCGATGGGGGTACCCTTGTGGCGCTGGAGCCAGGCTAATCCCATGACCGGAATCAGATTACCCACGTGAAGTGAATCGGACGTGGGATCGAATCCGATATAGGCCGTAATCGGGCTGGTAGCGAGGCGCTCTTCCGCTCCCGGGGTCGCGTCCTGGAGTAAACCACGGGCCTGAAGCGTCTGGTAAAGATTGGGCATCGGGCAAAGGTAATCGTCCCGCGGCGAGCCACGGAGTAGTGGCCGCCCCCCAGGAGAGTGATGAGGGTCCTATTCAGCAAGTGCCTCCCGGGCCTACTCTGGGGGCCATGAAGAGCCGTCCCTGGATCAGCGAATGGTTATGGCAGGGGGAACGGCGCCGCGGCATGAAGGCAATAATTGTCGCGAGCGCCGTCATCGCGGGAATCTACGCCCTTCTGCTCGGCGCCTGGTTTCGCGCCTGCGATCACCAGGCGTGCCCCGATACGCTGAGCCTCGGAGTCCTGCCGCTTCGACAGACCTCCCGCATTTATGCCAGCGATGGCTCACTCCTGACCGAAGTGGGGTCGGAGCGCCGGACATTTCTGCCGCTCGGCGAGATGTCACCGATTCTCAAGGACGCGTTTCTGGTCACCGAAGATCGCCGATTCTTCCGGCACGATGGAGTGGATTATCTGCGGGTTTTCGGGGCGGTCGCCGCGAATGTGGCTAGTTGGAGGCTGCGGGAAGGGTTTTCCACCGTGACGATGCAGCTCGCCCGGAATCTCTGGCCCGAGACCATCAACGGTCGGGATCGTACGTTCACCCGGAAGGTTCGCGAGATCCAGGTCGCCTACCGCATAGAGAAGAACTACACGAAGGAAAGAATTCTTGAGCTCTACCTCAATCAGATTCCGCTGGGCGGCGAGGTGTACGGCGTTGAACCGGCGGCCCAGGCCTATTTCGGAAAATCAGCCCGGAACCTGAACGTGGCGGAAGCTGCCCTGCTGGCCGCCCTGCCGAAGGGACCCACGTCCTATAATCCCCGTCATTTTCCTGAACGCGCCATTGCCCGCCGCAACCTGATCATCGGGCTTCTTCGTGATGAGGGGAAGCTCAGTCCGGCTGAAGCCACGAGCTGGCAGAGCTCTCCCCTGCAGCTCGTGCCGGCCCGGACAGTAAAACCCCTGGCGCCCTATTTCAGCGAATACGTCCGCCAGGTTGTCGAGGCGAGATTCGGGGACCAGCTGAAGATTGGAGGCCTCAGGGTCTTTACGACACTCGATCCCGCAGTTCAGCGTTCTGCCGAGCAGGCGCTGGAGAATCAGTTGAGCGCGATCGAACGAGGCCGATTCGGATCATACCCCCGAGCATCGTACCAGGCTTACCTGAAGGCGCGAGGAGCCGAGGAAAATCCGGGCGCCGCCCCGTACCTCCAGGGTATGGTGATAGTCCAGGAAGCGGCCACGGGCCGTATTCGCGCCATGGTAGGAGGGCGGGATTTCGAAACGAGCAAGTTCAACCGGGCCACCCAGGCGCGCCGCCAGGCAGGCTCGGCGTTCAAGCCATTCGTTTTCTCGGCCGCAGTGCGTATGGGAGATCCGCTCTCCCGTCTCATCGATGATGAGCCAATTACGGTCCAATCCACTACGGTAGGAGAACCGGATTGGTCCCCGAATAATGCCGACTATCAGTTTCAGGGCGCGATTACCCTGCGGGAGGCACTCTATCGCTCACGCAACGCAGCCACCGTGCGCCTGGGCATGGACATTGGGTTGAATGCCGTCATTGCCGAAGCCAAGAGGTTTGGCCTCACTACGCCGATAAGACCATATCCCTCTACGCTGCTCGGGACCTCCGAAGTGATTCCTCTGGAACTGGTGAGTGCGTACTCGGCGTTCGCAAATGGTGGGGATCGTACCACACCCCGGGTCATTGAACGAGTGGAGGACAGCCAGGGAAATGTGCTGTGGGAAACGCAGACGGCGTGGACCTCCGTCATGGACCCGGACCAGGCCTGGCTGCTTACCAACGCTCTTCGTGATGTCGTTCGTCGCGGAACCGCCTATAGCGCGGTGACCGGTGCCGGCTTCCGCTATCCTGCCGGCGGGAAAACCGGAACGAGCGACGACTATGCCGACAACTGGTTCATTGGATTTACCTCGGAGCTGGTGACTGGAGTGTGGATCGGCATGGATCGCCGCGAGCGCATCATGCAGGGAGCCCAGGGCGGCAAACTCGCGGCGCCGGTGTGGACGACAATCATGCAGGAGGTCTACCGTCATCGTGCTCCACCGAACGACTGGCTCGAGCCGCCGGGAATCGTGGGCGCTACGATCGACCGAAGCACCGGATTTCTCGCGACGGCATATTGCCCGGAAGAGGTCCGCACGGTTGAGTACTACCTAAGCGGGACCTCCCCGCAGCAGTATTGCCCCATCCACTCGCAGCCGGAGTCAGTCATTCATGAGGCGGTAAGCGGTGAGCGGTGAGCGGTAAGCGGTAAGCGGGAACAATGTGACCTTCGCGGCTAGCACATAGCACATAGCACATAGCACATAGCACATAGCACATAGCACATAGCACACAGCACACAGCACACAGCACACAGCACACAGCACACAGCACGTAGCACATAGCACATAGCACTGTTACTTTTTAGTAATGCGTTTCGCCTGGCTCCACAATCCTCGCACCCGCGGTAAACTCCTGGTGGGT
>JBDTQP010000130.1:0-8194 GCA_039932125.1 Gemmatimonadota bacterium
GCGCGGCGTCATCAACCCGGGGCCGTCCAGGGGGCCATTCTCTCTCGATATTCCGAAGATTCGCCCGGTGTCGAAGGTGTCGGGACCGCGCTCGATTCGCTCATGCCTCCGTTCAGCGAGAATCCCGGCAAGTGGGCGGGGTTCTCTGCCAGCCGGATCTTCTTCCTGACTGGCCTGGGAAGGCTCCATGAGGCGAAAGTGGTCGCCGATTCCATAGAGCTGGTGAGCAAGGACATGGCGCTGGGGATGCACGTGATGCCCGTGCTTGCGGGCCTGGCGCCTGCAAGCTCATATCCGATTGCCGATAATGTGACCCAGGCGATGGAAGCGGCATCCATGAAGAGCTTCTTTCCGGCCAACTTCAGGGTCGCTTACGATCTTGCTCTCGGAGATGTCGCCGCGGCGCGGCGTGTCCTCGATGGAGTCCTCGCTGCTTCGAATACGACGCTTACTCCGGAGATGCGCTCGATGCTCGGCGGCTACCGCGGATGGATCAAGGTGCTTGCGGGCGATACCATTGGCGGAGTTGCCGAGATGAAAGCCGGTTTGCGTGGCGCCGGTGCATTGGGGATGGACTTCAATAGCTCGCACATACGTTTCCGGCTTGCCGAATTTCTGGCTGCGCGAGCGGCGACCCGCGAGGAAGGTATTCGCTGGTTGCAAAACGGCTTTTCTGCGACATCAGACGTGATTTATCTGCCTATCGCACGGCTGATGCTCGCCCGCGCGCTGGAAGACAAGGGCGATCGGCAGGGAGCGGCCAATGCGTACAGCTCCTTTATCAGGCTATGGGAAAAAGCGGACCCGTCGCTGCAGCCGCGAGTTGCCGAAGCGCGAGATGGTCTCAAGCGTACAACCGGGGAAGCGTCCGCAGGCACGTAGAGGTCAGGCCTGACTATAATTTCAGCGGCAGGCGGGGAGATTCCCCGCCTTTTTCTTACGCGGAAGCCGGTACGAGATCACGTAGGACGATAAACCGGAGGGCTCTATTCGGGCCTCGACAGCGCCCGCGAAAACGCGAAAGAGCGAAAAGGCGAACAAAGAGAAGAACAAGAAAAGACAAAACACAGCAACAGCTATCCATGCCGATGGCGAATACTGTTTGTGTAAAGCGTCGTAGCAATAGGAATCCGGCAGATGTAGCCCAGAGACTGGCAACTCAGCTTTCGCGTTTTCGCTCTTTCGCGATTTGGCGGTGCTGTCGACGTTCAGCGATGCCAGCCACAGGTGCCCAGAATTTCTATTCCCTCACACCCCACACCCCACACCTCAACTAGTACCATTCTCCCTCGCCGGCACCGTACGCAGATAGCGGTAGATTGCCAGAAGCTCATCGTCGGACATCTTGCCCATGGTTTGCCACGGCATGAATGGGTTGATCTTCGTGCCATCAGGGCGAGTGCCTTCCCTCAGTGCGCGAATAAAATCTGCCTCGCTCCAGCTTCCGATCCCCGTCGGTGTAATGTTGCGTGCGGGTGGATCCTCCGGAGCTCCTGCCAGCTTGCCGCCGCTCAGTCCGGGTCCATGGCACACGAAGCATCCGCCGGTTGATACCAGGTAATTCCCGTACTCCGCCGTTGCCGCAGGCCACGGTGCCACGGTGAGCGAAGCCTGATGATCGATGAGCTCAGCCGGGAGCAGCTGCGCCTTCTTGAAAACAATGAGGGCGCGTCCAATGGGTCCTACGGCACTCGCCGCCAGGGTGCGAGTGACTGGCTGTACCGACTTGACATAGGCGATGGTTGCCGCCAGATCTTCCGCACTGAGCGCGGCAAATACCTGAGACGGCATGAACAGGAGCGGCTTGCCGTTGGGTCGAAGGCCATTTCGAACGGCGCGCACCCAGTCGGCATCGGTGTACGAGCCGGTAGCACCGCTCGATGTCAGGTTGCTCGCGACAAAGCGACCGAACGGCATGGCGTCTATGAACACCTTCCCGCCAAGGTCAGACTCGTGGCAACCCGTGCAGCCGAGTCGGACGGTGACAAGGTGCCGGCCACGTTCCAGTGTCGCTGAATCCGTGGGGATGGTGAGAGCGACCGGAGTGACGGAGTAGACCCGGTTCAGGTGCCGGGAGCTGAGGAGGTAGACAACACCCACTCCCAGCACCACGAGAAGAATGAGGACCAGGATCGTGCCAAATAGTCTTTTCACGATACGTGATGCCATGGCTCGCCTTTCATCGTTGGAAAGATGGTGCGGGATTCAATCTGCTGATTGGTGGAGCGTTCGGCCAGTTCTGCGGTGTGCTTAAAGCGCGAGCCGAATGACGATGCCCGCTGTGCGGTAGCGGAACGCACCGGTCGTAGAGCTTTCCGCGCTGTTGGAGATGCCAGCGAAAACCTCGACGACGTTGAACCGGGTCCAGTTACGTCCCAATCGCCCTTCCAGGTGCCACTCTGCCTGGGATCGGGTACTGCGGCCAACCTGCTGAACGCCGAGTCCTCCGCTTACCCGGGCATGCCAGGGTGACCAGGTCCGGCTCCACCCTCCCCGGGCTTCCGCCAGCGTGAAACGATCGGGCGAGAAGTAACCTACGCCTTTGAATTCATATCTGAGACCACGAATCATAGCCCCGGCAAAGAAGTCGCGGTGCACCGTCTGCGTAAGCGCGAGCAATCCGGACGTTCGAGAGTTGTGGTCGCTGTACCAGACCTGTCCCGCCGCCCCGCTGGCGGCAAGACCCGGGCGAAGCTGGTAGTCGAGCGAAAGATCAAGCACATCGATCGTGAGATTCTGGTCGATAAGGAGTGCGGTTTCATCGAACGGATAATGGGCGTAAGACACGCTCGCCCTGATTGAAGGCGTAAACCGGTAACCCGCGCCCAGGCGCGCGGTGCCTGATGTCCGGCTCGATCCCACATCGGGGGACATCCGTCGGACACCGATCGCCACAGTCGCCTGTGCGTTGCCAATCCCATAACTCAATCCTCCCTCGGCAGAAAGCCGGGAGGCATTCCTGGCTGGATCACTCACCTCGAGTGCCCCGAGGGAACCGAACCCGCGGAGGGCATCCGTCAGCAGGGTGGAGGCGCCGAGGGTCTGCCACCAGGCGGTGTTATCGTCGGAATCGTTGCTCCATCCGAGGGTGAGCTCGGGCTGGACCCTGGTCTCCAGTTGAACGGCGGTATCGAGCTGCCGCGCGGCGCGATTCCCCGGGTCCGCTTCGAGTGCTCTCTGAGATTGGGCCCGCGCTTCGCCGAATCGGCCCTGCCAGAGGTAGATCTGGCCCAGGCCGGCGAGTGCCACCGCGTTGGCTGGATCTTTTTCAATGACCGCCTCATAGCCCTCGATCGCGCCTTGAAGGTCGCCGCGCCAGGCGGCGAGCTGGGCCCGTCCCGCCGCGGCATCACGATCATCGGGGTCACGGGCGAGCAGCTCGCGATACGCCTGGTCGGCCTCACCGAATCGGTTGGCCCATGCGAGCGTCTGCGCCCGCGCGATGCGTGCGTCGTGATTGGCAGGTTCTCGGGTGAGCACGCTATCGTAGCGGACAATGGCATCGTCGAAGCTCTCCGCCCACGCAAGTATCCGTGCTTCTCCCAGGATGAGGTCGGTATCATCCGGTTCGATGGCTCTCGCGTGCCGCACGAGAACCAGCGCAGAATCCAGGTTTCCATCCCATGATGCAAGTATTCCCAATCGGTAATTGGCGCGCACCGATTGCGGATCCCGGAGGAGAAGTTCCTCGTAGGCCAGCCGGGCGGTCGAATAGTCGCCGCGAATCCAGGCAGCGTCCGCCGCCTCCTGCTGCGCTTCGAGCCGCGAGGTAATGGCGAGGAACGCGAGAGCGATCCAGCAATAGCCGCTACGTGTCACTGATCACTTTCCGAATATTCGGGTGTCGAGACTTGGATTCATCAGTTCTCCCGGCCAGTTCCCCGGGCCCATGTCTTCTTCATCGCTTCATACACCGGCTTCAGTCGTTCGTGATATTGCGGATCTTCCCATTCTTCCCACTGCCAGCTGCGAAAAGACTCCGCCGGCCAGGTGCCGTCACTCGCGAGTGCCGGAAGCGCACCGGCCACAGCCGGAACGGCACCTCTGCTATAGCTGACTACACCGATCCTGAATCCTTCGGCGGTTACGGTCCCGATCGATTCGCCGTGTTGGCGCTCGTACACCAGTGTGCGGGTCGAAGGATCACTCACGTTGAGCAGCGCCCACGGGATCCGAAGCTCGATCAGCCGAGCCTGTCCATCATAATACCAGTCTGAGAGGGATGATTGTGCCGCCGTGCCAAATCTCAACCGCCCACGATTGACGCCGGAGGCCGGGTAGAAAGTTCCATCACGGCCATATCGAGCGCGGTTGGTCCCGACGTACATGGAGTCGAAGCGTCCGTCTGTTCGATCCACGATGGTGATGGGCCGGTGGTAAAACCTACCGGCATCATCGCCGCCTGGATCCGGAGCCCCGCCGTACAGGTTGTATTCGGGGGCCACTCGAATTTCCCCGTCTGTGCCCCTGAGGTCGATCAGAAACTCGAACCCGGCGCCGCTTCTCGTGAGGTGGTTGGGAAGCGCATGCTGCCCATGATTCGGAAGATGCGTGTCGAGCGCCAGCATGATTCCCAGTGAATCCCGGCGGAAAGCCGATCCATTGTCCCCCGCCAGCGTCACTGCCAGATAAATGTAGGAGGCGTCGTGCTGGATGCGGAGTGATGCAGGCCCATTCGTGGGGATGGGGGAATCCTCATACAGCGAACGGCCTGCCAGCCAGCGTCCGGGGTCGCCGCCCAGCACAGGGGTCGCGTGGTCGGGGCCGGCGTCTTCTCCAAGCACACCGTAATTCTGTTCGGCATCCATAACGTTGTGCCAGCGGCGGGTGTTCTCGATTGGGATTTCGAAGTCTGCCACGATCCAGTTCTTCTTGAACCATTCGTCGATCCAGGCGAAGAGAATTGCACCAGCGGCACCACTCTCACGGATCTCCTGCGTTAACCGGACATCGATGCTCGCCATCTCCTTCTCATCATGGCCGCCATGATTCCAGCCCTGCGGCTGCAGGTGGGCTGTTCCGTGGCTCGATGGGACTCCATACTCCGCGATGACCAGCGGAATATCGGCATGATGTTGTTTCAGGTCACGCAGATATCCGAAATAGTTCGAGCGTCCGAGGGAGGAGTGTGCCTGCCGGTATTTCGGATCGAGCAGCATGAAATCGGGGTAATACGGGTAGGCATGATAGCTCGCGAACCATCCAGCGGGGTTGGCCGCTGTAGGATGGATGAGATTCGCATCCATGCTCACCGCGTCGTTCTCATACTCCCGCGTGAGGTTCTCCGGTCGTCCCCGCTTCTCTCGCCAGGCGTTTTCTTCTACAATAGTGGACTCGGTCGAGTGGCGCAGCGGATCCAGCGTGGGCCAGCTGGTATACGAGATGGGCCGAATCGCGTTGAACCGGTCCATCTCGTGCGCGAGCATGAAGTCGCACTGCTCGGCCATCCAGCGGTCGGCGGCGGGGGCACGATCCGCCTGGAGATAGCGGCCGCGAAAGGCACCGAGCCCGGGATGTCCTTCGGCGTACGCCTTGATGGCGTAGGGTTCCCACTCGCGACCGATGATGTAGGCGAGGGTCCAGCGAGATACATCGGCATCGTACCGGCCGCTTGCATGGCCAGGACGAGGGGAGATATCGGTGGCACCGTGTACCAGGTCCACTACCCGGGTCATCTCGTCGCGAAAGGAACGCTTCCACACGGCATCATCAAAGTCGTGTTCCGGAGGGAGCTCGGCCCACACGCCGTGAATAAGCCAGACAACCTGCCTGGGATGGCCCAGGTTCCACCCACGCAGCGCACGATAGAACTCGGGCGGCAGAATCGTATAGAGACGAACGGCATTCGCATTCATCCCGGCCATGAGCTGTATCCACCGTGCATAGAGCGCCGAATCGGCCGGGAACTCAGAGGGGTATTTGCCGGGGAGGGCGGCTCCGAGGTTGATCCCCTTGATGTAGAAGGGAAGCCAGCCATTGCGGGTGCGGGTCTGAAACCCGGAACCGTGCGTTCTCGACACGACTTGCTGTGTCGCTGGGCGAGAGGGTGGTTGCCGAGCCGCGCGATTCCACTCGGGATCGAGGCGATCGAGCAAGGACCGGGCAGTAGAGTCCTGCGGCAGAATTTCGACCACCCGTCGCGCGGCGTTTACTGTTCCCGCCCGGTTACCCCGCCGGTTCATCGTGAGGGCAAGCCCGGTCCACGCGTCGCTGTTTCGGGGTTCGGATTCTACGACGAGTTCGAAGAGTGAGTCTGCCAGGCTGAGTGAGCCCTGGCGCAAGGCAATGTACCCTGACCCCACTCTCGCCTCACCACTTTCAGGACACAGGGCAAGCGCCGACCGGAAAATCCGCTCGGCGACCGCCATGGAGTCGGACCGGTAGGCGCGCCATCCGGCCTCGATTCGGTCTCCGGCCAGGGCTGGACATGGATCCTGGGCCGAAAGGGGCGCCGGGTTCAGCAGCAGCAGCAGCAGGCCCAGGCCAGGTGGCCGGCGAATACCGTATGATGGAGGCATCGGAAGAAACGTAATACTGGACTCGCCCTCCATACCCACTTGAGCCCATCAAAAACGCCCTCTTGTGCCAGGGCCTTCCGTCAGAATGCCCCACAGTCTTATCCTCCCATCCACTCTTCTTTCTCAGGCGCCTGCACCGTATGAGCACGACAGAGATGGGCCGGTCACTGATTGATATGTTCGGACAGGGATGGAGCCGGGGAAACGCAGACACCCTCCTGTCTGTGTTTGCTCCCACCGCGCGATTCATTGAAACTCCATTTTCTGCGGCCCTGGTGGGCGCCGAGGCGATAAGGGGCTACTGGAAAGAGATTCCCTATTACCAGTCGGAAGTGACATTCACGAGCGGAGAGATCTACGTGGTCGGTCCCTGGTTCTCCACCGAGTTCAAATGCACCTTCCGGCGCCGGAGAACGGGAGAATGGGTAGATGCGCGAGGGGCGATTTTCTGTGAGCTGGACGGGGAAAAGATCGGAGAGATGCGGATGTACTGGCATAGGTGGGGAGACAAGTCCTGATAAGAAGGGCGCCGGCCCGAGGAGTGCAGAGGAGCCGGCGCCTTCGCAATAGATTTCAATCTACTCCGGTTTTCCTCCGGGCATATTCAAGCCCCCAGTCCAGCATTTCCGTGCTGCGAAGTCCCACGCGCATTGCCTGCTCGATCGCTTCTTCCTCCGGCATTTCCAGGTCGATCATGAAATAGGGAAGCAGAGTGGCACCCACCCGGTTTCCTCCCCCACAATGGAAGAAAATCTGCTTGTCTCCCGCATTCCTGATGACGGTAAGCACTCGCTCCATGGTCATGTCATTAGCCGTGCTCGCGGAGACGGGAACATTGATGTATTCGAGCCCGACCTCCTTTGCGAGGGTTGCCTCGTCAAAGGGTCTCTGCTCCATGGGATCGCGGAGATCGAGCAGAATCTGGGCACCCGCCTCTTTCAGCGACCGCAGTTGCTCAGCCGAAGGCTGTCCGCCGGTAACAATGTTTGGGAGTGCCTGGCAGGCATTGGCAACTCCAGCGGCGGCTTCAAACGGAGACTTCATAGGGGCCTCACAACAGATGGTGGCAGGTAGCATCAGCCTGGAAGCAATCTAGGCGACTGGCCTCGTCACAGCGAAACCGGCAAACACCGCCAGCAACGAGAGCACAACACTCGCGAGCGCGTAACTCGCTGCCCGCCACCATTGGCCATCACGCAGGAGCATCATGGTTTCGTAACTGAAGGTGGAGAATGTCGTGTAACCGCCGCAGATGCCGATCGCGAAAAACGCCCGGGTTTCGGGCCGCATGGAAGCACCCCCACTGTTTCGCATGATCATCCCCAGCAGAAACGAGCCGCTCACGTTGATGAGCATGGTCATCCAGGGGAAACCTGGAGATGCCCGCTGCATCCAGCCGCCGAGAAGGAAACGGGCCATGCCGCCTAGTGCACTGCCTAAACCAACCCACAGAAGCATCAAGATTCCCCCCCCCCCCAGTACTGGGTGCAGAGTGCAGAGTGCAGAGTAGCGGGTGCAGAGTGCAGAGTGCAGGGTGCAGAGTAACGGGTGCAGGGTGCAGGGTGCAGAGTTCAGGGTGCTGGGTGCTGGGTGCTGGGTGCAAATTAACATGTGTGGGAAGCTGCGGGTCGCCTGGTCCAGAGTGCAGGATGGTTCACAGTTAGAGTAACCAGTTT